>CAZUPN010000032.1:0-13452 GCA_964622015.1 uncultured Rhizobiaceae bacterium | reverse complement strand
CCGAATTGAAGATTTAGAATTTAGTGATGGGTCAATAATTAATAATTCTGAATTTATCATTACTCAAGAAGGCGCTGATAATAATGATATCATCAACGAATATGCCGGAAGCAATCTTATCAATGCCGGCAAGGGTGATGATATTATTGGCAGTAATTGCGATAATAATAACAACTATATTTATAATCTTGGCGATGGCAAAGATATTATCACTGAGCAGGATTTTAATGGCTCGGATCGTAATGGTGGTTATGATCGAGTTAAATTCGGCGAAGGAATTAGCAAAGATGATGTTGATTACATCAAAATCAATAACGACTTAGTAATCAAATTTCATGATAATAACCATGATCAAATAACCTTTGTTAATTATTTTAGATATTATTGCAATAAGGTTGAGTTATTAGAGTTTAGCGACGGATCAAATATTGCTAATTCTGATTTTGTTATTACCCCTGAAAGCGCTGATATCAAGCTCATTATTATTGAAGCCAAAAGTGACAATTTTAATTTTAACGATACTCAATTTAGCGACTTACAAAGCATTAATTACGATATCAGCGACACTCAATCTGGCTTTACAGAAAATACCAACTCCTTAACCTTAGATCAAATCGACATTAATCAAGAGCATAATTTAGATTCAATTGATTTCTTTGATCATAATCAACATGATCTTGCTAAAGAATATAGTTGCGATATTTTTTAAAATTTATAGTTTAAGCTCTAATCTGTTATCAGATACTAATTTAAGATACCCGGTTACCCCCTGCTTAAGGCGAGGGGTAGAAACCATAACAGCTTAAGCAGACATTACAGATTATTTTAAAAATAATTAGTTAATTGATAGTCTGTAAATTCATTTTACCCCTCACCCCGACCCTCTCCAACAAGAGGAGAGGGTGAAAATGCGAATTTTGGCTAAAAAAGCTAAGTAATTTATATATATTCAACAATAAAAATGCCGGCGAAAACACATTATCAGCAATCATTTAAAAACATCGCTAATGATGCTAAATTTAAGCAGTATTTGGCGATATGTAGCAAAAAAGCGTTGCAATTAAAGGCGGAGATTAAGGGTCAAAAAATTGGGGCGGTTGATATTGCTTTTGAGTCGAAGGATTTAAAAGCGATCAAAGATCTTGCGGCTAAAATTTCTAAATTTGAAAAAATTTTGATTTTAGGAGTTGGGGGATCAAGTTTGGGGGGCAAGACTTTGACTGCTTTGGCACCAAATCACCAGCTTGAAAAAATTCATTTTTTGGAATCAATTGATCCGAAAACAGTAGAAAATATTTTGCAAAAAATTGATCTTGCCAAGACATTTTTTTTAATTATCAGTAAATCCGGCCAAACTATTGAAACTATTTGCCAGAGTTTAATTATCATTGAAAAAATCAAGAAATTAGGCACTGGAATTTCAGAAAAAATATTTACTAAATCATTTTTATTTCTAACCGAGGCAAAAGATAGCGTCATTAGCAAAATCGCCAAACAAATCAAGGCGCCAACTATTAATCATCCTGAAAATATCGGCGGTAGATTTTCTTATCTTTGCGCAGTTGGCTTGCTGCCGGCGGCAATTTCTGGGCTTGATATCGCTAAAATCAGACAGGGCGCCAAGACAGTTATTGATGATTTTTTAACCAGTAAAGCTAATAACTCGATTATTAAATCCTGCGCGATCCAGCTTTATTTATATGATTTAGGATTTAGCAATAATGTTATCATGCCCTATATTGATGATTTAAAAAATTTTAATGATTGGTATCGGCAATTATGGTCAGAATCTTTGGGCAAAAAATCATTTGGGCCAATTGTTATTAATTCAATGGGCACCGTTGATCAACATAGTCAATTACAGCTTTATATTGCGGGCCCTAAAGATAAATTTTTTACTTTTATCTTGCAAAAAAATACCGCTAGCGATTTTTTGATCAGCGATTTAAAATCGGTAAAAACTTTATTTGGCGGTAAAAAATTAAGCAAAATTTTAAAGACCGAGCAAGATACTACTGCTGAAATTTTGAATCAAAAAAAATTGCCAATCAGAAATTTTATTTTTAACCAAATTGACGAATCCTCACTTTCAGCTTTGATGATGCAAATGTTTCTGGAAGTGATTTTGATTGCAATGGTAAAAAATATTGATCCTTTCAACCAGCCGGGCGTTGAAATTAGAAAAAAAATGGCAAAAAAAATGTTAGAAAAACTATGATTAAATATGAAGGGCTAACTCTACGCAACCTATTGAGATTTATGCTTTTTACTAGCATGGTGGCAATATTATTTGCCTATAATAGCGAGTATTTTTTTAACTTTAAGCCTTGCAATTTATGCTTACAGGAAAGAAAGCCATTTTTTGTCATGCTCTTTTTGCTATTATTTAGCAGTATTTTCTTAAATCTGTTTAAGGTCAAAAAAATGGCCAGAGTCAAGCATGAAAGGCGGGTATTTTTTATCTGTATCGCCGCCCTACTTATCAATTGCGCCATATCATTTTATCATGTCGGGGTTGAAAAAAAAATCTTTGAAGAGCCAAATTCCTGCTCATCAAAACAACTAAATCAATATGACAATATCGATGATTTAAAAAACGCCGTTGCCGATGCAAAATTAGCAAAATGCAGCGATCCTACTTATATTTTGCCTTTCTTATCAATGGCGATGCTAAATTTTATCTATTGTCTTTTGATGGTAATTGGCTGTATTTTCTTTTATAATAAGATCCCCGAGATTGCTGAATATAAATTTTATCAACAAAAAATATATGGCAAAAAAAATGAAAAACGAAATTAATTTTTATCAGGTAAGTAATCTGATCGAAAATGGCATTGCCAAATCAGTAGCGCCACTTTTACTTAAGGTTCTTGAAGAAAAGAAAAAGACCTTAATTTACAGCAAAGACACTACCCTAATCAATGCTCTGGATAATGGGCTATGGAGCTTTGGCAAAAATAAATTTATCCCCCATGTCACAATTTTTGACCAGGAATTTGAACCAAAAAACCAGCCGATTTTTCTTACCAATCAAGAAGAAAATCATAATCAAGCTGATTATTTGCTGCTATTTGACGAAGCTACAACCAAATTCATCAGCAATTTCTCGCGTATTTTTTATTTCTATGATGATTCCAAGGCCGCATTAGCCAAAAACATTGCCGCTAATTACCAAGCGGTTACCAATAATTTTAATTCCTACAAAAAAGACCCAGCCAGCCAAAAATGGATCAAATCTAATTTATAAGCATCAAATTGCCACTCCCCATTTTTTGGATAAATATTTTTCAACATCCTGGCGTTCCTGACTTTTAAGGGCATGATTATAATAAATTATTTCCGCAATATACCCATCATAAAATTTATGATAAGGAATTGATCAGGAATCACCAGAGGTAACGCCAGTATTAGCATCAAAATAAATAGCAGACAACCATTAATAGCACTGCTTTTATAGGTAGGTCGTTCATTTGCGATAACTTCAACGGCATTATATTTTGCAATAGATTGAGAATTGATATCATACAATTAGTAATTGTATACCAAAATCCATATAATGGATTTTGGTATTAGATCAATATAGAGTCTCAAGCTATTTGAACTCTCAATTTAAATCAATTTTTTTCTGCCCAGCCAATCAAAAGCCAAACAAGTTTCAAATTAAAATACGAAATTAGTCGAGCTATAAAAAATTATCATTTTTTCTCACTCTTCTTTTTGAATTTGACGGTAATTTTATCATCATTTCTTATAATTTCAGGCTCTGCGCTATGATCATAATCTGGTACCAAGAAAGAATAATAAAAATTTAAAGATGAATAGGATTTTTGATTCTTACCTGAATTTTCATGATTATTTTCGGCCCGAAATGTCAAAATATTATCCTTGATGCCAACATTGACATCTTCCTTCTTAAAGCCTGAAAAACTTAATTCATAGCAATAATTTTCATTATCCTGCTTAGAAATCACCTCAGATTTTGAAATTTTCTGATCTTTTTGAATTTTATTAGAAACATTCATCATATATTGATTATGGCTTCTAAGAATATCATTGATTCTTTTTTCTGCCATCAGCATTTCTTCAAAAACATTGGGGCCGTAAAAATTACGATTAAGTGATGTTAATATTTTTTGCCGATAATAATCCTGAGCAAAAATAGCGATAGCACTACCAAGCAAAGCAAAAATTATAGCAATAAAAAGCCGCGATGAGAATAGGGACTTAAAGCATGGCTTAAGATCCCTGGTTAAAAATGAATTTTTTGAATTTGTCTGATTTGTTTTGGAATTATTAATCTCTGTCATAATGCTTAAAAATATAAATATTGTTAATAATTATGTAATAATCAACCTCCCCCCTCACCCCAACCCTCTCTTGTGAGGAAAGCGGGGAAACACAATAATGATATAATTTTTAAGAATCAAAATTCAAGTAGGGATAGTAAAAAAGTACCAGGTACCTTTTTTTAAATTCTAGCTAACGCCACCGGCATTTTTGATGAAGAGTTTTTTTAATTTTGGGATTTTATTAACCATCCCAAGTCCAAGATTGCGGGCAATTTTTATGGCGAAATTTTTGGTTTCAAATAGCGAGTTTAAAATATCGGTGGCGATGATCATCTTTTTGGCGGCAAATTTAGCTTTTTTATTATATTCTTTAATTAGCAACTCGCTTCCTAAATTAAGGCCGCAAAGATAATATTGTCGAACCAGTCGCTCAAGAATTCTAATCCCCCCTACCCCAAGATTAAATCCTTGCCCGGCAATTGGGTGGACTCCGCAAGATGAGTCACCAATTAGCAGCATTTTTTGATGATAGAATTGATCGGCTTCAATTAAAATTAAGGGATAGGAAAATTTTGGTGACATAACCGCAACTTCACCTAAAATATTTTCCATTTTCTTAGCTAATTGATGATTAAAATTTAGTTCATCTAAACTAAGAACCGCCTCACAGTCACTATCTTTTAAAATCCACACAATTGAAGATTGATTTTGATCATTTAGCGGCAAAATCGCAAGCGGCCCGTAGGGCAAAAACTTCTCATAAGCGACATTTTGATGAGGTTTTTGATGTTTGATATTAAAAACTATCGCTTTTTGATGATAATTTTTTTTGGTAGTTTGAATTTTAAAATAATCACGAAGGCTGGAAAATCTGCCATCACCAGCAAGCAGTAATTTTGATCTGATAATTTTCTGATCATCAATTGTAACTAACGACAAATCATCTTCAAAAGCAATTTTTTGATAAGAATTCGGGCAAAAAATCGTGATATTTTTTCGTTTGAGTAATTGATCTCTAAGAGCGTTATGAATCAAATAACTTTCAATGATAAAGCCAAAATTAGGATGATTTCGACCAATTTCCTTGCTTAAAAAATTTAGAATTATTGAAGATTTATAATCGGTAATTTTAATATCCTTAATCTGCCCCGCATTCTTAATCACCTGATCATAAATCGCAATTTCCTTAAATAATTGCAGCGATTGATGAGAGATTGCCAAAGCGCGGCCATCAGTTTTTTTATCCTGGCGGATAATATCTTGCTTTTCAATTACTGCAATTTTTAGATCGTCGCTAATAGTGGCTAAGGTAAGCGCCGCCGTCATTCCTGAATAACTGCCACCGATAATTACAATATCAAAATCTAAAATCATCATCCTAATTTTTAGGTTTAATCATATCTTTTGGCACTACCCATTGATCAAATTGCTTTTCAGTTAATAGCCCAAGCTCGAGCGCCACCTGCTTTAAAGTTTTATCTTCCTTATGGGCTTTTTTGGCAATTTTGGCAGCATTATCATAGCCGATATGAGGATTTAGAGCAGTTACCAACATTAAAGATTCATTTAATAATTTAGTAATTCTAGCTTGATTAGCAGTAATACCATCAACGCAATTATCAACAAAACTTACGCATGAATCAGCAATTAAGCGAATTGATTGTAAGACATTAAAAATAATCACCGGCTTAAAAACATTTAATTCAAAATGCCCGCTCGCCCCCGCAATAGTCACAGTAGTATGATTTCCCATTACTTGCGCTGAGACCATAGTTAAAGCCTCGCATTGCGTAGGATTTACTTTGCCTGGCATAATTGAAGAGCCTGGCTCATTTTCTGGTAAATTTATCTCACCAATCCCACATCTTGGGCCGCTGCCAAGCAATCTGATGTCACTGGCAATCTTCATCAGCGATACCGCAATAACATTAAGCTGGCCACTACATTCAACCAAAGCATCATGAGCCGCCAAAGCCTCAAATTTATTTTTAGCGCTAACAAAAGGCAGGCCAGTAATTTTAGCAATATTTTGCGCAAATTTTTCAGCAAAACCGACTTTGCAATTAATTCCAGTACCAACCGCGGTTCCACCTTGCGCTAACTCATAAACGCTTTCCAGAGATTTTTTTGCTCTCTTAATTGCATATTCAATTTGCGCCGCATAGCCAGAAAATTCCTGACCCAAAGTCATTGGCGTTGCATCTTGCAAATGAGTTCTGCCGATTTTAACAATATCCTTAAATTCTGTAGTTTTTTTAACTAAAGCCAAATGAAGTTTTTCTAATGCCGGAATCAATTGCTGATTAATCTCAATTGCCGTTGCAATATGCATTGCAGTTGGAAAAGTATCATTTGAGGATTGTCCCATATTAACATGGTCATTTGGATGAACCGGTTTTTTTGAACCTACAGCCCCACCTAAAATTTCAATCGCACGATTAGATAAAACCTCATTGATATTCATATTGCTTTGGGTCCCAGAGCCAGTCTGCCACACCACCAAAGGAAAATTACCATCTAACTTACCGGCAATCACTTCCTTGGCCGCCAAAATAATCGCCTCCGCTAATTTAGGATCCAAAATCCCCAATTCCTGATTAGTTAAAGCTGCCGATTTTTTCAAGAGTGCCAAAGCCTTAATCAAAGGCAGCGGCATCGTCTCCCCACCAATCTTAAAATTCTTTAAAGATCTGGCAGTTTGCGCGCCGTAATATTTATCATTTGGCACTTCAATTTCACCAAAGGAGTCAGTTTCAATACGATATTTAGTCATTTTCATTTTACTTTATTTTAAGCTTATACCAAATTCTCTATTGCCATTCCTGCCTTCGCGGGAATGACAAAAACCAGAATATAGATTTATATTTTAGGATTATACCAGGTCTTGCCTTTAATTTTATCAATCACTTTATTATTTAGAGATAAAAATCGTCGATAATTTTTGTGAATTTTTAGTTTGATTATCGATAATTTCAAGCTCAATAATATTTCTTCCTTCATTACTAATTGCCAGATTATCATCAAAAAAACTTTTTGGCAAGGTGGCATAAATTTTAAAGCCGGCAATTGATCCGGGGGCAACTGGTAGGTTATTTTGATCAATTCCGGTTGCGGATTCTATTTTTAATTGCAGTGCAATTGGTGATAAAACTTTAACCGAGAAATTTTTCTGCTCATGAGTTTGGTTGGTAATTTTTAACATATAGCCATTTCTAATACTCTCATCGGATAGAACTACAAAAATTGGATTGCGATTTGGAATAATTTCGAGTTTTAGCGGGCTTTTAAAAGCTAGATTACTAATCATTACGGCACTTACAATAATAGTGATCAATAAATAAAATATTGTCCTTGGTCGCCAAAAACGAAATTTGGTATTTTTGTTGCTATCGGTATTTGCAAGATTTCTTAAAGTATCATAGCGGATTAAACCCTTAGGCAGGCCAACTTTTTCCATCACTGAATCACAAGCATCAATGCAAAGCCCGCAGGCAATACATTCCATTTGCAAACCATTTCTGATGTCAATTCCTTGGGGGCATACCACCACGCATTGCTTACAATCAATACAATGTCCGCGATTCTCAAAACTATCTCCTTGTTTATGCTTGCCTCGCCTTTCTCCCCTTTTTTCATCATAAGTAATGATCAAAGTATTTTTATCAAACATTGCCGATTGAAAGCGGGCATAAGGGCACATATAAGTGCAAACATGCTCCCGGGCAAAGCCGGCCATGATATAAGTAGCAAAAGCAATGCCAATAATCCAATAGATCTGATTTAGGGTTAAATCAAGATTGATCAGATTTTTTGCCAAAGCAAAATAATCATTAAAATAGCCAATAAAACCAAAGCCGGTAATCAGGCCAATGATAATCCAAACTAAATGGGTAGGAAATTTTTTTAAGAAAATTTCTAATGGATTTTGCCTGCGATCAAGCAAAATACGTTGATTGCGGTCACCTTGAAAAAATCTTTCTACTGCCATAAAAATATCAGTCCACACCGTTTGAAAACAAGCATAGCCACACCAAATGCGCCCAAATAAAGAGGTAACAAAAAATAAAATTACCGCCGCAAAAATCAAAATTCCAGCCAGGTAATAAACCTCTGAGGGCCAAATTTCGATAAAAAAGAAATAGGCCCGAGAATTCGGCAAATCAATTAATATCGCCTGATCTGGCGCCCCACCGCCTCGATGATAACGAAGAGCGGGGCTCAAAAGATAAATAGTTAAAAAGATTGCATTTAAAAGCCATTTTAACCGCCTAAAATAACCTTTAACATTTTGCGGATAAAGTCTTTTCTTTTTTTCAAATAATTGATTGAAGCCTGTCATTTATTGATTAGATTTTGATATATTTGCTGTTGGTAATTAAAAAAACCACAAGATTAGTTGCATTTTAATTTCCAAAATTCTAGATTCGTCATAGCTTACTCATGATTAATCTTTGGTGCAAATAATTTTTTAATTAAATATGGTTAAATTGGTTGAAGCGCTGGTAATTCTTAGCTTGATAATTTTTGCATTTTTTATGGGTGTAAAATATTCTAATCAAGTAAAAAGCCGCGCAAGTTGGATCTTTGACAGCAAAATAGAAGAAGAAATTGAAATGCCGAATTTATCTGATCAAAATGAGGTTAATATCGATCAAAATGTCGATGAAAATGGCAATAATATTGACAATAAGCCGCGTATTGACGATGCTCAAATTATCGAACAATCGCAAGATAATGGCCAAGAAATTAACTCAAATTCGCCTGATAAAAAATAATTAATAATTAAAATAAATCTTCACCAATAATTATGAACCTAAAAAATCCACTAGCTCAAATTGATCGCAAATGGCGCTCTTTGTCCAAGATGTCTTTCTATTTTATTTTCATCTTAACAATTTTTTATTCTCAATTAGCCTTTGGCTATGATCATAATTTTGTCAAATATGATGATCTTTATAAATCATCAGCAATCCGTGAGTTCATCGCCTTTGGCGGCTATTACAGCTCGGGATCAATAAGTAAAGACCTGCAAATTTCTGGCGAATATCTATATAAAAGCAATAAATTTTCTCACGATATTAGCCTGCTGCGGCAATTAAAACAAAAGGCTCCGGGCAGTAATTCAGAAAATAAAAATTTATATGATTTTGAAATTGTCAGCAAAATCACTATTCCTGCCAGTCAAAATTATCTCCTTTTATATAATCGCACCAAGCATGATGATGAGGCTAATTACCTACTTGATATTAACAGCGCAATTGGAATTGGTCGCAAATTATTTAATGATATTTGGGAAGCAGACATTGCCTTAGGCTATGATCATATCGAAAAATTTGGCTATCAAACCACTATTAATTTCGGCTCCGATTTGGCATTTAATTTAAACAAAAAAATTGCTTTCGGCCAAAGAACTTTTTTCTTTGTCAATATCCACGGCAAAAACCAACCAAACTCTCAAACCTCCATTCAAAATTTTGGCTTTGACTCTAAAACCAGAATATCCTATGAATTAAAACCAGGAATCCACGCCGAATTAATTCATGAATTAGAAAGAAAAAGATATGATTCCTTAGCAAAAGACACCAATCTCATCCAATCCACCAAATATGACCAAAAATACACTCTACATTTAAAATTTGATCTTTAAAAAATGACTAAGAAAATAAAGGAAAATCAACAACAAAAAACAAAAAAAGCCTCGCTTTCTGAAGCGCTGAGAAAAAATCTTGCCCGCAGAAAGAAAGTTACAATAACTAAAAAATAACAATTTATGAACCAGAAACAAAATCTAACAATTTTTGAAAAATTCAAAATCCGCAAATCATTTGACGAAAAAACCAAGAAATGGTTTTTTTCGGTTATTGATATTGTTGCCGCTTTAACTGAGCAAACAGATTTTCAAAAAGCCCGAAAATATTGGAACAAACTCAAAGAAAGACTAAAAAACGAAGGAAGTGAGTTGGTGACAAATTGTCACCAACTGAAAATGCAAGCAAGCGATGGAAAATTTTACAATACCGATGTCGCAGACCTAGAAGCCGTCTTTCGCCTCATTCAATCAATCCTCAGCCCAAAAGCCGAACCAATCAAAATGTGGCTAGCAAAAGTCGGCAATGAACGCATCAACAAAGTAATAACCGGAGAAAATTTTTTACCAAAAAAGATAGATAAATGATAACAATGGAGAAAAAGATTTTTGGTTTGGCACTTACAATAAAGCTTAATTTAACCTATATTATGCATCATTTTCATACAACAAGAATCATCTTTTCTAACGAAATAATTAAATTACTTAATCTTGGAAATAAAATTTTGTAAGTTTAGGCTGGTTGCCTTATTACTTATTACTAATGAAAACAACTAATCAGCAAACATTAACCAAACAAATCACCGGATCAATGAAAAGACTCTTCCTCCTAGCTAACATTTTAATCGGATTACTACTATACTTACCAAGCGCTGCTGCCGATGAATTCTGGCGTTTTGCTCAGGTAACTTGTATTGAAGAACTTCATTATTTTAGCATAAGAACTTTTGAGATTCATGCTGAAGATGAAATATATGATTTTTTAAATCATGGCAAAGATATCGTTAAAGAAAAATATAACCTTATCAATCTTGAACGCGATACTGTTGCCAACCATAGCAATATCTATGAATGCAGGTTACCAGACAAAGTTTTGAAGTATCAGTTTGAATCAAAAGATGATAGTGAGGCAATAAGATTAAAAATCTGGGAAAATAAGAAATTGATCGTTGATATCAAAAGCTTTAGTGATCAGCAATATGGTATGGAAAACATAGATTTTGTTAGCTATACAGATCGCTATTATAATCAAGTAAGACAAGCGGCAATTTTTATCTCTGGACATAATCCATTGGAAGATCGATATCGTTCTAAAATTGGGATAATTGGTTATTTTGAACTAAAATTCAACTTAACAAAAAATAAAAATAGAATCATAGATTTCGATGTAATTAGAGATACTAAGAACAAAGACAGCCTATCATATGAACCATCGTTCTGATGATAAATTTAGAAAAACATACATATAAAAAAATAATAAGAACAAACAATATTAACCTCAGATCAATAAAATTATGACTATTAATACTCTTTATACAAATTTACAGAATGCTGGTAGCAAGGCTAGAATTCAAGACACATTGGATCGATTAGATAGGCTTAGTAACCAAGATCTAAACGACCCAAAAAATAGACAAGAATACCAACAGGCAAGATATGAGTTCTTTAAATTAAATGAGGGACGAGATAACGCCGCTTACAATGATATCAATGGTAATAGGACGGTTGGTATTGGTTTTAACATGGATAGTGATTCCGCTAGAGCCGAATGGCATGAGGTATTTGGCAATTCAGTGAATTTCGACGATGTTTATCATGGCCAAAGATTAGATAACGATCAAATAAGTAGACTCTTTGATTATTCTTCGTCTTCCAGGGAAGGAGAGCTTTTTGGTAAAGTTGGCACTTATCATGATATTGCCGACAATTTAACCCCATATCAAAGATTAGCAATTGAGGATTTGTATTATACTGGTGGCAATAAATTTGTCGGTAAAGGTACTGATTTTTACAATGAAATTAGAGAATACGTCAAAACTGGTGATTATGGACATTTAAATAATGTCTTAACTCAAGTCATGGATTGTTCTAATGGCAAACTTGAACCCGGCCTCGCTAACCGCCGCCTCGCAGAAGGAGCAGTACTTTCCCATAATACCGATATAGAACAATCTCAATCAACCATCGATAGAATCATTGGAAAATGCGCAATTAAAAACAGCACACTAAACATCGATGGCCAACATATAGTATGCCAACAATCTTACGCCGAGAAGCAATTTGCCTCTCTTGGGATCGATAATTTTGGTATAGCGCAGAACTCTCGAGATGGTCATACTTTAATTGATACTAGTTTAAAATTTACTTTACATGATGTTAGTCATGGCGATTACCGCACTTTTAAAATTACTAACCCTCTCAATGATATTGTCAATCCTAGCCATTATATTGATATTTCGGTGAAGCATGTTGGTGATGCCCGTAACCATGCCTCACCTTTAGCAATTGATCTTGATGGCGATGGGATTGAAACTACCGCTATGTCCGAGGGTAATGTATTTTTTGATATTAAAAATACTGGTTTTGTTAATCATGTTGGTTGGATTAATAAAGATGATGGGATGCTTGCTTATGATCGAAATCATAATGGTAATATTGATAATGTTACTGAATTATTTGGCGATTATCGAACTAGCGCTTGGGAGGAATTAAAAAAACTCGATAGTAATAATGATGGTAAAATCAATGCCTTGGATCAAGAATTTGCTGAGCTTAAAATTTGGCGGGATGATAATCAAAATGGCATTGCTGAAGAAGGAGAGTTGCAAACACTAGCATATTATCATATTCGAGAAATTAATCTTGCTTATACCAAGATGGATATTTATCAGAGGGAAAATTATATTTCTGGATCATCAACCATCACCTATGATAATGGCGCTACCAAACAAAGTATTTATGATGTGCATTTTTTAAATAATAATGTTGATACTTGGTTTAAGGGTTCACAATCAGAAGAATTTGGCAATAATTTTGAGGTAAAATTAGAAGCAATGCTTCTGCCACTTTCTAGGGGTTATGGCGATTTGCCATCTCTGCATATTTCTCTTTCTAAAGATGAGCAATTATTAAAAATGGTCAGTGATTTTGCTAGTCTTCAACCTGAGCAATTTAGTGAAATTCCTCAAAGATTAGAAGATATATTATATCGCTGGGCTGGAGTTGACTCGATTGATCCAAACTCAATGTCAGAAATTGATACTGCTCATATTGACGCTAGAAAATTACGCTTTGTTGAAAAATTCTCTGGAGTAGAATGGCAGCATCTTGGTATCAAGGATATGGTTGGTTATTACGCCTCCTTGGATATTAAAAAAACTTGGGATGGGGTATTTTCAGAAATGCTTGATCGCTTTTTAATACAAGGTCCGATGGCTGGAATTTTTAAAGAGGCTAAGTATAATTTTACCGAGGATAAAATGGAGCTTAATACTTCATTTGCAACTATTATCGATAGAGTCAATGAAGCTAATATCCACGATCTTGATTTTGCTACTCAACTTGCCCATATTCTTT
>CAZUPN010000031.1:0-16219 GCA_964622015.1 uncultured Rhizobiaceae bacterium | reverse complement strand
GTCAAAAAATTTTCTTGTGCTTAACTGGTGCAAATAAAATACTGGTCTTAAAATTCGCTTTGGAATTTGAGATATCGTAAAAATTTTTTGGTTAAAATTGTGTGTTATTAAAAAAATAAGCATTATATCAATCTTTAGTTTTTGGTAAAATGGCTTGTTTTTAGCGATCCATGAGTTAAGCTTTTGCTATCGCGGAAGCGTGATTGGTTGTGATTATAGGGAGTTTTTCACTTCTTTTTTAAAAAATTTTAATAGAAATAAATGGATATAAATTTAAAAAAACATCGGGATGATTTGTTGTTTGTTGCTTTGGGTGGCGCTAATGAAATTGGCATGAATGTAAATCTTTATCATTTGAATGGTAAATGGTTGATGGTTGATTTGGGAGTTGGTTTTGCTAGTGATGTACCGGGGGTTGACATGCTTACCGCCGATATTTCGTTTATTAAGGCTCATAAGAAGGATTTAATCGGGCTTATCATTACCCATATTCATGAAGATCATTTGGGGGCGGTGCAATATCTCTATCAGGAGCTTGAAATGCCGATTTATACTTCAAAATTAGCGGCTAATTTTTTATATTCGAAATTGGAGGAATATAATCTCAATAAGAGAGTCAAGGTTCATATTATTGATGGCTCAAAAGATTTAAATCTCGATCCTTTTAAGATTGAGTTTATTGGGCTTACGCACTCAGTGCCGGAAATGAACGCTTTGTTGATTAAAACTCCAAAAGGCAATATTCTTCATACTGGCGATTGGAAATTTGATCCTGATCCGGTGGTTGGTAATATTTCAGAAAAAGAAAAAATTAAAGCCTATGGCGATAAGGGTGAAATTTTAGCGGTAGTTTGTGATTCAACTAACGCCTTAACTGCTGGTCATTCAAGATCAGAAGGCGAATTACATGAATCATTAAAAAGCCTGATTTTACCTTGTAAGGGGCTGGTTGGGGTGGCAAGTTTTGCTTCTAATCTAGCTAGAATTCATACCATTGCCAAAATTGCCAAAGAGGTAGGGCGTAAAGTAGTGCTTGCCGGCTATTCGCTGCGTAGGCTTCATGAGGTTGGCAAAAAAAGCGGCTATTTTAGGGAAGATTTTGATTTTATTTCTGATCATGAGATTAGATCTTATAAAAAAAGCGAGCTTTTAATTATTGCAACCGGATGTCAGGGCGAGCCTTTGGCGGCGGCTAAAAAAATTGCCACCGATACTCATCCAACCGTAAAATTTAGCAAGGGTGATATGATGATTTTTTCCTCTAAAATCATTCCTGGTAATGAAAAGAAAATTTTTGCTTTATTTGATGCTTTAGCCAAAAAGCAAATTGAGGTTATCACTGAAAAAGACCATTTTGTCCATGTTTCTGGCCATCCATCGCAAGATGAGTTAAGAGAAATGTATCAATTAGCGCAGCCAAAAATTGCAATTCCAGTTCATGGTGAATTTGTTCACACCAAAGCCCATGGCGATTTAGCAAGATCTGTAGGGGTACCAAAAATTATTCAGGTTGAAAATGGCTTGGTAGTTAAATTATCGAAGGAAAATTTTGAGACCGAGTCGGCGTCAATTGGCTTGGTAAAGGCTGGCTATTTTGGAGTTGATGGCAAGCAATTGCTTGATTTAAAAGGCGAAGTTATCAAGGAAAGAAGAAAACTGCAATCAGCGGGTATTGTGACAATTTCTTTGGTGCTTGATAATTCTTTAAATTTAATTTCAAAAGCTAAAATAATTGCAGTTGGTTGCTACGATCTCAAAAATGATTATGTAGTAAAAGAGATGATCCAAAAAGAAATCACCATGCTTTTAAAGCACAAGTCCAAAGATCTCAAATTGGGTGGTGGATTAAAAATTCCTTTTTTATCCAAAAAAAGAAAAAATCTACCGGAAGGTAAAGTTGCCGCTGAAATTGAAAAATCTCTAAGGACAAAAATTATCAGAATATTTGAAGATTTAATTGGCAAAAGGCCAGCAATGGAGATTTTTTGTCATATTGTGAATTAGCTTAAATTATATGGCAACAAATTCAACCATCGATTTAAAAGAGGTAGCAAAATTCTCAGCCATCGCTGATAGCTGGTGGGATGAAAATGGCAAATTTAAACCTCTGCATAAATTTAATCCGGTTAGAATTTCTTATATCAGATCTAAAATTATCGATCATTTTAACTTAGATAAAAAAGCAGCTAAACCATTTAGCGATCTTAAAATTCTTGATGTTGGCTGTGGTGGCGGTTTAGTTGCTGAGCCAATTGCCAGAATGGGCGCTGATATGGTGGCAATTGATGCTTCTGACAAAAATATCGCAATTGCTAAAATTCATGCGCAAAAATCAGGATTAGCAATTAATTATCAGGCAATTCCAATTGAAGATTTAGGTAAGCGAGAAAAATTCGATGTAATCTTATTGTTAGAAATAATAGAGCATGTATCAGATCCTGAAGAATTAATCAAAAATGCCTCACTGCGATTAAAAGAAAATGGCCTAATTTTTATTGCCACTATAAACCGTAATTTGAAATCTTTTTTTACTGCCATCATTGGCGCAGAATATATTTTAAGATGGCTAGATATTGGTACTCATAATTTTAAAAAATTTCTTAAGCCCTCAGAAATCAATAAAATCGCTACTAATCATCAGTTAATTTTAAGTGATCTAAAAGGCGTAAAATATAATCTCATTTTTGATGAGTTTAAAATTAGTGATAATGTTGACGTCAATTACATGGCGGTTTTTAAGCGTCAAAAAAACTAATATCAGGCCTGGTCTTTTGCTGGTCCTATAAAAAATGTCCAATTGATTCAAAAAGATACGTCAAAACCGGAAGTTGCCAAATCAATAGCTAAAAAATTGGCTATAAGCAATGAAAAACAGATAATGAAATCTATTATAAACCGCAATTATGTCTAAAATATATCGTTTAATTTGTATTCTTGATTCAATAAAAGGTGAAGATAAGGCTGTCTCTTGTGAATATCTTCACATTCATATTCTAAAATCAGATCTGATAGCAACAATTGATGAATTTGCCAAAACTCTTGCTGCCAGGAGCAAGAATTATTCATTATTTCAGTGGGGGGCGTTGTGGCAGAAGGATGTTCATGTAAGATCGGTTAAGGTTTTGGCCAGTGAGATAAAAAAATTCGGTCAAATTGGAATTGGCGCTGCTGCTCGTGGAAATAATGAGCAAGCAGGTGATTTTATTGGTGGTGGTGAGGGCTTCCTATTTAACTTGCAAAATTTTCGTATCACTAAAGGAAATCAAGTTTTTAAGGCTTTAAATGATCAGGGATATTGGACTTTTCAAGTTGCTGATTTTAATGGCGCCGAAATCTTTGATGCTGACCGTAAAATTATTAAAGGCAGAAAAGAATTATTAAGAATTTTAAAAGATAAATCTGGCGGTAGGGCATTTGTTGCAGTCTTTGACGCAAAATTTGAAGGTGATTTTTTTGCCAGAAGTAACGGAGTCTTTCCTGAAGATAATGTGACAAATTCGACTCAATTGTTATTTGATAAAGAGATAAAAGGCGGTCATTTAGTTGGAGGGAGTAGCGATAATGGCGATATCTTGTCGCTTAAAGAGCGCTTTACTCAAGAGAAAGCTTGTTTGATTGATTTTGCCTTCACTATAACCAGCAATATTTTGCTAAAACCTGTTAACGAGGTATTAATAATTAACTAAAATAAAAGATTTGAACTTAAATTTTAAATATGGCAAGAATTGCAATTATTGGTGGCGGAGTTGCCGGTTGCGCAACGGCATTGGAACTCGCTAAATATGGTCATGAGGTAGTTGTTCTTGAGCAAAATAAAGATATACTTTCTGGTACCAGCGCCAAGACTCCTGGCAGGATGGGGCTTGGATATCATTATTATGACCTTGAGACGGCAATATTTTATATGGAACAAACTATTGCTTTTATGAAGCGTTATCCCGATTGTTTTCTTGGGGATGAGATAAAAGAATCTTATTTATTACATGGCAGGTATTTTATCGTTAAAGATTCATTAATAGCGCCAAAAGATCTGATTGCCACTCATGATAAAATACTTAGTCGCTTTAAAGATATGTGCCTAAGTGATAAATCCAATAATATTTTTAATACTGTTTTTTTACACCGGGATTTAGATTTGCAAGAATATAAAAATGATGTAAATACAAAAATAATCACTCTCGCAATTGAAACCAAGGAGAGACTGCTTGATTGGCAAAAATTTGGACGATATTTGAGGCAAGAGCTTGCTGATTATCAAAGCATAAAAATTAAAGTTAATTTTAAAGTTAGTGATTTGTCATATGGTAATAATGGAAGTTTTATATTATCAGATGGCTTAAGAAGCCAAGAAGTTGACTATGTTGTAAATTGCGCATGGCAAAATATTGAATTTTTAAATGAGAAATTCGGTATTAGATCTGATTTTGAAGGTGATGCAAAACTACCAATGACATTAAGATTAAAGCTTTTGGCTGAGGTTGAACTTCCGGAATCTTTAAAGAAAAAACATTCAATGTTTTTTTGTGTTGGTGCTCATGCTATGTTTTCAAATTTAGGAAATGGAATCGCTAGAATTACCTATGCAGATGTTACTAATCATTTTGTAACCACAAAAAACTATATGCCAGAAAAATATGAAAAATGGCTGTCTGATGGTCTAAATAAAGAGGAAGAAAGGGAGTATGGAGAAAAAATAATTAAAGGCGTAAGTAAATATATTCCTGAAATGGCAAAGGCCAAATTGCGCAAAATAATGCCAGGAATTGTTAAATCCAAAGGTGCCTTTGAATTGAGAAATAAAGATAGTTCCTTTCATAAAAGAAATTATAGCGGAGTTGAGGAGCGACAAATTGGGTGGATTGATAATGCATCGATGAAGCTTTTTTACTGCTTTGGTAATGCGATGGAGGTTGCAAAGATTATTTCAAAACAAGAAAATAGAAATTAAATAGGTCTGATGAAAGATTTATATAAATTAAAAAGTCCTTACAAGAAGAAATTGGTAATTTCCGTCATCTTTCTTATAGCCATATCTTGTCTGATAGTTTGGCTTTATGTTAATATAATTTATATCGAAGAGCAAAAGATTAAAACCGCTATAGAGGCAGAAGCAATCAGGGTTGAAACCGCTCTTTTAAACAGAATAAGCGATACTTCCAGTATTGCTGAGAGTATGGAACTGCAAATTATAAAAAATTATAAAAATAAGAATTATATTAATCAAATTCTACAAAAATTCAGGACCGCCCCAGAATTAAATGATATTTTCTCATGGACAATTTTTTCTTGGTCTGACGACAAATATAATCTCATAGTTGATGCTAAATATGGCATAATGAAAGAGCCTATTGATCTTTCATCTCGTGATTATATGTCTTTAACTAAAGCTACTCCCGGAAAATTTTATTTGGGAGTTCCAGTAATTGGCTCAACTAGTAATGAATGGATGATTCCTGGAGGGGTTGGTTTGACTGATAAAAATGGTAATTATATTGGCACAATATCAATTGGGTTTGAAATAGAATCCTTAATGAGGTCGCTTAATAATTCTATAAAAGAAAATTATATTAAATTTCAACTGGTAAAAGAAAGTGGTTTATCAATTACTGAAATGAGATACGCCATATCAGATCTTCAAAATAGAAGTAACGCAATTGATTCCATTAAAAAGGAAATTAAATTATCAGAAATTCATAATTCTCTTATTAGCGTAAATCTCGTCAAAAACAGACATGCGTATCTGATAAAAAAATTAGATCAATTACCTTATTTTTTAGTCTTTAATTGTGATGATGATTTTTTAAAAAATGAATTATGGGGGGTGTTAACTTCTAGGCTGGTTGAAATAATAGTCATTCTTGCCTTGTCGGTTATATTATGGATTTTTGTCTATAAAAGAGAAAAAAAACAACAAGAAAAAATCATTATTTTAAAAGAAGCTGCAGAAAAAGCTAACGCCGCCAAAAGTGAATTTCTTAGCAAGTCCTCGCATGATCTTAAAAATTATATTCTTGGTATTTTTGGTCTATCCAGACTTATTTTAGATGGCGGACGGTCTAAAATATCTGAGAGCGAGGACGTGCAAATAGTGGAAGCGATTTCTGATCAGTCCAAAGAATTATTACATTTTGTTGAAGATTTGCTTGATACTAATCAGGTTGAAAGTGGTGATTTTTGTTTGGGAAAAATTGAAAAATGCGATATTAAACATTTGCTCCAAAGAATGGTTTTGCTAAATCGTAGTTTTGCAATTGAGCATGATGTTTCTTTAAAGATAATAATTGAAAATAATCTGCCGAAATTGAGTTGTGATGTTAGGAGAATGAAGCAAATTATGGCAAATCTTATATCTAATGCCATTAAATACAGTAAAGCAGAAACAGCGGTGCAAATAACTGCTAAATATCTTAAAAAAGAAAATCAAATTTATATCGAGATTGCCGACCACGGTGTTGGCATGACCAAAGAAGAAATAAAAATGCTGCTTCTTGGCCGGGGAAAGGGCATCGATAAATCAAATATCAGTAAAAAAGTAGAATCATATGGAATTGGTATGACAATTGTTTTGGGGCTGGTGGAGCTTCATAATGGCAAAATTGACATTGATTCGAGGAAGGGGGTTGGAACCAGGGTAAAATTATATTTTAATGTCGGCTTGCAAGAAATTGAACGAAAAGATTCATTAGCAAAATTGGCAAATAAAATATCGGATAATATAACGCAGCAAGGTAAATCTATTCTTCTGGTTGAAGATAATCCGGTAAATATTAAAATCACTTCTAAAATTCTGCAAAATGAAGGCTATAAGGTTCAATATGTAGAAAATGGTCGGGAGGCTTTGGAAATGCTTGACGAGGAAGATTTTGATCTGATTTTAATTGATGGCGAGATGCCAATTATGGATGGCTATAAGGCTGCAAAAGAAATCCGCAAAGGCAGTGTTTTTAAAAAATTTAAGTATTATAAAACTATTCCAATCATCGCCCTAACATCTTCATCAGATGCAAAAACTATTAAAAAATCTACTGATAGCGGCATTAATCATCATATAGAAAAATCAACCTCTAAAGCTAAAATGCTAAAAATTATTAAAGAATGTCTCGTATGACTAAGGTATTAAACAGGCAAATAGCAAGACGTTTATTATTTCAACATAAAAATTATAATTATGAGATGTCGTTTAAAAAGGCACAAATTTTATTTGCGATGTTGGTGGTAGCTGCAAATTTAGAGCAAAATAAAAAAAATAAATTAAAAAGGCAATTACGCCAAATAGTTGATAAGATTGAAGATAACAGGCTAATTGATCCAAATTTTATTTTAGCGCCGGATCAGCAGCTTTATCGAGAGATTCACGAGATGATTGTAAATGATCAAAAATATGATCTTGATGCAGAATTACCAGCTAATGCCGCTCTGATATTTTATATTTTATCAGCAATGTTGGCCATCGGTCAGGCGCTTGGTTGCGCAACTTCAGTTCATAAAGGTGCGGTCGCAAAATTAGACTCACCTATTATGGCAATAATATTGGGAGCAAATAGCGGTTTTGCAAATTTGTTTTTTATTTTGCAAGCAATCAAGAAATTAATTCCGATATTGGCGCTCGATATAGCTGATTCTTTTAATGTTGGCTATTGCTGGGTGGGAGCGATCATGGAGATGGTAGCAGATATTTTGGCTCTTAGTTCAAGTGGAATTGGCACTAGTTTTGCAGTTAAAGCAAGAAATGAAATGGGAATCGAGTTTGAAGGCGGTATTCAGTCAATTGCAACCTTAATTGCATTTGCAATAATTTATCGTGATAGCGTGAAGTCATTATTTGGAATTGTTAGTAACAAAGGGTCGCTAAGTGACCATCAAATTAGCGCTCAATATAAAATCAAAAATACAGCAAGATTTCTGTTGGTTAGTGCGGCGGTGATAAGAGTTTGGGAATTTTCAAAAATTGCTAAAAAAGTTTATGGAGATGATTTGAATTTTGATAAAGTAAATGACAATTTGTCGGAAATTGCCGCTTATTCTTCAATGCCTCCAATGATTGCGCTGATGGGACTTTCAGCTTGGAGATGCTCAGATTTTTTTTATAATCACGGTAATAAATTATACAAAAAATTAAGGGGATATAAGGAGCAAATAGATGTAGAAAATAACCAATTATGGTCGCCACAATCTACTGGTAATAATAATGGCAAAAATTACAGTAAATGTTTTACACCAGCTATTCTTGTCTCGCTTGCTGCTAATGGAATTGGAAATGTTTGCCTTTCTGACTCTCTAAATTATTTGATTCTGATTAGTATTTTCCTGACTTCCTTTGCACTTTGCGCTAAATCAATATTTGAAAAAAAAGAGACGGTAAAATTTGATTTTTCCACATATGAAAAAAAGATCAAAGAATTAGATTCAAAACCTGAACAAAATATGAAAGCGCTATTTTGGGCAATTATAGCCGAAGAGCCAAAAAATACTAATAAAAATCAAGCTCCAGCAAGATTAGTTATGTTTGCAAAAAGGGCAATAACTTGCGCGAGATTATAATATTTAAATCACTAATACCAAATTCCATATAAAATACTGCATATAGCTTCATCATGTAGTATTTTATATGGATTTGGTATAATTCTGCCTGGAAAAAAAAGGGGGGGGTGTGATTAAAAAAATAGGGGCAGGGCAAATCATTAATTCGTAAAATTATATGGCGCAATTTTATTTTAGATTAAAATCCGTTTAGCCTTAAAGACTCCTGGCAGTTTTTGATTAATTCTTGCCTTAAACTTATAACATTTGGGCCCTTTAATAACACGGCTCTTGTGGAGGTTGGGATTAGATTTTTTAGAATTGGTTGATAGTTAATTTTTAAATCTTGAAAATTTGCTCCTTGATGGCCGATTCCTGGGGTGAGTATTAGACAATTAGCTAGTTTTGAGATTGTAGTTTTTATATCTTCAAATGTTAGCGTTGCCCCCATTACTGCGCCAATTGGACCAATTAATTGATTTGAAATTTGTTGGTTAAAATCATTGATTTTTTGGCCCAAATAATCGGCGATAGAGATCTTATCAGTTATTAATGCTTTTTGGATCAGCGATCCTTCGATATTTGAGGATCTTACCACGATAAAGACGCCGCAATTTTGTGCTTTAGCATATTTTAGCATTGGCGTTAATGCTTCAAATCCCATATAAACGGTGGCGGTGATGGCATCAAAATTATAGGGGCTATCTTTGCCTAGATAGGCTTTGGCGTAAGATAATGTGGTGGCATCGATATCGGCTTTTTTTGCATCAAGTAACACCAAGCTTCCTCTTTGGTGAAATTCTTTTGCTAAGTTTTGCAAAACTTCCATGCCCTCAGGCCCAAATCTTTCGAAATAAGCGCTTTGAGGTTTTACTATTGAGAGATTGTCAGCGGCGGCTTCGATGATAATTTCGCACATTTTTTTAAGGCCGGTGATGTCAAAATTTAAGCCCCAATTTTTGATTAATTCTTCGCTTGGATCGATGCCTAAGCAAAATGAGCTTCTGCTTTTTGCTAATTCAAGAAATTTTTGGCCGAAATTTTTATTTTGATCTGTCATATTATTGTTTAAACAATTTTTTCATTTTAGCGGCAGCTTCAATCATTTGCTGATTTTTTTGAATTAAGGAAAATCTTAAATAGCCTTCGCCATTTGCTCCAAAGCTGCTGCCTGGTGAGATTGCTACTCCGATTTCACTAATTAATTTTTGGCAAAATTCAAAAGAAGTAAGGTTGGAAAATTCCTTGGGTAATTTGCCCCATAAATACATACTGGCTTTGGGTTTTTTAAATTCCCAATTTAATTCATCTTTTAATAAATTTACTAAAAATTCGCTGCGATTTTTATATTCTAGACGCAATTTTTGTAAATAATCATCACTTTTTTCGCTTAGCGCTTCAATTGTTGCCATTTGTAAGGGTATAAAAGAGCCATAATCAAGATAGGATTTTATTTTATATAAAGCGGCAATTAAATTTTTATTGCCGGCGGCAAATCCAACTCTACTGCCAGCCATTGAGTAACTTTTGCTGACGCTGCTAAATTCAATTGCTAAATCTTTGGCGCCTTTTACTTGTAAAATTGAAAATGGTTTATCAGTTTCATCAAAATAAAGTTCAGCGTAAGCAAGGTCAGAAATAATATAAATTTGATATTTCTTACAAAAATCAACCAGCTCTTCATAGAAATCAATTCCAACAGTTTCAGAGGTCGGATTGCCGGGAAAACAGACAATCACTGCTAGTGGTTTTTTAGCGGCTTTTGAGACGTAATTTTTAAATTGCTCCAGAAATTCTTTGCCGGTAATTGCATTTAGATGGATGACATTACTTTTAGAAATTACAAAGGCAAAAGTATGAATTGGATAGCTTGGGCTTGCCATAATCATATAATTATCGCTATCTGAAATTGCGGTAGCCAAGGTGGTAATTCCTTCTTTAGCGCCAATTGTAATTAGAGTTTCGCTTTGGTAATCAAGATCAACCCCAAATCTTCTTTGATAATAATTGCTAAAGGATTTTTTTAAATCTTCAATGCCGCCAGTAACTGAATAGCCATATAAATCAGGGTTTTTAGCAAGCTCAGCTAATTTTTCAATTACATGATTTGGTGGTGGCAAGTCGGGATTGCCCATGCCAAAATCAATGATTTTGGTACCATTTGCAATTGCTTGTTGCTTTAACTTATAGATCGCGGCAAAAATGTAGGGTGGTAATTTTTTGGTCAGATAAAATTCTTCCTGCATTTTTTTAAATCATTATTTTTTTAATTAAGTGCATCTTTGGCTTTTCGATTTAATTCAATATGCAAATCTTTTAATTGCTTTTCGCTGACTTGAATTGGAGCCTTCATCATCAAATCCTGAGCCTTACCATTCATCGGAAAAGCAATAATTTCACGAATATTTGGCTCATCGGCAATTAACATGATCATGCGATCAATTCCTGGCGCAATCCCGCCATGAGGAGGGGCGCCATATTTAAAGGCATTTAACATACCGCCAAATTGTTTTTCAACTACTTCTTTGCCATATCCGGCAATTTCGAAGGCTTTATACATAATTTCTGGCTTATGATTACGAATGGCGCCAGATGATAATTCTACACCGTTACAAACAATATCATATTGATAGGCTTTAATTGTAAGCGGATCTTGATTTTGTAAGGCTTCTAGCCCGCCTTGCGGCATTGAAAAAGGATTATGTGAAAATTCAACTTTGCCAGTTTCGTCATTTAATTCATACATTGGAAAATCAATGATCCAGCAGAATTTATAAATATCATCAGCAATTAATCCCAAATCATGACCTAATTTTATCCGTACCAAGCCGGCAATTTTAGCGGCTTCTTTAACTTTGCTGCAGGCAAAGAAAACCGCATCACCATTATTTAAATTGGCAGTTTGTTTTAGCTGATTTAATTTTTCAGTGTTTAAAAATTTAGCAATCGGGCCTTTTGCTTCGCCATTTTCATCAAAAATAATATAAGCTAAGCCTTTAGAGCCAACGCTTTGAGCAAATTCAATCATTTTATCAAAAAAAGAGCGAGGCTGGCTGGCGCATTTTGGTGCCGGAATTGCTCTAATTACTGAGCCTTGTTCAATTGCGCGGGTAAAAATTGAGAAATCTGATCCGGCAAAAATTTCACTGACTTCGGAAATGATAATTGGATTTCTTAAATCCGGCTTATCAATGCCATATTTTAGCATTGCTTGATCATAGGTAATTTTTTCAAATTTAGCGTCAGGAATTTTTTTACTGCCGAATTTTTCAAAAACATTTTTTAAAACTGGTTCAACAATATTAAAAACATCATCTTGGGTAATAAAAGACATTTCCAAATCCAGCTGATAAAATTCTGGTGTGCGATCCGATCTTAAATCCTCATCACGAAAACAAGGAGCGATTTGAAAATAGCGGTCAAAGCCTGACACCATCAATAATTGCTTAAATTGCTGGGGTGCCTGGGGCAGGGCGTAAAATTTACCTGGATGTAAACGGCTCGGTACCAAATAATCTCGCGCCCCTTCCGGTGAAGAGGCGGTTAAAATTGGAGTTTGAATTTCCAGGAAATTATTAGCAATCATTTGGCTGCGAATAAAACTGATTACTTGGCTTCTAAGGATAATATTTTGATGAATTTTTTCGCGCCTTAAATCTAAAAATCGATATTCTAATCTTAATTCTTCAGGATAATTTTCATTTTTTTCATTTACTTGAAATGGAATTTGATTAGCAGCTGATTCAACATTCAAATTGCTAATTTTAACTTCAATCTCACCGCTTGGAATATTAGGATTATAAGCCTCAATACTACGCTCAACTACCTTACCATCAATTGTAATTACTGACTCTAATTTGATTGCCGAGATTTGGTCTAAATTTAAATTAGTGTCGGCCTGATTAATTACTAATTGAGTAATGCCAAAATGATCGCGCAAATCAATAAAAACTAAGCCACCATGGTCTCTTTTAGAATGAACCCAGCCTGATAATTTAACGTCTTTTAAGATATAAGATTTATTTAGCTCTCCGCAATTATGAGTGCGATATTTATGCATTTTTGTTACGAGTTGATTGATTAAATTCTTTAAAGCGTTTATACTTATTTAAAGGAAATTTTTAAAAGAATTAATTGCTTTATATTTACCTATTGCAAAATAATCTATAATAGATTCCAAATAATGCAACATCTAGACTTAATCTTATTAGTAAAAACATAATCATTTGAGTATATGATTGAAGGAAGTAACCCGAATTTGCTTGACCGCATAAGAAGGTATTTTGGCAGAAGAAGATATCTTAATTTAGAAAACCAGCCTGATAATATTGATGATAGAAATTATTTAGCAATTACCTTAGGAGTTATATATGCCTACGTAGGACTAGTAACCACAGCATCTAATATTATGAGGTTAGCAGCAATGTATCCTAGGTTTAATAATTCTGTTATTTCTTACGGTTCTGCCGCTATATTAGGGACGGCTAGCGGTTATTCAAATATAGTTTTTGTTACTCAATTATCGGCTTTATTAAATAAAATATCTAATTTCTTATTTCGATCTGATAGCGCTGCTTTGCGTGCAGAGGCGCCATCAGCAGTAATTTATTTTACATTAGGCTTGGTATCTACCATACCATCTTCAATTCGAGGATTAACTTCAACGATATTGCCACAAGCTAATAATTATCTAATGGGCGCTACTACATTAGCATTGTTGCCGGTATATGGTAATGATTTTAAAGAATTATGGGATGGCGGGCTTAAAGAAGGTATTTTTGAACTAAAAACAAATGGTATTTATAAATTTAGCAAAGATAAATTAAGTGATTTATATAAAAATAAGGGAAAAGCTTTTGCTGAAGCTATTTTATTGACGATGGGAGTGCTTTATATTATGTCATATGTATCGGTAATTAGAAAATTTCCCAAATTAGATAAAGTGCCATCTGGTTTGTTTATAGCTGCCAGGACTCCTTTTATGTGGTCGGCGGTCAAAAAAACTACTAACGCTATAAAAGATCCTCATCCCGCACATAAGACTGGACGGTTTGCCTTTGACTTGGCCATTATTGCTTCTAGCGCCCTTTCTACTACCGCAATCTATGCTGCTAATGTTAATCGTGAAGATCCAGATTTTAGCTCGACCCTATTTTACTGTATAGCAATCGCTACTTTTATATTTGCAATTTTGCATCGTATAAAAAATGTTCTGGTTCCAGCTCAAATATCAGTAATAGCCCAATTAAATAATAATCAGCAATTAAATGCAGTAGCTGTAGCTCCTGATCAGCCAATAAGACCATCATTTTTGGCGAGGGTGAGAAATTGCCTTCCTGTTATGCCAGCGCCTCTCAACTTACACTTAAATAACAGATAATAAAAATATGAAAAAAATTATTATAATCTGTTTATTATTTTTAGAAGCTTGTCAAAGTTCGAGTCAAGTCAGGCAGCAACATTTACAGCGTATTTGGGGAGAGTATTTTAAGCGCGATTTTAATCAAACTGAGGCTTTGGATATTTTAGTTGCAACCAATAGAAGAACAAAGAATGATTCATTTGGTTGTGAAGATGAAAATTTTGGTATTGAGCTTAATAATCAATTAAAATTTGGTATTTGTACAATTAATGTTCCTAAAAATCATGCTAATGGCGAAATACCTTTTAGCCAGGATAGTCAAAAATCTTCTAATAATTATTTTAAGATTCTAAATGGTCAGTCTTTGAGTGAGGAAGAAATAATTAAATCTTTAAAGCAGTCAAAATATCCGGTTTTAATTTTTGTTCATGGTTTTAATGTTAGATATCAGGAAGCAGTTTTGCGTGCTGCTGGCCTTGCCTATGATTTAAAATATCAGGGCCCGGTCATTTTATTTAGCTGGCCCTCCGGCTCTAAAGAGGGAATATTAGAAGGGGCATTAGTAAATAAAACCTATAATAATAATTTAACCTCCGCCTACCAATCAATTGAAATTTTTAAGAATCTGCTGCTCAAATTGCAAGCAAATGATATTGAAATTAATTTGATGGTTCATTCAATGGGTCATCAAATTGTGTTGCGGGCGCTGGCACAAATTAACCAAGTAAAACCAAATAAAATTTTAATCAATAATTTAATTTTAAATGCTCCCGATTTTGAAGTAAGTGAATTTAAAAAATTAGCCAAAGATATACAAGCAACCAGCAAAAATATCACTCTTTATTGCTCAAGCAACGATAAGGCCATGACCGCCTCTAAAACTGTCAATGATAGCGAAAGGCTTGGCTCTTGCAGTTTCTCCAAAGGACTTGACATGATCAATGTTAGTTTGGTCGATAATAAAACTTTCGGACTCGGACATGGCTATTATTCCTCAAGAGAAATCTTAACCGATATATTTCAGACTCTGATTGGCATTACCGCAGATAAAAGATTATTTGTAATTAAGGGCGAGCCAAATAGTAATGAGAAATATTTTTTAAGGAAGTGATATTGAATTATTTCCTGGCCTTGCTAAGCAGTAAAAAATCAGCAAGCACGCAGGCCATCATTGCTTCTCCCACTGGAACGGCGCGGATTCCAACGCAAGGGTCGTGGCGGCCCTTGGTGGTGATTTCAGTGTTGTTATTTTCAAGGTCGATGGTTTTTTTGGGACTTAGAATTGAGCTGGTTGGTTTGACAGCGAATCTTACAGCGATGTCTTGGCTAGTTGAAATTCCGGCAGTGGTGCCGCCGGAAAAATTGGCTAGAAATTTTATTTTATCATTTTCAAAAATTATTTCATCTGCGACCTGGCTGCCGCTTTTTTTGGCGAGATCAAAGCCAAGCCCGATTTCTACCGCTTTTACGGCATTGATTCCCATCATTGCCGATGCGATTGCGGCGTCTAATTTATTGTAAATTGGCTCGCCTAATCCGGCTGGAACATTTTTAGCAACCACCTCAATGATGGCGCCGGCAGAATCGCCGTTTTTTCTTAGATTTAACAGATGATCTTGCCATAAAATAACGGTAGTTTCATCAGGACAAAAAAAGTCATTTTTGTTGATTTGGTTAAAATCAATTTTTTTTGGGTCAATTTTAATGCCGCCAAGTTCAGTTAAATAGCCGGTGATTTCGATATTTTCTTTGGCGATAATTTTTCTGGCAATAGCGCCGGCCGCAACTCGCATTGCGGTTTCACGGGCCGAAGAGCGGCCACCGCCGCGATAATCTCTGATGCCATATTTTTTAAAGTAAGCATAATCGCCGTGAGAGGGGCGAAATTTATTTTTTATTTCATTATAATCGGCGCTTTTTTGATCTTGATTATAGATGATCAAAGAAATTGGAGCGCCAGTAGTTTTGCCTTCAAAAACTCCAGAGAGAATTTTAACCTCATCTTTTTCTTGTCTTTGAGTGGTAAATTTTGACTGTCCGGGCCTTCTTTGGTCTAAATATTTTTGGATATCTTGAGCTTCAAGATCAATTAGAGAAGGGCAGCCATCAATTACGCAGCCAATTGCTTCGCCATGGCTTTCTCCCCAGCTGGTAAAAGAAAAAAGATTGCCGAATTTATTTGTCATATATTTAATCTAGTGAATTGATAATCAATATTGGGTGTTGGGTTGACATCCGCATCTTTCGCAAAGCGCTTGAGCACGCCTTCCTCATCCTTCACCTCCACATCCAGCGAATACACCAGCAATATCGCATGCGATTTACGTGCATCGGTAC
>CAZUPN010000030.1:0-16481 GCA_964622015.1 uncultured Rhizobiaceae bacterium | reverse complement strand
GGTGATTGCCAGTAAACTGGTCCAATTTTTAAAAATTTCCTTTTTTTCTAATAATTTAATTGAATGAATTAAAGTTGCTCCGGCAAGCCATGGCATTAAAGAGATATTTTCAACCGGATCCCAAAACCAATAACCACCCCACCCTAATTCGCGATAAGCCCACCAAGAGCCAAGGCCAATTCCTAAAGTTAAAAAGCCCCAGGTAAAAAATAGCCAATTTTTAATTTCGGCAGCAAAATTTTTATCAATTCTATTAGTAATTAAGCCAGAAATTGTAAAAGAAAAAATTAATGAAAAGCCGATATAGCCCAGATAAAGTATTGGTGGATGCATCGCAAGTCCGACATCTTGCAAAATCGGATTTAAGCCAAGGCCTTCAGTTGCGGCCGGAAATAATCTTAAAAAAGGATTTGAAGCATAAGCAGTATAGGCCGCGATCTCAAGCAAAATTAAAGATTGCACACAAAGAGTGATAATTTTTTTTTGATTATCGCTTTTAGAAAAAAAAGCAAAGGCAGCAGTATAGAAAGATAAAATTGAAATCAGCAGCAACATCGAACCTTCATGATTTCCCCAACTGCCAGAAATTTTATAAATTAAAGGCTTTAAATGATGAGAATTATAATAGACATTGGCAACCGAATAATCAGAAGTAACATAGCAATAAATTAGCGATAATTGCGCCAAAATCGCAAAAATAACCCCTAAAAAAGTCAAAATCCTGATGATTCCCAGTAAATCAGCTGGCTGATAGCGAAATATTATTTTTTTATTTACTAGAAAAACCAATGATGGTATAAAAACACAATTAGCTATTATCAACAGTAAAAACCAAAACCCAATTATCGCCACCATTTTTAAAAAAATAAAATTATGCCAAACCCCATTTTTTTGTCATCCCCGCGTAAGCGGGGATCCCATTAATCAACAGCTACCATGCTGCAAACTGGATCCTCGCTTGCGCGGGGATGACAAGATAAAGTGAGAACCCCGCCCCTTTCTTTGCCCAAAGTGACAAGGAGGCAGACCTTAAAATTAGGCTAGACATCTATAAAAAACAATTAATTTAAATAACTTTTGTTTAATAAAATATTAATTATCGGCCTTGGAATGATCGGTGGATCACTGGCCTTTGGCATTAAAAAGAATAACCTTGCTAAGCAGATATGGGCCTTGGATATAAATAAGAAGGCGCTTGATTTTGCCCTAAAAGAGCAGTTGATTGATCATTACATCTTGGCTGCCAGCAATTTAAGCGATGCGCCTTGCTTTGATTTAGTGATAATTGCCTGCCCGCTTGGTAAATATGATTTTGTTTTTACCAAAATTATACCAAAGATTAGCGATTCTAGCAGCATTATCAGTGACGTTGGCTCTTTAAAGGGCTTTATTTTTGATTTATTTGCCAAAAATATTAGCAATAATTTTATCGCTACTCACCCAATTGCCGGATCGCAAAAAATTGGCATTAAAAATTTAATTTTGGATTTATTTAACGGCAAAAAGTTAATTATCTGCCAAAATAATCAGAAAAAGCCTAATCAATCAGCTTTAAAGAAAATTACGTTGATGTGGGATAAATTAGGGGCTGATATTACTTATCTCAAAGCCAAGGAGCATGACAAAATTTATGGGCTAGTCTCTCATTTGCCGCAATTTTTATCTTTTATTATTAAAGAAAATTTTACTTTAAAAATAAGTCCAAATGATCAATTATTAAACCGAGCCTACAGACTCCAGGATTCTAGTCGGCAAATATGGTCAGATATTTTTAGTTTAAATAAGAGAAATTTAGCATTTTTCTTAAAGAAATTGATTAAAAATTTGCAAATTTTTGAAGAAAGGCTAAAATGCCACGATGATTTGGCTTGGTTAAATCAAATAACCAATAAATTTGCTTTGGAAGAAATTAAAATTTTAACAAAATTAAATTTTACCAAAGATAATTTTGAAAATTTTTTACTGCATGTAATTTTAATTAGTAGTTTTTTAAAAATTAAAGAAATAGAGATTTATAATAAATATAGCGGATCGGGATTTAAAGATTTTATCTTGCCGGTAGCAATTTTTAAAAAATTAAATATTAAGCAATCGGTAAAATATAAAATCTCAGTTTTAAAAAAAATTACTAAATTAAAAATGATGATTACTGAATTTTATGCAAAATGAATTAAATAATATTCGTCCATATCGTGCTATTAACCGTCGTCATTCAAGGCAGATTATGATTGGCAATGTTGCAGTTGGGGGCGACGCTTTAATATCAGTGCAATCAATGACCAATACTTTAACTACTGATATTGATGCCACGATCAGGCAAGTCAATGAATGTGCCGAAATCGGCGCTGATTTAATGCGTATCTCAATACCCGATCAAGAATCAAGTGCGGCACTTAAGGAAATCATTAAACATTGTCCGGTGCCAATTATTGCTGATATTCACTTTCATTATAAAAGAGCAATTGAAGCTGCAATTGCTGGCGCTAAATGTTTAAGAATTAATCCCGGTAACATCGGTAGTGATGAAAAAGTAAAAGAGGTAATCAGGGCTGCAAAAGATCATGGATGCGCAATTAGAATCGGCGTTAATGCTGGCTCACTTGAAAAAGATTTGCTTGATAAATATCGCACCCCAACTCCAGAAGCCCTAGTTGAATCAGCTCTTAGACATATTATGATTTTAGAGGATAATGATTTTTTTGACTTTAAAATTAGCGTTAAGGCTTCAGATGTATTTTTAGCAGTTGCTGGATATAAAAAACTGGCTGAGGTTTGTGATTATCCGCTACATATCGGTATTACTGAAGCGGGAGGATTAATGGCTGGTACCATAAAATCATCAATTGGACTTAGTAGTTTATTATGGTCAGGAATTGGCGATACCATGCGAGTTTCGCTTTCTGCTGACCCTAAGGAAGAAATTAAGGTTGCTTATAATATTTTAAAATCTCTAGGATTAAGGCATCGGGGAGTAAATTTAATTTCATGCCCATCTTGTGCAAGGCAGGCTTTTGACGTAATTAAAACTGTTGAGGCAATTGAGCAAAAAATTGAGCATATTAAAACTCCGATGACCATTTCAATTTTGGGCTGCGTAGTAAATGGCCTTGGTGAGGCTGCTCATACTCAGATTGGTATTACTGGCGGCGGAAATAATCGCCATAATGTTTATATTAATGGCAAGCCTGATCACAAAACCACCTCCGATGAGCTAGTTGACCATATTGTGGGCTTAATAGAAGCTGAGGAAAGAAAAATCCTACAAACCAGCTCAAAATAATTTTCTTTAATATTTATAACAATTTTGTTTGATTAATAAAGTTTTTACAAATATTAAAAAGAACAGAACTTAATTTATTTAAAGAAATTTTTAAAATTCATAGCTAAAATTTAAATGTTTGAAATTTTCAAAAAAACTTTTCTCAAAGGAAAAACTGCTCCATCTCCAAGCCAGGATTCAACTAAAAATCAAGAAGCTCCTAAAGTAAAACTTGCTGATCATATTGACAAATTATCTGATTTTGTTGCTAATAAATATCAGGATCTTACCAAAGAAACCAAGACCATCAAGCATAAATTAAATAACCTCCCTGAAACTAATTATAATCTTGGCTTAAAACATTTAGAAAATGGCAATTTGGCTGATGCAATATTTCGCTTTAAATTTATCAATAGATTTTGGCCCGGTAACCAAGATGCTCATTATTATTTAGCCTATTGCCTATATTTAAAAAAACAAAATGCTGAAGCCAAGCGCAAACTTGAAGAATTACTTAAAATAAATCCAAACTATGATTCAAAAGCCAAAGAGCTACTTGAAAAAATAAATAACAACAATCCTTCTCTTTAAAAGATTTATAAAAATGATATTTAAAAGAAAAAATTATTTTTTATTAATTACGGTAAAATTCTTAATATTATTTTTGGTTACTGAAAATTCAGCCCTAGCGGCCAGTAATTCAGCTTATGATGAAGATGCAATTGAAGAAGATTTTGCCAAATATTCCGCTCATCAACCTAAAATTAATGATCCGGCCGAAAAATTTAACCGCAAAATCTTTGCATTTAACGAGACGATTGATAAATATTTTTTTAGATATGTTGCATTATCATATCGCAAATCACTTCCTAAAAAAGCCAGAATATCAATTAGAAATTTTCTAACCAACCTTACTTTGCCACTTTCAACTCTCAATTCTATTTTACAAGGCAATGCCGATAATGGCCTAGCAACCTTTTCTAGCTTTCTAATCAACTCCACCATCGGTATCGGCGGTCTATTTGACCCAGCAGGAGCAAATAATATCAGATATAGTCACAAAGATTTTGCAGGAACCTTAGGTCATTACGGCGCCTCTTCTGGCGCCTATTTAGTAATACCGATTTTAGGACCAAGCTCAACTCGCGACTTCACCGGATTAGTAATGGAAAAAGCAATCGACCCGCTATCCTTTAATGCCCTATCTATTGGCGGCGAAAAAGGCTTGATCACCAAAGGCGATTCAACCGCAATCACTGTGGCAACCGCTATCGATAACCGCGAAGCCATGATCGAACTCGTCGATGAAGGCCGCAAGGACTCATTTGACTTCTATGCCATGGTGCGCAGCGCATATCTACAAAAGAGATCAACTGAAGTCCAAAAATAAAATCCTCAAGATCTCACAAAATCCCATTTCGAGACAAAATTTAGTTAGACGATTTAATATTTACTTTTTTATTAAATTTTAGATTTGATGCCGCTAGTTTTGCTAACCAATAGCCACGCTCTTTATTATTAAATAACAAAATATTGAAAATATGAATATAAAATCTAAATCAGCATTATATTGCCTATCTATTGCTTGTATGATTCTTGGAATTAAAGAATCTCAGGCAGCTGGAGTTTCTACTGACTCACATTCAACCGCTGGTATTGCAACCTCTTACGCTGGAGCGGCAACTGGCGCTCATGATATTAGTGACTCATTTTCTAATGCTGCAGTTTTATCTGATGTAAAATCTAAACAGGTTTTATTTAGCGCTACTTATTTGCATCTTGATATCGATTCAGCTAGTAATAGCGGATCTCACCTTGAAGGCAGGGTTTCTGGGCCATCATCTGTTGGCACTAGCACCGACGCTGGAGTACCATCATTTTTTGCTGCACTGCCAATTAGTGACAAAGCTGTATTTGGATTTGCAGTTACCGCTCCTTTTGGATTAACCACTAAATATGATAATAATTGGGTTGGTCGCTATGATGCTATTACCAGCAAGATGGCAACTATTAACCTTAATCCATCTATAGCCTATAAGGTTAATAACAAGCTATCAGTTGCTCTTGGTTTACAAGCGCAATATATGGACCTTAAATTAACCACTTTTGCTGATGGAGACGCGGTGGGCGGTACAGACCTTTACGCCAGATTTAATGGTACTAGCTGGGGTTACGGATTTAATTTAGGTACTAAATATAAATTTAATGACAGATTGACTGCCGGTATCGGTTATCGTTCCGAAATTAAGCAAAAATTAGAGGGCAAGGCTAATCTTAGCGCTACCAACAGAAACCTTCCTTTCCGCTCTGAGATAACTACTCCAGAAATGATAATTGCCGGTATCGCCTATAAGATCAATGACAAATTAGAATTATTATATGATACTAGCTGGTCCAGATGGTCAAGAGTAAAAACTTTTGATATCACAGCAGATGAATCACCGCTTTCTTCCAGTACTAAATTTAATTGGAGAAACACTCTTAAATACTCACTTGGCGCTAACTATCAATATAATAACAGGCTGGTGCTTAGAACTGGCGTTGCTTACGAAACCGATGCAACTACCAATAACAATCGCAATCCAAAAATTCCTGGTGGCAAGAGAATTTGGACCAGCGCTGGTTTTGGTTATAAAATGTGCGATCGTTCTCAAATTGATTTTTCTTACGCGCATTTATTTTATAAAGATACTAAAATTAATTTAGCCAATAGAGCAACTAGTGCTGGAGTTCCTATACCGTCATTTAGCGCTAGCAACAAAACTTCAATAGATGCGGTTTCACTTTCCTTTAAATATAGCTTCTAACACAAAGCCGCAGGAATGGGTTTATTGACCCATTCCTGAAGGTTTGAATCAAATTCTTAATCAAAAAATATCAAAAAGATTATTGCCCCCCTTCCCTTTCTTAAGATTTAAAAATAATATTGCTTCATTTTATGGTATCGTTTAATTTAATTGGCGCCACTCGTTAAAAAATATCATTTAAAATTAAAATTTAATCTTTACCCGGTTTTTTAATGCAGGAAAAAAATTTTTATATAATCGCTGGACCGAATGGAGCCGGTAAAACTACTTTGTCGAAGACGGTGTTAAAAGATGTTTTTAATTGTCAGAATTTTGTTAATGCTGACGAGATTGCCAAGGGACTTTCGCCCTTACAGGCAGGGAAGTTTGATATTTGGGCGGGCAGAATAATGCTTGAGCAAATTGGTAATTATATTGCATCTGATCAGAGTTTTTGTGTTGAAACCACTTTATCTAGCAAAATCTATCTAGGTAAAATCAAAATATTAAAACAACTGGGCTATAATATTTCGCTATTTTTTATTTATTTACCAAGTGTAAAGCTTGCAATTAAAAGGGTTAGGCAGAGAGTTTCAAATGGCGGGCATAATGTTGCAAAGGATGTAATTAAAAGAAGATATAATCGTGGTTTAGCAAATTTGGTCAATGATTATTTTGATCATATTGACAATTTGCATATTTATAGTAACATTGAGAACTTAGAAAAAATTGCTCATAAGAGCGATAATCAATTAAAAATTTATAATCAAAAAGTTTTTAAAAAAATTAGCAAATATAAAAATGATCGATCTAAGAGAATTTGAAAGACTCGGTAGGCGCGCAATTGTCCGCGCCAAGAAAGAAAACGAGATTTATAATCGCTATCTCATTCCCTTTGCCAAGAAAATTGGCCTCTATAAACCATCCAAAAATTTTGAAGAATCCGGCAGAAAAGCAATAATGTGGGAAAAAGAAAAAACTAAATATAAATTAAAGTTAAATTTCTAAAAGACACCGGGTACTTTTTTACTGCAAGAAGAGGTCTGTTGCCCCCCTGAACCCGCCACTATCACCACTTTTAAATTTTGGCGCTCTGATAGATTTTATTTTAGGTCCTTTATTATAAAAGGTAGCGGGTTCTTTTTTAAAAGGCACCTACTACCTTTGGTGGTAATGGCCCTTTAAGGCTTGATGCGCATGGGCTGATCAGTGCTGGCTAAGAAGCTAAGCACAACAGTAGTTATCTATTGGACCCCTTTTCTTCATACTCACATGTCAAGCCGTAAGAATCGATATAACTATCAATATGATTCAAATGTTAGGAATTGAGTCACCGACCCATTCCTGCAATGGATTTCTTTTTTAAAGCTACCTATCGCCACTGCCGCCACTTTTAAATTTTGGCGCTCTGATAGATTTCATTTTATGCCCCTTATTATCAATAAATCCAGTCTTATTGCCACCCTTACCACCTCTATTATTGTAGGGATCATTATTAAAGGGAGAGGAAGGTTTTTTTACAATTGCTTTTTTATCGTCAGATATATTTGTCATATTTTTGTTAAATTAAATGTTTAATTTTTTAGTTAAAAAAAGATGTCGCTTTCACAACTAGTAGAATTGACAGAATTTCTTCTTTCTAGGCTACTAGGTTTGTTAACCACTGTATTTGGGGAATCCGATGTTCTCTTTTTTATTATTTCCCCAGCCGTTTCTTGATACATCTCAGGCAGGGTAATATTTTGAATTTTGCATTCCTTATCTGATAGGGCTCTACAAATCTTTTTTGCCTGTTCTGCGCTTAAATCACAAGTAAAAGAAAGGCTTGTTATTTTAGTTTTTGGTAAAAAATTAAGCATAATACTTAATTTTGAATCAGATAGCTGCCCATCAGTAACGCAAAGAGTTGTTATTTCAGTATCAGCTAAGCTGTTAGTTATATAAACAATCGCTTCATTATTAAAAAGCCCTACCTCCCTAAGACACAAGATATTCCATCGGCCTTTTAATTGCCTACCTATATTTACGTATTTTTTATTATTTTCATATTTACTACCTTGAATAATTATCCGCTTTGGTTCTGTATGTTGCATTATTTACTAGTATTAATTATTATTCGCTGAAATTGTTATTCGGCAGCAAGATCTCTTCAGATAATATTTGAATAGCTGCTTTTTTTACTGCCTTTATTTCTGAGCCTAAACCAAGAATTTTTAAGGCTATTTGGCTTTCAGATATCTGTCTATAAGCAAGATTTTTATCATTAATTAATTTCGTTATCTCTTCGGCCATTTTATTTGGCTCGCAATCTTGCTGTAACATCTCTTTGATCACTTCTTTATTGAGTATGAGATTTATTATATTGGCAAATTTGATTTTAATCAGTAATTTTGCGATAAAATGGCTTATTTTACTGATTTTATAGGCAATTATTATTGGTATTTGAAATAATGAAAGTTCAAGACTATTAGTACCTGATTTAGCGAGGCCGTAATTGGCGGCAAAAAAGGCGGCGGCTTTTTCTTCTTGCTCGATAATTATTAATTTTACTTCGATTTTGGAGCTTAACTCTTCAACTATAGGCCTGGTTTTGCCAATTACTGGAATTATAATTTTTAAATTTGGAAATTTTTTAGCCAAGATATTGATGGTTGCAATAAATTCTGGAAAAATTCTTTTAACTTCGCTAGCTCTGCTGCCTGGAGTTACTAGTAGCGCAATATCACCATCTTTTAAATCATGTTTTTTTCTAAATTGGGCATTAATTGCGGCTTTTTTAGAAAAATCAGGAGCCTCATCAATGATTGGATGCCCTATAAATACTGTATTTAGGCCATACTTTTGAAAATAAGGCGGTTCAAAAGGCAAGACTGCGAGCAGCAGATCATAAAGCCCAGCAATTTTTTTGGCCCGACCCGGGCGATATGCCCAAACTGATGGCGCAATTAGGTGAATTTTTTTGGCTTTATGCGCTGGCGCAATTTCAATAAATTTTTTCATCAACCGAAAATTAAAATCCGGGGCATCAATGGTGATAAAATAATCAGGCTTTAGCGCTACAATTTTTTCTGACAAAATGACAATCATATTTAACAGCCGAACAATATGAGGAGCTACTTCAGAAAATCCCATCACTGAAAGATTATTAATGTCAAAAAGCGATTCTAACCCTTGAGCAATCATATTGGGGCCACCAATACCAACAAAAGAACATTGTTGATTTTTTTTAGCCATTTCAATTTTTAATTCTTCAATTAACTTGCCTCCAAGCAAATCGCCAGATGGCTCTCCTGCAATAATAAAAAATTTTTTAGTCATGTTTGATAGTTAATAAATTAGTTGGCTTTACTTTTTATTCACCCCTTCTTAAGATAAGTATGCCCAAGTCCTTTTGGACTTGAGTATTTTTTAATTTTTTACGGCGCAATAGACTCCGGCCCCACCTTGTGGGTTCCCCATATACCAAAACTAAATTTATCTAAATTTTAGGCGGTTTTGCTATATTTGAAAACAAATAATAAATATTATCAACCTCATATTAAGCATGAATAAAAGAAAAGTAGCAATTGTTGGCGCAACTGGCAATGTCGGGCGCGAAATATTAAATATTTTAGCCGAAAGAAAATTTCCAGCAAGTGAAATTGTGGCTCTAGCATCAAGAAATTCAGTTGGTAAAAAATTATCTTATGGCGACAAAACTATAGATGTGAAAGCGCTTGACGATTATGATTTTAATGGCACTAAAATTGCTTTATTTTCTCCAGGCAGAAAAGTTTCGGCTATTTACGCACCAAAAGCTGCTGCTGCAGGCTGTGTGGTAATTGACAATACCTCCCATTTTAGAATGGATGAGGATGTGCCTTTGATTATTCCTGAAGTTAATCCTGAAGATTTAAAAAATTACAAAAAGAAAAATATCATCGCTAATCCAAATTGCTCAACCATTCAAATGTTGGTAGCTTTAAAACCGCTACATGATTTAGCAATTATTAAAAGAATCGTAGTCGCAACTTACCAATCAGTTTCTGGCGCTGGAAAAGATGGCATGGATGAACTTTTTGACTCAACTAAAAAAATCTATAGCAGCCAATTTTTGGAACCAAAAATATTTAACAAAAGAATTGCCTTTAATGTCATTCCACAAATTGATATATTTATGAATGATGGCTATACTAAAGAAGAATGGAAAATGAAAGTTGAAACCAAGAAAATTCTCGGTAAAGATATTGAAGTAACCGCTACTTGTGTTAGAGTTCCGGTCTTTATCTCGCACTCAGAAGCGGTTAATATTGAATTTCAAAAGCCAATCTCGGTTACTCAGGCAAGACAAGCTATGGAAGATAGCGAAGGCATAATTATTATTGACAGAATTGACAAAGCTGGCGGCTACGTCACTCCGGTAGAATCAGCTACTAAAGATGCGGTTTTTGTTTCCAGAATTAGAAAGGACAGCACTGTCAAAAATGGACTCTCAATTTGGGTCGTGGCTGATAATTTAAGAAAAGGCGCTGCGCTAAATGCGGTACAAATCGCTGAATTATTAGTTAAGGATTACGGCCTATAAAAATCCTTGCAAAATCAACATCAATATTAATCTAAAATATTATTAAACATGACAAAAGATCAAATTATAACCTTAAAAAATGGATTAAGAGTTGCGGTTGACGAAATGAAGGAAGTTGAAACGGCTTCAATTGCTGTTTTTGTGCATACTGGCAGCAGAAATGAAACTGTAGAAAATAACGGTATTTCTCATTTTCTTGAACATATGGCTTTTAAAGGCACTAAAACCAGAAGCGCCAGGCAAATTGCTGAACAATTTGAAGAAATTGGTGGTAAAATTAATGCTTATACCTCAAGAGAAAAAACCGTCTATTATGTTAAAGTTTTAAAACAGCATGCGGAGTTTGCAGTTGAGTTTTTAAGTGATATATTACAAAACTCAGTTTTTGATAAAAGCGAGGTTGAAAAAGAAAGGGGGGTAATTTTGCAAGAAATCGCAATGACCAACGATACTCCTGATGATATAATATTTGATTATTGGCAACGCGCAGCCTATCCCGATCAGCCAATTGGTAGATCAATTTTGGGGCCAGTAAAAAACATCAAAAAATTTCAAAGGCAGGATTTTGTTGATTATATTTCCAGCCAATATAATTACCATAATATCTGTCTGGTTGCAGCCGGCAATATCAAACAGGAAGATCTGGTAAAATATGGTCAAAAATATTTTACCAATCTCAATAAAAACAAATTAGAGCCGGTAAAAAAAGCTAAATATATCGGCGGAGATTTTAGAAAAGAAAAAAAGTTGGAACAGGTTAATTTAATTCTTGGCTTTAAAGGATTTTCTTACATCGATGAAGAAAATCACTACCGCGCCCATTTGCTTTCAATGATTCTTGGCAACGGCATGTCTTCAAGATTATTTCAAGAAATTAGAGAAAATAAAGGCCTGGCCTATTCTATCTTTGCCTTCAATTACGCCAATTTTGACTCAGGATTATTTGGCATCTATGCCGCAACTACTGAAGATAAAGCAGGTGAACTCATCAGCGCCACCAAAAATGAATTACAAAAAATCTGCCAGAAAGTTACCGATAAGGAAATCAGTAGAGTGGTTACTCAATGTAAAGCTGGTATTTTGATGACCAAAGAAAGTACCAATAGCAGATCTCAAAAACTTGGTAGCGATATTTTATATTATAACCGAATTATCGATGATAAGGAGGCGATAGAAAAAATTTCAGCAATCACCAAAAAAGATTTAACTAATATGGCAAGCAAAATCTTCTCATCTTCAAAATCAACATTTGCAGCGATAGGTAAGGTTGGGAAACTTGGCGAGGTGTAAAAAGATGCTTTGTGCAGGAATGGGTCTCTTTGATCCATTCCTTACGTTTGAATCATATTGATAGCTATACCAATTCCTTGTGCTTGATGACATGAACATTAGGAAGGAGATCAATAGACCCCCTCCTGCGGCAGGAATATGTATTAGGTAATTAGAAGTGGGAAATAGTATTATAGCTATCCAAAAATGAGACTTGGCATTAGGGGCAAAAAAAGCATCAAGATTTTTTAATTACGCCCTCCTCGCGAGTGACAAGAGAGCGAGCGCGTCATTTTCCAGGAGCTTAAGCGAGGTTGGCAATCCAGATTTAAATTGCATTATCTCTTAAAAAAACTCCAGCTAAATAAAGCGATCCGCAGATTATTATTCTTAAATTTTGGTGATGGCGGTGTAGTTTGGTGATTTTATTGATGGCGTTTTCTAAGCTGGTGGCTGTAGATGATTTGATGCCGATGATTGTTGCAGTTCTTGCTATTTCTTTAGGGTTTTTTGAGCGATCTTCATTTTCAATTGCAATTGGCATTAAGTAATTAATTTGACTCTTTAAATTTGATAGAAATTTTTTACAATTTTTATCTTTGACCATTGCAAAAATAAAATAATTAATGGCTTTGGGTTGGCTTTTAATCCAGGATTTAATTGTTTTAGAGCCATCCTCATTATGGCTGCCATCTAAAATTAATTCAAAATTAACCTTTGGTTTAGCTGCAAGATTTTTAGATAAAATATCAAAAAATTTACCTTGAGTAATTTTTTGTAATCTGGCGGGCCAGGTGACATTTGTGATTGCTTTTTTGATATGCCCTTCATTGATAACAAATTTATCTTGAAAAAACAAAGCAGTAATTGCAGTTGCAGCATTATAAAGCTGATGATTACCTGCTAAAGAGGGCAATTCTAGCTTAAAGCTTTTGATCTTATTTGCAGATAGTAAATTAACCGTAAAATAATTATGATGATGTTCGACATTCCAGTCAATTCCATAGATTTTGGCAGGAGAATTTTTTTCTATAGCCGCTTCTTTTAGGTCTTTAATTACTGATTTTTTTTGTTTAGCAATAATTACCGGGCATTTATTTTTAATGATTCCAGCTTTTTCATGAGCAATTTTTCTTAGAGTTTTGCCTAAAAATTCCTGATGATCAATTGAGATTGGGGTGATGATACTTAAAAATACTTCCGGTAAGCAATTGGTTGCATCCAGCCTTCCCCCCATTCCGGTTTCAAGCAATAAAATATCAGCCTTACTGCGACTAAAAGCTAAAAAAGCCGCAACTGTTGTTGCTTCAAAAAAGGTTATTTCAATTTCTGGTTTTTTAAGGGCGGCTTCTTTGCACTCTGCGGTAATTTCATTTAAATATTGCTCACTAATTTGCTTGTCAGCAATTATCATTCTTTCATTAAAATCAACCAAATGAGGTGAGGTATAGCGATGACTTACATATCCGGCTTCATTTAAAATTGCACCTAAAAAGGCAATTATCGAGCCTTTGCCGTTAGTTCCGGCAAGATGAATAGTTGGTGGTAGTTTTAAATGGGGATCGCCTAATCTTGCTAGCAGCTCATAAACCCTATCAAGACCTAATCTGATAGTTTTATGTTCATTTAAATTTGGCCAAGATGGAAATCTCATTTTAATAAAATTTTAAAAGTCCGATGAAAATGATAATTAAATTCTGCCCCTAAGATAAAAATTAAATTGTTAATATAAAAAAACATTAGCGAGATAATGATTCCAGCCAAACTGCCGTAAATAAGGCTAAATTGGTGAAAATTTGCCAGATAATATGAAAAAAGCTTTTCAACTATCGCCCACAAAGCAACGGTTAAAATTGAGCCAGGGATAGTTTTGGTAATTTTTTGCTTAACATTAGGTAATGCGTAGTAAAATAATGAAACCGCGCAAAATAACAATAGAGATATTGCTCCATATCTAAGACCAAGCCAGTCATAATCAAAATTAAAGGCAAAATTAAATCTGGTTTCGATAAATTTTAAAATTATTGGCGCAATAACAAAAATTAATATTCCAACTGTAATGCTGATAGTGATAACAAAAAATTCCAATATGCTAATTAAGCGTCTAAAAATATAAGGTGGCGGGAATTCAACCCGGTAAGCACGATTTAAAATTGTTCTACAGCCCTCAACCGAAGAAGAGGCGGTCCAGATCACTCCAATAATTGCAATAGTAAGCAGAGCTTGCGGTGGTCCTGAGATAATTTCGTTGATACGGGGATTTAAGGCTTCCGATACTTGCTTTGGTAAATATTCCAGGGCTAAAAAAATGAATTTAATGCCAATATCAGAGCCACCAAAATGGCCAATAACTGAAACTAAAAAAATTAAAAAAGGAAATAAAGATAAAATTGATAAAAAGGCTAAATATCCAGCATGCTCAACCCCATCTTGACGAATAGTGTCAAAAATAGCGATACGAAAAATTTTATAACCAAGCTTTATATAGCGATACATCAAATAAAAAGGGCGGCAAAAAAGCTTTGAGATAGAATTTTTAGAGTTATTTTTGTTTTTGGTATTTTCCTTATTCATTTTAAAATTATTTTTCTAATTCAGAAATTATATTTTCCATTTTCATTGCTCTTGATCCTTTAATTAAAACCACGTCACCATCTTTTAATAAATCTTTAATTTTGGATGCTAAATCCTTTGAATTGCTAAATAATTGGCAGTTTTTATGATCTAATTTTTTGGCCAAATTTTTCATTAAATCGCCAACTAAAAAACTATAACCAATTTTAAATTTATCCAAATATTTGGCAAGCTTAGCGTGAATTTTAGGACCATCTTTACCAAGTTCGAGCATATCTCCTAAAATTGCTACTGATCTTTTTTTCTTTAATACCGACTTTAACTCTGACAAATACTCAATTCCGGCAGCAACTGAGGCGATATTGGCATTATAGCTATCATCAATGATAATGATATTTTTTTTAGCCTTTTTAATTTCAATGATCGACCCTCTTGCTTTTGGAATTTGAAAGTTTTTTAAAGATTTAATACCCAAAACAATATCTTTGCCAATTAAATCAAGTGCCGCAACCGCAATTAAGGAATTGTTAATCACTGATTTATTAATACTGCTTAGTAAATAACTTAAATTGCCGTTATTTTTACTAGTAACTATTAATGATGATTCTTTGGCATTGTTAATTTTAGCAGAAATTAAAGAATAATCAGCATGGCTGCCAAAATTAACAATATTTTGAGGTTTTACTTTTAAAGTTAAAGCCTGGCTAGCTAAAAAATTATGATATTTATTATCGAGATTTAATATTACAAAGCCACTTTTCTTAAGTCCTAAAAAAATTTCTGATTTTGCTAAGGCGATCTGCTTTTCATTTTTAAAATTGCCAATATGGGCAGCGGCAACATTGGTAATAATTGCAAGATCGGGCTTTGCCAATTTTGACAATATGGCAATTTCATTTAGATGATTCATGCCCATTTCAAAAATACCATAATCACAATCTTTAGTCATATTGGCCAAGGATAGAGGTAGACCAAAATGATTATTGAGATTGCCATAATTGGCAAAAGCTTTGCCTTGCGATGAAAATGCTAATTTTAACATTTCTTTAACGCTGGTTTTGCCAACACTGCCGGTAACAGCGATAATTTTGGCCTTAGTCCTTTTGCGACTATAATCTGCAAGCTTATAAAGTGTTTTAAAGGTGCTCTTTACTAAAATCAGGTTAAAATTATTTTTATATTGGTCAAAAATTGCCCTAGATTCAATGATTGCAAGGCAAGAGTCATTCTCAAAGGCCGATGCTAAATAATTATGACCATCATTATTTTCGCCTTTTAAGGCAATAAAAATGCTATTTTTTTCAGCTTTTTTACTATCAATAACAACATTATTTATCGGCGGTAGCTTTGATAAATTATTGGCGATAATTTCGCTTTTAAGAGCTTCCAGTAATTCTTTTTTGGTCCAGAGATTCATATTTTTAGTAAAATTTTAAAAAATCTTTTCTTGCCAATCGCTAGATCAAAAGCATCAAATTTAGTGATATTAAAATGCTCATCGATTATTTTTTGATCATTAATCCTGACTCCTCCGGCTTTGATTAATTTTTTAGCCTCTGATTTTGAGGAAGATGCGTTGGTGCTAAAAATTATATCTGCTAATTTTATACCATTTTTTATTTGAGTAGCATCAAGCGTAATTTCCTTTATTTCATAGGCATCATTTGACTTGCTGACAAAAATTTCCCTGGCTTTTTGCAAGGCTAGCTCAGCTTTTTTACCGCCATGACAAATTTTAGTTACCTCAAAAGCCAGAATTTCTTTAGCCTGGTTGATTTCCTGACCTTTAAGAGCTGCTAGTTTAGAGATTTCATGCCGCTCTAAATCGGTAAATAATTTTAAGAATTTTTCAACATCAGCGTCATCGATATTTCTAAAATATTGAAAATAATCATAAGGTAAGAGCATTTGATCATCAAGCCATACTGCGCCATTAGCAGTTTTGCCCATTTTTTTACCATCAGCGGTGGTAAGTAAAATAGAGGTGAGCCCAAATGAGTGATTGAGATTTTTTTGACTTAATCTTCTA
>CAZUPN010000029.1:2130-17091 GCA_964622015.1 uncultured Rhizobiaceae bacterium | reverse complement strand
AATTGCTGCCAAATACTGATCATCAGCGTTGTTTAGTACATTTAATGAGAAATTTAAAGGGTAATCTTGATAACAAGCTTTATGAAGAATTTAGTCAGTTACTTCAGGAAATCTATTTATGCGCTTCTTTTGAAGCAGCTTATTCTAAGTTAATCTCTTTTATTGAAGAAAAAATTAAAAAAGATCATAGCTTTTATGCTAATTACTTAAAAGAAAGAGCTATTAATTATCTGGCTTTTATGAAATACCCTCAAAACTTAAGAGCTATCATTAGAACCACCAATGCCGTTGAAGGAATTAATAATGCAATTGAAATTACCAGGAGAAATTCTGGAGGTTATTTCCATAGTGAAAGAGAAATAGCAGTTAAGATGAAAATTATATTTGATAATTTGGCTAAAAGTAAGTGGGTAAATCCTATACCTAGGTTTGCAGCTAACTTAGCACAAATTAATCAAATGTTTCTTGAGAGGTTTGAGCGGGAATAAATTTATGAAAAAAGGGGAAGGACACAAAATTTATTGACACAATCTTTTATTGTTGAAAACTGTCCGAAAAATGGTAGCCAGATCATATTGACTCCCCTTTTTATATCCTCACCTTTTTAGGTAAAGCAAAGAAAATATTTTCGGTGATTCCTTCCATGTCTTTAATTGTTACTTGATTTTGGCAGAGGGATTTGATTTTGGCGATTACTTCTTGGAGAAGAGATTCAGGGGCGGAGGCGCCGGCGGTGATGCCAATATTTTGGATATTTTTAAACCATTCTTCGTTAATATCATCGGCATTGTTAATTAGGTAGGATGGCAGATTACATTCCTGGCCCAAATCGCGGAGGCGATTGGAGTTGGAGCTGTTATTAGAGCCAATTACCAATAATAAATCGACTTTTTTGGATAATTCTTTGACTGCATCCTGGCGATTTTGGGTGGCGTAGCAAATATCTTTGGTGGCAAGGCCGCGCTCAATTGATGGGAATTTCGCTTCTAAAATTTCGACAATTTTTCTAGTATCATCAACGCTTAAAGTGGTTTGAGTGACATAAGAAATTTTGCTTGGATTTTGCACTTCAACATTTCTAGCATCTTCTTCACTGGTGACTAAAATTACTTTTTTCTTAACTCTGCCGCTGGTGCCCTCAACTTCTGGATGGCCCTCATGGCCAATTAAGATGATTTCATAGCCTTCTTCTTCATATTTTTTTGCCTTGCGATGAACTTTGCTCACTAAAGGACAAGTAGCATCAATAATATCAAGGCCGGCCGCCAAAGCATCCTCCTCAACCTTATCGGAGACGCCATGAGCAGAAAAAATTACAATTTTATCGGCTGGAATTTGTGAAATTTCATCAACAAAAATTACTCCTTTATTTTTTAGCGACTCAACCACAAATTTATTATGAACGATTTCATGGCGAACATAAATGGGGGGGCCAAATTTTTGCAAGGCTTTTTCTACAATATCAATGGCGCGAGTAACGCCAGCACAAAATCCACGAGGCTTAGCAAGAATAATATTCATAAATTATAGCAATGTTAATTTTTCATATTTTCGTCAAATTCAAGTAACACCTCTTTCCAAATATCATATTTATCTAAAGGTAAATTGCGAAGCGGGCTGCATAATTCGAGGGCTTTCTTGGCATTATCAATCGCAATTTTATATTTATGATCTTTAAGATTATTATATCTGGCAACATCAATTATGTCATCAAAATTTGCCTCAATTGAGCCATCCTCGGCAATATTGACCTTAATTGTTATTTTAATCTGACTATCTTTGCCATTTTCTTTAATTGCCCTTTTATAGCAGACTCTTAATTGCGATTGAATATTAAATTTTTCTCTAAGCGAAAGATTTATATTTTCTAAACTATTAATATTATCATTATTTTCAAGCGCCGCCGCGTCTTTTGCCTCGGCCGGATTTTCTTCGAAAGTGTCGATTTTTGCTCCTAAATCTTCTTCTTTATTGACACTATCATGATTAACCTCAACATCTTTATCATCTAATTTTTGATCTTCTTTGTTAAGCTCGGTTTTGGGATCTTTTTGATCATCTTTGGGCTTTTTAAATTGGTTATTTTTACTGACTGAATTTGATTGTTGTTTTTTATTTTCTTGCACCTGTTTATTTTTGGTCACCGCTGCTTTTTTAGGTGGTTTTTTTACCTGATCCTGGTTAGATTTTTTTGGTGATTTTGGAATTTGATCATCTTTTATTGCCGGCTTTTTTTCTTGATCTTTTTTAGGTTCTGCTTGGTTTTTTTTCATGGTATCATCATTATTTTTTTTAACCGCAAACGGGCTACCATCAATTGCTACCAGATTGACCGCCACTTTAATTACCTCATCTTGGCGATAATTTTTTAGATTAAAATTAGCGTAAATTATTGCAATTAATAATGAGTGTAGAAATATTGAATAAAGAAGATTTTTTATCATTTTTTAAAAAATTTACTCAGCAATTTCAGTAACTAGCACTACCTGGCTAAATCCCGCTAAAGAAGTAACCTTTACGATCTCCATTACTCGGCCATAATCAAGATTTTTATCAGCCTTGACATAGATTTTATTATCTAAATTATTATTAGTCATCTCAAGTAATCTGCTAGTTAGAGATCTTAATTTTACCTCTTCATCTTGTAGAAAAATTGCGCCATCAGATCTAACCGCAATTGTAATTGGCGCTTCTTTTTCATTAATTGGATTGAGGGCGCCTTTTGGCAATTCTACATCAACACCGCTAGTCATCATTGGCGCTGCTACCATAAAAATAATCAGCAATACTAACAGCACGTCAACAAAAGGCGTGATGTTGATTTCGCTCATAGTATGGCGCTTTTTATTATTTGGGGCAGAAAATTTAATTGCCATATTTTTAAAATTACTTACGGTAAATTTTGATTCTTGATTACAAAAATTTTGCTGTCAATTTTGGGATTAAAATTAATATCCTCCAAACTAACTTTAACTATTTCCCCGAGATCATTTTTAACTTCCATTGTTAAAAACTGCAATGGCTCAATTTTAAAAATTAAACTAAATTCGCCGGATTCTTTAAGATTCTTTTTTAATAATGAAATTTTAATTTGCCCGCCAGCTTCCAAAATATCAGTAATTTCAATATCTTTTGCCACAAAAGAAATATTTTTCCTGGTTAAAAGCGCCGCCGGAGTACTATTGGTAGTTAAATAAGAAGTTTCATCAAGCTCTAAATCCTTATAAGCCAGCACCGAGCCATTAACTACAATCAAAATTTTATTTTGCCCCTGATATTCAATTCGCATCTTCCCCGGCCGACTCAAATAAAACAACCCTTCAGATATTTCGCCATCGGCTGATAATTGTACAAATTTGGCTGAAAAATCCTTGATGTTATTTAAGTAATTTTCAACTTTTAAAACATCATTTTTGTAAAGTTCAAGATTAGCTATCGCCTCTTTTGCAAATGACTGACTGGCAAAGAAAATAAGATTAATAATTAGACAAAAAAATAGTGTTTTTTTGAGTTTAAGCATTTTGATTTTAGCTTATTTGTTAAAACAGATCATCTTATTAATTTAACAGTAATATCTGTAAAATTAATGTCAGTCCAAATTCTATCAGCAGTATAAACAGGATAGCCGGTTGTTAAAGCAAGGGCAAGGCAGGCTCTATCTCCCAAAGATAAGCCATGTTTTTTTGTGATCAACGCTAATTCGGCACTAATATAAGCTTGTTTGTCATCAAATATCATCACTTCGGTTAATTGCTCGATTATACCTTTAATTTGCTCCTTAGAAACTGATTTTTTTTCAATAAAATATCTTGCCACTTCGGCAAGATTAACGCTTGACGTCACTGATTTGGAGACAAGTTTTTTAAGCTCGTGATTGTATTTTTCTTCGCTAATTAAGGCGATTAAAACTGAGGCATCAAATATGACTTTTTTATAATTTTTTGCCATGATTTTTTTTAAATCTTAATTCTTCATCTTTCCTGATTTTTTAACTCTATAAATTCATCTACCAAAGAACCTTTTTGCTTAACAAGTTTTTTGATTAAACTTTGAGCCTCTTTAACCACTTTATCAATGCTTAATATATGTAATTCACCATTTACAACACGTACAGCCAAAGTGTCGCCAGCTTGATATTTTAGCTTCTTTCTTAAAACTGATGGTATTAATAATCTACCATGATGATCAATATTTGTATGTAATTGCATTTCCCTTAATTGGTTAGTTATTTTTATTATCTATCGCAATTAAACAATTTTTATTTTTTATGTCAATTGATAATTTGCCAGATTAATAAAATATGCCATAATTATAAAATATGCCATAATTAATTATCTTCCAGTCTTTACTCCTGAAATTGCAAGATAATCAATGGGGTTGCCAGAATCGGTTGGTTTGGCAAAGACGGCACGTAATTCTTTTGACATTTCGATGTTTAAATTAACGCCTTTAGGTGGGATTGGTGATAAAAACCATTTATTATAGATAATTTCAATTTCACCAATCTTAAGTTCATTATTATTGGTTTCGTTGGATTGGTAGATTTTGGTCATAATTTTGGTGACTAATTTTTTAAAATCAGGATCACCAAGTGGCATTACGATTCCATAAGGCTCAACTGAAAGAGTTTGGTCTAATATCACATAATCTTCAGCGTGGCCAGAATTGGCAACCAGACCGGCCAATATTGAATCATCAGTTGCAATTGCATCAAGGCGACCGGCATTAAGCATTACAAATAAATCACCAGCATCTTTGGAATAGGTAATTTTAATATTTAGATTATGGTTGTTATTGGCCTGATTAACAAATTTGGTAATCGAGCCTCCCGATATCAGGCCCAGAGTTTTATTTTTAAGATCATCAAGTGAAGAAATATTGGAAGATTTTCTAACCACAATCCGCCCGGCAGCAACATATATTGTCGGAGAAAAGGCAACTAATTTTTGGCGCTCTAAATTGTTGGTAGTTGAGCCACATACTAAATCTAGGGTACCATTTGCAATCAAAGGAATACGATTAGCGGAACTGACTGGCAAAAATCTGATCGCTATTGAATCTAAACCGATTTCTTGCTTGATACCATCAACCAATTTTTTACATAAATCAACTGAATAACCAACATATGATTTCTGATAATCCATATATGAAAATGGAATCGAATTTTCCTGCACCCCAATTATTATCACCCCACTATCCTTTATTTTTCTGGCAATTGGGCCTGAAATATCGGCATTGCTTGGGGTAATTGACGATATAATTGCCGCAAATGTTAGAATAAAAATTGTAATTGACTTTGATAGTTGCATAAAAATATTTATAACTTAACTATGGCCATCACAGCCAATTGTGCTTGGCAACCTGATTTTACTAGCAAAGTAGTAAGCGGCTTCTGTGTTTTTTTTGCCCCCTTAAGATCTCGCAATAATTTTGTTAATTCTTCGGTAGTTGGCTCTTTATCATCTTTTGTCCATACAGCCTTGCTATCTAGATCAAATTTAAAATTACCAAAATCACAATTGCCAGAATTCTCTGCTTCTGTATCATCAATTTTTCTGGCAATAGTAATAACCCTCTTTTTTCCTGTATACTCATGTAAAAAGAAACTTCCCTTAATATCATTATCCTCAATTCCATCAAAAATTATCAGCGGATCAAATACAGTGCCTTTAAAAGATGAGACATTACCATCTATAAGCGGGACAAGCTCAATACCAGCTTCTTTTTGATCTGCTTGCGACACGCCGGATTTAGCTTTAGGTGCAGTATGAGGGTCAGCTGGCTCTGCTACTGATACAAGCTTAAGAATTCCTCTGACGCCGTTATTTTCATCAATTTTTGTGATAATCTCAACGTCATTTTCTGACAATTTTTGCCTTAGGTCTTCTATATCTTTGGTACCAAAAACTTTAGAAATCGCTGCTTGCGCCTTTGTTTTTTGTTTAGCATCTTTATCATCGTCACTTTTTACCTGCAAAGTATCTAAAACCTTTACTAAATTGTCTTTCTGACTTTCAAAAGGTATGATTATATATTCTCCACCTCTCTTGCCACCATAGAACCGAGCTAAATTACAAATCTCTTCTTTGATTGCCGCATTTTTAGCATCGCTAGTTTTTTTAGGATTACCCATATTACCACAATAAGAAGGAGTGCCAACCGGAACTGCCCATTCTATACTATTTTGGTGATAATCAGTATTATAATTATGAACTTCTCTTGTACTTTGTGTTATATTAAGAATATTTACACTTCTTTCATAATGCTTGCCATTAAATAAAAGAGCTGAGGAACTTTGAAACTTACCATCTTCTTGCTCAACTGCCGCAATCGCTTTAATATTAAATGATTTTTGAGCTTTTTGTCCATCTTCAATTAGATCAGGATTAGTTACTTTGTTTTTTAGACTATAATCATTATAAAATCCGGGCAAAATTTTAACTTCATTAGTTTTATTATCAAACTGCACCGCAATCAGCAGCCCACCACTATCTGGCAATCCAAGAAAAGCAACATTATTCTCAATTTTCTGACCTTTCTTAGTATAAAAAGTAACACAAGCAGTTTCAATGCCAGATTCATCAGTTCTTCTGGCAATTGAACAACCATTAACCGGGCTTAGCGGCTCTGGATATTGTAATAGAGTTTTAAGATCATGCTTTGTTTTTTTATCGCTACTAAACCAAGAAGAGGGAAGTTGTTTTTGATAATATTCAATTGCCCCATTATCAACAACGCATAATTTTTTTCTGGAGTCTTTAATTTGGGCATTTTGAGTATTATAAAAATCGCCAAGAGCGGTTTTTTCTGGTCGGTATTTTAAGACTGCAATTTGAGATTGTAAAATAGCTTTTTTAGATTCTTTCTCTTTTAATTTTAGATTAATATCTTGAAGATTAATTTGCTGTTCATAAAGAAATTTTAAGCTTTCTGATTTTTTTGTATTGCTAAGTATCTGTTGAAACTTTTCTATATCTTTTTGATCTTCTGTTGTCAATAATTGAGAATCTGTTAATTTACCATTCTTGAATAAATTAACATAGCGATCAAATAATTCCAAATTTTCTGAACCAGGTCCTGCTCTAAGAGAATTCCTTAATCCATCAACCGATTTTTTAGCAGTAGAAGCATCTTCGGTCAGCTTTTCAATTTCTGCTTGCAATCTTTCTATTTCTGTTTCCTGGTCAGAATCAGATATCAAACTACTTTCAGCTATTTTATATTCATCCTCACATCTTTGATCCAGTTTCCTAATCTCATTTTCACTAAGGAAACTACGATAAACTCCTCTTTCATCAGTAGTAACCATAGAATATTTCATTTCGCCATTTCTTCCAACCACACAAACAATTGAAAACATGGTATCGCGCTTCTTACCATCAACACCTTCTACTTGGTGATCCTTATCCCATTTTATATGAGTTGCCTCATCAATTTGCCTTTGTAATAAAATATCACCACCCTGACTTTCAAAATAAAACTGCACCGGCAGCAATTTTGGCAAATCCAAATGTTTAGACTTGCCCTTGGCAGCTATAATCGCCTGATCAATTTGATCAACCATCGCCACCACCTTCTTTTTATCACTTTCACCCTTAATCACAGTTACCGCAGGATTATCATCGGCAAGCTTGATTAATTCATCTAAGGATAATCCGGCTTGCCTTGCTTTTATAAGATCATCCACAGCTTTACTAGAAAGGTCTTCGTTTAATTTTTGTAAACGAGCATTTTCTGCTTCAAGAGCCTCTTTTTCAAGAGCCAGTTGCTTCGCCTCTTTTTCTAGTTGAGACTTCTGGCTTTCCAAGTTTGCTATTTTTGACTCAAGATTCGTCTTTAACGTTTCTGCCTCTTGAATTGCTGTACGAAAACCATTTAATTCATCGTTAGCGGTAGAAATTTGCTTGCTTAGCTCTTCTAATTCAGAACCCAATCTTGTTAATTCCCCTTCCAATCTCAATTTTTCAGCTTGTCTTTCTTGCTTAACACAATTTGCTCGCTCCTCAAATTGCCGCAATTTTTTCTGAGCACATTCTAATTTTTCTAGCTCATTTTTTAAATCTTCATCCACTTGCCCTAATCTCAATCTTGCATCCCCTTCTTGCGATTGAATCGAGTTAAGCTCTGCTTTACTAGCTATTATTCTAGACCTTATTGTTGCAATTTGTTCAGCTAGAAAGGCATTTCTTAGTTCATTTGCCTGAATTCCAGATTCGGTTATGCGAATTTTTGACACTAAGCTTCTTTGCTTAGGATCAGCAGCGCTCGCAAGAATTTCTTCATCTTTGTTGACCTTGCTACTATCTATCGATTCTATGATTTTAATTAAACTTAATAACTTTTCTTTTTCAAATTCACCATATTCATCACCAGCGTGAAGTGCATTCAAATTTCCTAGCTCTTGCAACAAAATTTCTTTATAACCAAAAATTCCAGCGGCTTCTTGTAACAAGATAGTTAAATCAGAATCTAATCCCTTAGTCGGCACCAACCGCAACAACTGTACTAAAAAAGTGCGTATTTGAGATCTATTTGTCTTGAGATCATGACATCTGGGAAGCAAAAATCGATTTAGACTTTCAATGACGTTTGCAACTCCTATTGGTTCAATTATTTGCTGAGATTCTTGTCCAAAATGACTTTGAAGCGCTATTTCAATTGATTCTTGTTTTATTTGACCAGATTTAAGAAATTCTGATAAAAGATCCTTGTAATCATCTGGGTAAAGCGAAATATTTGGATATATCATGCCAGATATATCTTTTTTAGGTTCTAATTTAGAATCTGATTCATCATCATCTGATTCATCATCACTGTCACCTATCTTAAAACTAAGGCTTCTTTTTTCTGAAATAATAGATTTTATGCAAATTGATACTTCGCTGATTGCTTCACGTATTTCTTGTAACAGTCTTTTTTCTCTAGTCTCTTTTAAAAGACTATCCAAAAGAAGTTGCAGGCCTTGTCGTTCTTGTTGCTCCAGAATTATAGTACTTAGCCCATTTTCGAGAAAATTCCCTAATTTTTGCTCTGCAACTAATGTTGCAAGGCTATCCTGTAATATGGATTTTATCAAAAAATCATGATGAATAGGATTTGAAAAAATTTTTAGGATAACATAGTCCCCAGGGTCACCTGAATTTTGAAATGGTCTTAGATAGGACAAGGAATTATCAACCCAAAACTTACTTATTGCTTCTCGCTCTTGTTTCGTTTCATCACTATCTTGTTGATCAGCAAAAGAGTTTAAGATTTTAAAATTATATTTTAATAATTCAACAATTTGATTTGAATCTGTGAATGAACAAAATACAGATTTAATTTGAGTTAAAACCATAATTTTTTGTTCAGGAGTGGCATCAGTAATATCTTCTTGAAATCCATTAATCATGATCAAAATTCCATGAAAGCTAATACCTTTTTCATTACCCTGAGAAATTTTCTTGACCAGACCTTCCAATATCTTTGTTCTTAAGTCCTGTGCTCTAACGGGTTTTTCATGCTCAACCAGAGTTCTCATTATCGCCTCCACTGAGTTCGATGATGTAGCGGGTTTTTTACACGTACCGGGTTCTCGTTCTCTCTCAGCTTCGGATTCTTGTTCTTTCTTAGCTCTTAGTCCTGCCATCCTCCGTTTAAAACCTGTTTCAGCACCAGCAAAACTATTATTTAAGCCTGGTATCATCGATCCTTTTTTTAATTTCATATAAATAAAATTTAACTTTTAAAAGAAAAGTAAAAAATAAAGTAACGCTAAGCTATCGCATTACTTATTTTAAATCAATAATAAAATATTATATATAATATAATTTTAAATTGAAAAAACAAATTTCTTAAAACTATCTTAGCAGCCTCATCATAAAGAATTAATTCTGTTATTTCTAAGCAGCTGGCTTATTCCTAAAATACCTCGCTCCCACTTTAAAATAAGCGGCGCCAGTTACTAATGTTAAGAAAGCTGCTAACCCAAACAAAATTTTACCCACATAGGTTATGAAGCTAACAATTAAGAATTTTTTGTCAACTTCGATCCAGCCACCAATTAAATAGTAAAAGGCGAAAGAGGAGCCTTTTTCGCCAAGTAATAGCAGGGTGATTGCGGTCATTTGGACGGCGGTTTTGTATTTGGCTAATTTGCTGACCGGGACACTTACTTTAAATTCGGCCAGGAATTCTCTAAGGCCGGACACCATGATTTCGCGACAGATTATGATTAGGCCAGGGATTAGTATATAGAGATTTTTATTGCTAAAATTGACTAACATTACAATTGCAACAATGACGATTAATTTATCGGCAATTGGATCAAGGCATTTACCAAGATTAGATTGCGCTTTCATTAATCTGGCAAAATAACCATCAAAAAAATCGGTAATTGAGGCAATAGCAAAAAGTATTGCAGCAATTAGGTTAGCGATCATGCCCGGGATATAGAAAGAAAAGATTAGAATCGGAATGATTGCAATTCTGAATCCGGTTAGAATATTGGGAAGATTTTTCATGAAAATTTTATTGATAATTTATATTTGGTCAATTTATGTTAAAAATCTAAGAACCTAAAGATTACAATAGGTTCTAATGGCTATTAAATAAATTAGCAAAATGATTTTAAAAATAAAATGGTAAAAAGCGGGAAGTGATTTGAATGAGATTAGATAATATGATTGAGTTTTGGTTTTGTGGGTAGCGTGGCGGTATTTAATGGATCGCCGCCTTAGCGGCGATGACAATGTAAGAGATGGAAATGACCTTGTGCAATAAGGGATGACAATTATATCCCCACTCTCTATTTGTCATCCCCGCCAAGGCGGCGATTTATGAGGATTACCAGTCAAAAAATACTATCATATAAATCATCCCGATGAGGATTATTTTTTTCGATCAAATTTATTTTCCATAAATTCTTCGGTATAAATTAGCTTGCTGACGCCATATTTTGAGGTAAATCCTTTGATTGTTTTTTCCTTATGATCATAGATTCTCCTGGCTAAATTATTGGTAACACCGATATATAATAGCCTTTTTTGCCACTTGCTAATATATAAACATGATAGTTTTTTGACATGGTGAATTTGTATGATTAAAAATCAGTGGTCAATTGGTTATTTTTTTATCAGCAATTTCTTTATTATCAACACCGGTGTTATTAGTAATAATTTCAATCTTCATCTTGGCTTCTTCTAGTCTTTTAGCGCAATATTGTTTTAAAATATCGCCTTCTTGATATAAATTGATCATTTCTTCAAGATTGATTTGATCTGAGGATAAAATTTCCACGATTTTTTCAAGTCTAGCAAGGGCTTCTTCGAAGCTCATTTCGCTAATTTTTGCTTTTAAATTTTTAGCTATGTTTGATTTAGTCATGGATTATTTAATTAAGTATTTTTAGTAAAATCAAATAAAGGTATTTGTCCGCCTTCCTGATCTGAAAGATGGATTGGGTAATGGCCACTAAAGCAGGCGTCACAATATTGCGGGTCTTGATTATCACGCTTGCTATTGATGATTGCTTTATAAAGACCATCAATTGAAATATAAGCAAGATGATCAACGCCAATGATTTTGGCGATCTCGGCAACTGAGCAATTGGCAGCAATCAGATCTTTTTTATCCGGAGTGTCAACGCCATAAAAGCAAGAAGAGATGGTTGGCGGGCTTGCAATTAACATGTAAACTTCTTTGGCTCCGGCCTCTTTGATCATTTGCACAATTTTTTTAGAAGTAGTGCCGCGAACAATACTATCATCAATTAAAATTACTCTTTTGCCTTTGATGATTTCTAAATTGGCGTTATGTTTTAATTTAACCCCAAAATGGCGTATTTTATCGCTTGGCTCGATAAAAGTTCTACCTACATAATGATTTCTGATGATTCCAAGCTCAAAAGGAATTTTTGACTCTAAAGCATAGCCAATTGCTGCTGCTACCCCAGAATCAGGAATTGGCACTACCACATCAGCATCAATTTTTACTTCTTTTGCTAATTCAATGCCGATATTTTTTCGCATTTGATAAACGCTTTTATCCTCAATAATACTATCGGGGCGAGCAAAATAGACATATTCAAAAATGCAGAATTTTTTGGGCGCTTTGTTAAATGGCTTTAGTGATTTTAAACCTTGTTTATTGATAATTAGCATTTCGCCATTTTCAATATCACGCTCAAATTTGGCGCCAATAATATCAAGTGCACAAGTTTCACTGGCCACAACATATGAATCGCCTAATTTGCCTAAAACTAAAGGTCTAACACCGTAAGGATCGCGAATTGCAATCAGATTATCCTTATAAATCACCACCAAAGAATATGCGCCCTCAATTTGAGATAAGGCATCAATAATTTTATCATCAATAGCTGCTTTTTGACTTAGCGCAATTAAATGGATTATCACCTCAGTATCCATGGTTGAATGAAATATCGAGCCACGCTTGATCAGAGAGTTTCTAAGACTATTAGCATTGGTTAAATTACCATTATGGGCAAGACCGATAAAGCCAAAACTGAGTTCAGCGTAAATTGGCTGATAATTGCGGCTGGTCTTTTTGCCAGCAGTAGAATAGCGCACATGTCCAATTGCCGACCCTCCCTGCAATTTCTTGACAATTGCAGCAGAGCTAAAATTATCACCAACCAAACCATCAGCAAAATGAGCAGAAAAATATTCACCATCCATCGCAATAATGCCAGCTGCTTCTTGCCCGCGATGTTGTAAAGCATGTAAGCCAAGAGCGGTGTTAACGGCAGCGTCACTATTATTAAAAATGCCAAAAACCCCGCATTCTTCTTTTAGCTTATCAAAATCAAATGGAGTCATCAATATTATTTAAGAATTAAAATTATAAAAAACACTCTATCTCCCTGCTCCCAAGAAGGAGGAAGGCCTAATCAATTGCATCGTAATTTTGACGCGACATGATATATTTGTAAACGATCAAATTTTCCATAACTCTTTGAACATAATCTCTGGTTTGAGAATAAGTTATTAATTCGATCCAATCAACTATTTTATCGAGATCTTTTTGCTGTCTTGGATCATAAAACTCCTTAATCCATCTTTGAGGTGGAATTGGACCGGCATTATAAGAAGCAATTGCCAGTAGTTCAGAGCCATTAAATTTATCAATTAACATTTGGATATAATGAGAGCCAAGTTTTACATTATAATGCCGATCAGTGATTAATCTGCGCTTATTATATTTGATTCCGAGATCTTTAGCAACTAATTTGGCGGTATCTGGCATTAATTGCATATAACCCATTGCCCCTGCATAGCTTATAACCGTATGATCAAAGGCACTTTCCTGCTTAATTAAAGCATGAACTAAAGGAGCGTATGGATCATTGCTTTGGTCTTTAATGATTTTAAAAGTATCTTTAATAAAAAATACATTTTTTCTGCCGGCCATTTGCGAGACCTGCATCATCAAGGTTGGGTCATTAATTTCATTGACAATTTTTACCACTACCGCCACCTCGCCATCTGATTTGGCATTATTGATAACATATTCAAAAATTTTAGCGGCGATCTTTTTGTCACCCATTACCGCCATCAAATAAGCAACTTTAGTTGCCGGCATTAGAGCAATATTCTTAATATCAGAATCAGTAATATCCGGGCTTTTTGGCAAAATAACATCATTTTGAGCATTTAAACTATCCAGCAAACGATGCTTGTGAATTGCAAGCTGGCCATAAAAAAAGATCGGATATTTGGCGGCAATTTTATACCATTCAATTGCTTTTTTCTTATCATCCATAGCTTCTGAGGCCATGCCAAGCCAATAACTGGCACGTGCGATAGTTACTGGCTGACTGACATTATTATAGAGATTTGCAAAATGGATGTAGGAATCTTTAGGACGATCCAAAAAACGCAAGGCAATCCAACCACTTAGCCATTCTGCTTCCCAAAAATTACTGGAAGTAACTGCCAGACCGTGATTAGCAGCTATTACATAAGCAGCTTTGTAATTTTTATCTTTAAGCATTTGTCTGGCGTAAAGTTTTCTGATATTCCACCATTTTTCAGGATAGCTTGCGGTTTTTGGCACCCGGACCAATAAATCTATTAAATCATCAGTTTGATTTTTATCCTTATACCATAAAATCCGATGGTAAACCAAATTATCATTGCCCCTTAATTTTCTTGGTACTGACAAAATGATATTATCAATATATTTTGGCGAATTTTTCATTGCCGCAATGGCTATAAATAATTTTTGATAATCATCATCAACTAAATTTAACATACGATTTGCATCATCAAAATGATTATCCCACAGCAAGCGATTAATACGATCTGCATGGTTATTTTGATTTAAATAACTGCCATAATCACTTAAAAATTTTATTTCTTCACTAGCATTAAAATTTTGATTGACCCAACTATCAGCAACTGATTGCCAAATATCTTGAAATAATTGCTGTTTTTGAGGGTCGGAATCGCTTAATTTAGGCAGGGAATTAATTTTTGATTTGAGCAAATAAAGCTTAAAATCAGCTGAATTAGCCGGGCTTGGCTTTAAAAATCGTTCAGAAAATTCATAAGTAACATCATTGGCAATTGCAACTTTTTCAACCTTCTTTTTAATTTCATCAATATTTGGATAAAAGGAATTATCATTGGCAAATCTTGAAATATCGCTAAATGAAATCTGCTTAGGATCAATTTTATCGCTATATTTATTCCATAAAACGATATTAATCAAAGCATCGGCAAAGCCGGATTTACCCTGAAGTCTCTGAGCCCAAGCCAATGCCTGCTGATAATTTTTTTGCTTAAGATTAAGAATAGAATTTTTTAGAATTTCCAACTCTTCGGGCTTGACTGATTGCCATAATTTTTTAGTAATTGGAGCTTCTTTATTAACTTTTGTGACGATCTTATTATCGCTTTTTTTGGTAATTTTATCAGCCGCTTTAACATTTTTTTTATTAATGATGTTACTAACAGTTTTTTT
>CAZUPN010000029.1:1790-2120 GCA_964622015.1 uncultured Rhizobiaceae bacterium | reverse complement strand
TGATGGTTTGGCTAAATGATCAATATTTTTACTTTTAGCGCTCGTTAATTCTTTACAATAAGAAATATTTGCATTAATTACCAAAAAAACTAGACAAAAAATAAAATTTGATGTCTTTTTAAAAAGGCTCCTAAAACCAGATTGATTGTTGTTTATATTATATTTTAATTTCAAAGCTTTTTTGTTTAATGATTTGCCATTTGAAAATGGCATAGTTGACTATTAGTTTTTTAACAAAATTTAACTAGTGAGCGAGTAGTTTTGCTACTGCAAAACAACTAGCTAGGATCAGGTTCGCCACTAAATCCATATATTAAAAATTTTGACCCG
>CAZUPN010000029.1:0-1780 GCA_964622015.1 uncultured Rhizobiaceae bacterium | reverse complement strand
AGTTTTTTAACAAAATTTAACTAGAAAAATTTTAAAAACAATTCTAAATACTTAAAAAAAATGCAAGATTTTAGCTACTTACAAGATATTTTGGTTTTGCTTTTAGCCTCAGCGGTGGTGATCATTATTTTTAAAAAAATGGGCCTTAGCCCGGTTTTGGGATATCTGGTATCAGGCGCTGCAATCGGACCATTTGGCTTTGGTGTAGTTAGTAGTATTGAAAGCACAAAATCATTTGGCGAACTTGGAATTATATTTCTGCTTTTTGCTATCGGACTTGAGCTTACTTTCGCCAGATTAATCAAATTGCGAAAATATGTTTTAGGTTTTGGTGGATTACAAGTATTGATCACTACCGTAATAATTGCACTGATTATTAACAAGCTTTTTTTAATTGAGCTTAATGTTGCAATTCTAATTGGTAGCGCCTTATCTCTTTCTTCGACTTCAATTGTGATGGAAGTAATTAATGAAAATGGCGAACAATCAACCAGAGTTGCCAGGCTATCTTTTGCCGTCTTATTACTACAGGATTTGGCAGCGATTCCAATATTAGTTTTACTACCCATTCTTTCTAGTGGCGATCTTGAAATTGGCCACGCTCTATTTAATGCTTTTATTGATGCCATAATTGCAATTTCTGCTATTTTTCTAACCGGCCGATTGCTTTTGCGCCCAATTTATCGCCTGGTGGTACAGACTAAAAATGATGTTTTGTTTTTAAGTATAACCCTGATCGTAATTTTAGGATCAGCCTATATAAGCCAGGAACTCGGTATGTCTTTTGCGTTTGGAGCCTTTGTTGCCGGGCTGATGGTTGCTGAAACTGAATATAAATATCACGTCGAAGAAGATATCAAGCTAATCAAATCTTTGCTGCTTGGATTGTTTTTTATGACCATTGGCATGTCTTTTGATTTTGATGTCTTAATTCATAATCTGCCAAATATTATGATTGCCTCAATAGCTTTAATTGCAATAAAGGCGCTGATAGTAATTTTACTATGTATGATTTTTAAATTTCCCCTAGGGCCTTCAATTCATACCGGTTTATTATTAAGCCAAGGCGGGGAATTTGCTTTTGTGTTATTTATAATGGCGGTTAAACAAGATTTTATTAATTCTGATTTATCGGAATTTTTAATGACCATAGTTACCGTTACTATGGCGCTAACTCCATTATTAGCAAAGGCCGGTAGCAAAATTAAGAGCTATTTTTATGCCAAAGAAATATTGCAAGATAGTAAAATTGGGCAAGAATTAGGCGATATTTCCAAACATATAATTATTGTTGGCTTTGGTAGAATTGGTAAAATTATCGCTTATCTTTTAAAGAAAAAAGGTGTCAATTATATTATTTTAGAAAGCAATCATCAAATCGCCAGGATGCAAAAGAATAGTGGCTTCAACATTTATTGCGCCGACGCCATGAATAAAGAAATACTTGAATATGTTGCGATTCAAAAAGCAGAATCGGTGATTGTGGCTATTGAAGATGATTTGGCCTGCTTAAAAATCATCAGATTTATTCATGAACATTTTCCAAATGTTACCATTATCACCAAATCAGAAAATAGCAAAAATCACGAAAGATTTAAGAAAATCGGCGCCAGCATGGTAGTTTCAAAAAACACCGAAACCGCCCTACAAATAAGTAAAATCGCTCTTGCCTCCGCAAATATAACAAATAAAGAAATCAGCGCCGAACTAAAAGATTTCCGCCTCCATAATGGGCCTGTTGAATTCCAACAATAATTCAAATTTTTTCCCCAAAATTCTA
>CAZUPN010000028.1:0-17117 GCA_964622015.1 uncultured Rhizobiaceae bacterium | reverse complement strand
AAAAATAATCTTGTATAAGTTGCCATTCGTCTACCAATGAGACAAGTAGGGGTTCACTTGAATACCATCTTTTTGCCCTTTCCTCTCATTTGTCATTGCGGCTGCAGCCGCAATCACAAATCAGGGAGCAATAAGCGAACTATATTGAACTGACCCCTCCTTAGAATCAGGCTTAATGAATTAATTCAGCTTTTTATCCCCCCATTTTTTTAATTATGGCAAAAGTTAACTTTGGATCGGGCTGAATTTTTTGGCAATTGTAAATATTTTCCCGCCCCAAGGGCACAAATATCAGCAAAAATCACAGAAAATTAACTAAAAAACCGAAATATCCCAAAAAATTAATTAGAAATTTTAGAAAATAATCAGCAAATCAGCAAATTTTTAACAAACTTTTGCAAAATTAGATTTTTACGTCAAAAATAGGTTAGGAAATTGGATTTAGGACAGCCCCTCGATAAACTCATTTTTTTGATACCGCTTGAAAGCGCTATTATATTGCTTTGGTTATTTTTAGCTTGGTCAAAATGATACAGTTTAAATAGCGAAATATTGAGATTGGTAAATATTTTTTGACTAATGCAAATAATTATATTTCACTTGACCTCTCTTTGAATTTTAAAAATTCTATTGATTAGAAAAATTAATCTTAAAGAAGGTTGATGGAAGGGTAAAAATTTTTACCAAATTATTTTTTAAAGTTCTTTAGGAATTTACCTCTATTCACCCGTTATTTGCAAAATTATTAATGGATTGGAATTTAAAACTCTGATTATTCTTGGTAATATTGCGCCGCAAGTAAATCTTAATTTGTTTTTTTACCTAAGGAAGGTTTTGTAAAGCTAATTTTGATTTAATTCTTGCGTTAATCTAAATAATTTTTTATGAAAATAATGAAGAAATCAGCTAATATTAGCTTTGTTCACTATAATCAAAATGATTTGTCTTTCGAAAAAGTTTTCGACATGATTAGATTTTCTTGTAATAAAGTTTTAGGGGGATTCAAATTTGTGAATATGCCCTTGAAAACATTGTCATTTAAATATTTTGTTTTTAAATGTCTGTTTATTACCAGTCTTTATGCTACACTTGCAAGTATGATGGTAAATGAAAAAGAGTCGCTTTCAGATGATCATAAATTTTATGATGAATCTAATAAATAGCAGTTTCTAACCAAGCGAAATCCTCTATAATATTATTAGCGATTTAAAACGATTCAACGCTATAACAAAAAGCGAAATGTCATTATTTGGTTGCATTTTTAACTCTGAGATAAAATTATCAAATCTGGTAATTAATTCCGGATTATTATCTATCCCACTATTGATTGCACTTATTTCACAAAAATCAGATTTATGACAACTAAAATCCACAATCTTCTTGGCCAAATGCATCTGAATATTAAATAGATCTTCAGTTATGGTTTTAATCGATAATTCTTGATAATAATTTTCAAAGACAAGGGCAGTAGCTCTTTTTCTTAGTGATTTTAAATTAAATCTATTTCCAACTGCAAAGTAAATTTTGGCAATTAACTCCAAATCCAATTTTGATTCTGAAGAGATTTTGGCGATATCAAATGTTGACACCATCGCATCAATAGCTGAAATCTTAGTTGCTAATTTTTTACTAACATTATTAAGACAATATCTTTCGATTCTTTTTTCATAAAGATCTTTTGAGGATTTGCCCAAAACTTTTGGCAAAGAATTAACTAAATTATCGGCAGTTAATTTGAATTTGGTAATAATTTCAGCAATTGAATTCTTGGCCTTAATGTGATTACGAAGTAGCCAAGTTACTGATCTTTCAAGCAATTTAGCAATGTCTAAAAACATCTTCATCTGAATATGATGAGCAATTTTGCCATCTAGATCTTGAATTTCAGCCCACATTTCTTTTAGACCAAAAGAATCGCAGGCAATTACAAAAGCTTTAACCACATCAACTGCACTAAAGCCACTATCCTGACAAATTTGATTGATAAAGGTAATGCCGGCATGATTGACGATAAAATTAGTAATTACAGTACAGATGATTTCTTTTCTTAATTGATGAGTAAGAATTTCTGATTTAAATTTTTCCTGCATTAATTTAGGGAAGTAAGAGAATAATTCCTGCTCAAAATATTTGTCATCAGCTAAATCAGAATCAACTATTTGATGATATAAATGCATTTTAGCATAAGCAAGCATCACGCATAATTCTGGCCTGGTCATGCCAATCTTGTCTAATCTTCTTTTGGCAATTTCCTGCTTATTTGGTAAAAATTCGATTTTTCGATTTAATAGTCCATTTTTTTCAAGCGCAGTTAAAAAATGACCTTGATTGGTAAGGGCAATATAGCCCTGATTATGAACAATAGTAATTGCCTGAGTTTGCAGCCGGTTATCGCTTAGCACTAATTCAGTAACCTCGGCAGTCATTGATTCAAGAATTTTATTTCTTTCTTCAAAGGTTATTTTTTGGTCTTTAAGTGCGGTAGCTAGTGCGATTTTAATATTTACCTCATGGTCAGAACAATCAACTCCAGCTGAATTATCCATAGCATCAGTGTTAATTTTGCCGCCAGCTAAAGCATATTCGATTCTACCTTTTTGGCTAAAGCCGAGATTGCCACCCTCTGCTACCACTTTGCATTTTAATTCTGAGCCGTTAATTCTTAATTCATCATTAACCTTGTCGCCAATGTCTTGATTTGACTCATCGCTTGCTTTGACATAAGTACCAATGCCGCCATTCCATAATAAATCAACCGGCGCTTTTAAAATCGCTCTAATAAGCTGATCAGGAGTAACATTATCCTCGGTAATTGCTAGGGCTTTTCGAATCTCTGGCGATAAGGCGATTGATTTTTCGCTTCTTAAAAATACCCCCCCACCTTCAGAAATTAACTTTTTATCATAATCAAGCCAGCTTGAACGCTCTAAATTAAATATCCTTTTGCGCTCGATAAATGATTTTTTAGCATCAGGATTTGGATCTAAAAATATATGAATATGATTAAAAGCAGCAATTAATTTAATATGATTTGAAAGTATCATGCCATTACCAAAAACATCGCCCGCCAAATCACCGATTCCAACGCAGGTAAAATCAAGTTTTTCAATGTCAATATGGCTTTCATTGAAATGCCTGGTAACCGAAATCCAGCCACCTCTTGAAGTGATTGCCATTTTTTTATGATCATAGCCAACTGATCCGCCGGAAGCAAAGGCATCTCCAAGCCAAAAATTATACTCAGCAGAAATTGAGTTAGCAATATCAGAAAAGCTAGCAGTACCCTTATCGGCCGCTACCACTAAATATGGGTCAGACTCATCATAAATAACACTATTTTCGGGATAAACAATTTTGCCATTAACGACATTATCGCTAATATCAAGCAACCCTCTTAGGAAATTCTTATAGCATTCAATGCCATGTTTTAAATAATCATCACGCGAAATTGCGGATGGTGATTTTTTAACTACAAAACCACCTTTAGAACCAACCGGAACAATTACTGCATTTTTGGTCATTTGGGCTTTCATCAATCCCAAAACTTCAGTTCTAAAATCTTCATGACGATCCGACCAACGCAATCCTCCTCTTGCAACCTTTCCGCCCCTTAAATGAATTGCTTCAAAAAAGTTGGAATAAACAAAAATTTCAGCATTTGGTAGTGGTAGTGGCAGGCCAGGGATTTTTTTATCATCAAATTTAAATGAAAAATATCCTTTAAAGGCGCCTAATTTGGTTAGCTGGAAATAATTAGTACGAAGAGTAGCGCTGATAACTGCAAAAAACTTTCTGATAATTGAATCTTCTAAAAGATCGCTAATTTTGGTCAGCTCTTGCCCAATTTTAGCGCTAATTTTGGCAATCTCTTGATTTCTTTCTTTAAATGCAATATCTTTACTTGGATCAAATTTAGTTTCAAATAAAGTGATTAATAAATTAGTAATTTGATGATGTTTTACCAAAGTATCGGCGATATATTTTTCATTATATCTAAAGCCAGTTTGGTAGATATATTTCATATAGGCTCGAAGCAAATAAATCTGCTTCCAGTTAAAATTGGCGGCAACTATTAGCTGATTTAAGAAATCATGATTGATAATATCTTGTGAAATTAGCCCCATCATCTCTTCAAAATTATTCTTAATTTCTAAAGAGAATCCACTTAATTCTTTACTTAAATTAAGATGGAAATAGTTAACCCAAACATTTTTATCAGGACTAATAGTGATGGTATATGTATGTTCATGGATCATTCTAAAGCCAAAACTTTCAATTATTGGCATAATATCAGATAAAATCAGCTCCTTTTGCGGAGAGTAGATTTTTAATTCTGAGACTTCTTTGGGAAGAGATGGTGATTTATAAAGATTAAATAAAACCAGGTCTTTTTCTAGGCATTCTTCAATCTTTTTGATATCTAAAGCCCCAATAGCTGCACTGAATCGGTTTTTATAGCTTGAAGAAAATACTTTTTTATATTTATTAAAAATAGCATTTGCTTGATTTACATCAAAATTAGCAGCGACTTCATGCTTGAGATCATCACTCCAAATTCTGGCCATTTTTGATATTTCTTGCTCAATTAGACCTGGATCAATCTCTTGAGAAATATTATCAGTTCTGACAATCACATGGAATCTAATCAGGCTGGAATTGATGATATCAACATAACTATCGGTAACCTTGCCATTATAAATAGTGGCTAAATAGGATTTAACTTTTTCTCTAAATTCAGAATCGCAACGATCCCTTGGACAAAAAATCAAACAGCTCATAAAGCGGTCGAATTTATCGGGACGCACAAAAAACCTCACTTGCGACCTGCCACAAATTGCTACAATTCCGGTAGCAATTTTTAATAGATCTTCAGAGTCAATTTGAAATAATTCATCTTTTGGATAGCTTTCTAAAACCGAGATTAAATCTTTGTAATTATGGCTGTTTTTTAAGAATTTAGAATCCGCTATCACCTTGGTAATTTTATTCTTAACCAGCGGAATTAAATTGGCACTTTGATTATATGCAGATGAGGTAAATAAGCCAAGAAAGCGATATTCACCAATTACCTTATTATCTACTGAAAATTTTTGAATTCTGATTCTTTCAGAATTGGCGATACGATGTATTTGGCATTTATAGCGGGATTTTAAAACTTCAATTAGAAATGGATTAGTGATAGTTGCGCTAATTTCTTTGGCAGAGCAATTATTGCACCTGGGAGCAAAATCTTTAAATTCAGATCTGCAAACCCCATAATTAGCTTTGGTCTCAAATTCAAGCTCACCATTTTCTTTTTTAACAATATCAAGATCTAAGCAGCCAAGAAAAATAAAATTACCATTGGTAATCCAATCAATAAAATCAGAGATTTCGCCAGAATTTTTATTTAGGCTTTTTTTAGCTTTATTGGCCAAATCTACCATCTTTTGAAAATCATCAACTACCATTTGTATTGCTGTTAGCAGCCTGGTTAATTGCTCAACAATATTTTTTAATTCATCTGGATTGTAAATTTTTTCTAAATGGATTTGAATTAGTGATTCCTGTTTTTCTTTGGCATCGTGATTTTTAAGCAGTTTTTGCAAATCCCCATTCTGGTTACGGCTTGGGCAATAAATTGGATGGATAATATTTTTAATCTCAATACCGAATTTATCAAATTGCAACGCTATAGAGTCAACCAAAAAAGGCATATCATCATTAACTATCTCTAAAATAGTATGATTAGAAAAAGACGGGTTGTGGATCCTGATTTTAAATTGCCGATGCGGCTTATTTAAAAAGAATTCATAGGCGCTTAAAACTCCTTTTTCGAGCTCTTCAATCTTGTAATCTCTGAAATCCTGGCTCTTATTTTGAGAATAAAAATTTTCTAAAAAACTAAAAAAGATTTCATCGTCATCTTTTTTCTGCTTAGAAAAATTAATTAATTGATCGATAAGATTTTCTATTTCTTTCATAGATTAATATTTTAATTTATAACCTCTGTATTAGCCGCAGGAATCAAGTCTATTGATTACGCCGCATTGACAAAGGAACGCAAAGCTAGCTGTGGTCAATAAACTCAATTTCTACAGCCTTCACCGTCTTAATTTACTTTTTTACAAAAGTCGCTACAATTTGCATACCCTCTAATCTTGGAGGGGTTTCGGTTTTAGCAAAATTTTCAGTATCAGCAATTATATTAGCCATCATAACATTAGCGAGGTCAATATGAGTGATTTCTCTACCCCTCATCTTAACGCTTACTTTTGCTTTATCGCCATGCTCTACAAATTTAGCAATTTGTTTAATTTTAACGTCATAATCGCCTTTGCCGATATTAATCGACATCTTTACTTCTTTAGTCTCAATAACTTTTTGTTTTTTCTTGGCATCAGAAGCTTTTTTTTGCAGCTCATATTTCATTTTACCGAAATTGGCAATTTTACAAACTGGCGGATTAGCATTAGGAGAGACTTCAATTAAATCAAGCCCCACATCAGCTGCTTTTTTAAGCGCCTCCGACACTGAAACTACCCCAACCATCACTGTATTATCGTCTATAAGCCTTACTTCTTTGGCTTTTATTTGTTCATTGACGCGAAATAATTTATCAAAGTTTGTTGATTGCACGCAAATTAAATTTAAGTTAATATTATATTCGATAACCCCCCTTCCCGAGAAAGGGAGGAGGCAAAGAGAGAATTACCATTAAAGCTAGCAACTAAATTTCAATAATCAAGATCGCTTAATTAAAATTATTCATCAAGCATTGCAATATAGACTGAAGCAATAGCCTCAGCAGCAATTCCTTCCTCGCGTCCTATAAATCCTAATTTTTCGGTAGTGGTAGCTTTAATATTAATACGATTTTTAGCGATATTTAAAACTTTAGCCAGGCATTCTTCCATTTTAGCTTTATATCTTGAAACTTTTGGCTTTTCAGCAATGATGGTAGCATCAATATTAATAATTCTGGCACCTTTTTTCATCACCAGATGATTGATTAATTTTAGCATTTCTTTTGAATCAACATTTTCCCACTTAGAATCAGTTGGTGGAAAATGCTCACCAATATCACCTTCGCCAATTGCGCCAAGTAAAGCATCAATAATTGCATGAATTACTACATCGCCATCAGAATGAGCCTCAATTTTTTTCTCAAATTCAATTTTGATTCCACCAAGATTAATATATTTGTCTTCACCGGGTTTTTTTTCACGAAAACGATGAACATCATAGCCGATACCTGATCGCACCTCTTCTTTTACTTTTTCGATAAAAGAAGCTGCTAGTGATTTTGCTCTTTCATAATCTTCTTCGGTGGTAATTTTAAAATTATTTTGTGATCCAGGAATTATTGCAACTGGTATTCCAGCATATTCATCTAAAGCAGCATCATCGGTAAAATGTAGATCTTTAAAGGCGCTATGGGCATTTAAAATATCAGAATATAAAAAGCCTTGCGGGGTTTGAGCGCGCCATAAATTTTCGCGCTCCAATGTCCATTCAATTTTACCGTCACCATATTTTTTAATAGTATCCTCAACTGCAACTGCCGGTATTACCGCTGGATGAGTTTCTAATTTTTCCAAAATACCATTAATAATTCTTTTAGTAACAAAGGGGCGAACCGCATCATGAATTAAGACCTTATCTGGACGATATTCCTTTAAGGCTTCAAGTCCATTATGTACTGATATTTGCCGGGTATCGCCACCAAATACCGGATTTAATAAATCTAAACCGATCACTGCCTGCTCATAAAGCTCAACATCATCAGGATGGATAACGCAAATCACATCATCAATTTTGGGATGATTTAAAAAAGCCAGAATTGTATGTTTTATAATTGGCACCCCGGCCATTAACAGATATTGCTTAGGAATGCCCTCTCCTGCCCGAATACGAGAGCCACGACCACGGGCGGTAATTAATGCTACTATTTTTGACATTTAGGAATTATTTTTTTCGATACGGTTGATAATTTCAGGACGGAAATTTTTAATTAGGCCCTGAACCGGCCAGGCAGCGGCATCACCAAGGGCGCAAATAGTATGACCTTCGATTTGCTTGGTTAGATCATAAAGCTGATCAATTTCTTCAATTTTTGCTTTGCCTGTAATAAAACGATCCATAATTCTCATCACCCAACCAGTTCCCTCGCGACAGGGAGTACATTGACCACAAGATTCGTGCTTATAAAAATGTGACAACCGCGCAATTGCGGCAATAATATCGGTTGATTTATCCATAACAATAACTCCGGCAGTACCAAGAGCTGAGCCTGCATTTTTAAGCGAATCAAAATCCATTAAAGCATCATCACAAACTTCTTTGTTAAGCAAAGGCACCGAAGAGCCGCCAGGAATTACTGCCAGCAGATTATCCCACCCACCTCTTACGCCGCCACAATGTTTCTCTATTAATTCGCGCATTGGAATACCCATTTCTTCTTCAACATTAATTGGCTTATTTACATGCCCTGAAATGCAAAATATTTTAGTACCGGTATTTTTTTCTCTGCCAATTCCTGCAAACCAAGCAGCTCCACGCTTTAAAATATCAGGCACCACTGCAATTGATTCAACATTGTTAATTACGGTTGGACAGCCATATAATCCAATTAAGGCTGGAAATGGTGGCTTTAAACGCGGCTGTCCTTTATTTCCTTCTAAACTTTCAATTAAAGCGGTTTCTTCGCCACATATATAAGCGCCAGCTCCGCGATGAATGTAAATATCTAAATCCCATCCACTATTACAAGCGTTTTTACCAATTAACCGAGTCTCATAAGCCTCATCAATTGCCTTTTGTAAAGCAACTGCCTCATTATAATATTCGCCACGAATATATATGTAACATACATTAGCATTAACCGCCCGAGCTGCATATAAACAGCCTTCAAGTAATTTATGAGGCTCGTAACGTAAAATTTCACGATCTTTACAAGTACCAGGCTCTGACTCATCAGCATTAATCACCAAATAATGCGGCTTTTCAGCTTTTTTTGGCACAAAAGACCATTTAGTACCAGTAGGAAAGCCAGCCCCGCCCCGCCCCCGAAGCCCGGAATCCTTTACTTCTTTAATGATCCAATCAGCACCCTTATCTAAAAAACTTTTACTATTTGACCAATCGCCTCTTTTTTGAGCCGCCACTAAACCAGGGTTTTCTTGCCCATAAAGATTGGTAAAGATTTTATCTTGTTGCTTAAGCATGTAATTTATTTGATTATTTATTCCTCTTTCTTGTCATTCCCGCTTATCTTTCTTGTCACTCCATTTTCCTTCTTGTCATTGCTGTGAAGGCGGAAAATGGAATGACAAAATGCTAGTTAATGACAAACTGTTGGTTAGGGATTTTATTTAGAAATTTTAATTTGGCAATCTACAAAATTATTGCTAAAATAAAAAATAAAAATACTCTTAAGTCTAATTTGCCATCAAACATCTTTATTTCTAAATATCAAAGAAGAAATTAAAATTGCTTAAAATACGAATCATTAAATCAATATTCTTTGCCCTCTCCCTACTTCTTGCCCTAAATTCCTGCGTCAATCAAAGCACCGATCCTATTGATCGCGAAACTAGAATGACCGTGGATGATACTCAAAAATTCTTTACCAAAAACCCAACCGCAGAAAAGCTAAAGAAATACCAACAATTCGAGCAGAATGTTTCGGTTCCAAAACCATCAAGAATGATCTCAATAGCGCCACCGCCAAAAATTCAAAATGATAAAATTATGTCTTTTTCAGTAACTGATCAGGTGCCACTAAAAGATGTTTTAATTGAATTAGGAAGGGCAGCAAAAATCGATGTTGATTTAGATACTAATATTAGCGGTGGGGTAGTGATTAGCGCTTATAACCGGCCATTAAGCGAAATTATTGAACGGATTGCAACCCTTGGCAATCTTCGTTACAATTATATTAACGGTATTTTGCATTTTGAGCAAGACGCTCCTTACACCAAGAGCTATTTTGTTGATTTTTTGATTGATGGTACATTATGGAGTGATGTTGAAAATAATATTACCGCCATTCTTGGCAGAACAGTATCTGACGGAGTAAACGCGGCCTCTTCACAATCATCTTTTTCTAGTAATAAATCAGCAGGCATGATCTCAGTTTTTGCCACTGATCGCGAACATAAAGAAATCTCTAAATTTTTAGATGAGATTTACAAAAATAGCTCAGCACAAGTTTTAATTGAAGCTAAAGTTGTTGAGGTAACCTTAGATAAAAAATATGAAACCGGTATCAATTGGACTTTTGTTAGTCACGGAGCGACATTTCAGACCACAAATAATAATGGTCAAACTGGTATTGGGGGTGGAGATATTTCTCCCCTAGTTCTCACAATGCCAATTCCTCACGCTGATATGACTGCAACCATTAGGGCATTGGAACAATTTGGAGTCACCAAAACTATTTCAAGCCCTAGAATTAATGCGATGAACAATCAAAAAGCCTCCTTAGATTTTACCGAAAACCTAGTCTTTTTTACCATAACTTCGACATCAACCACCCCAGTTACTATCGGAACCGCTCCCGCTGTACAATCAACAACCATACAAGCAACTAAAAATGAAATACCAATTGGGGTACAGCTGGCGATTACCCCTTCAATTAACCTTAGAACTAACGAAATAACCTTAGATATCAAACCAAAATTAACCACCAAAACTGGCGATGTGATAGATCCAACCCCAGTTACATCAGCCAAACTTGATGCGGCGGGCAAACCAACTACCGACCTAGTAACTACTACGCCAAATAAAATTCCATTAATTTCCACCAGACAATTAACTACTATCGCTAAGGTAAAAAGTAGCGATGTTTTGGTAATTGGCGGCTTAATGCAAGAAAGCACCTCTAACATTGATATTGGAATTCCTTTTTTAGCAAAACTCCCAATATTTGGAAATTTATTTAAGTCAGTTGATAAGACCACCAAAATGACCGAGACTGTAATTTTTATCAAAGCCACAATCATTAACAACAATAACGCCACCCCAAAATTTGACCGCGAATTACACGATAAATTTACCAGCGATAATCGCGAATATTTTAAATAGGTTACGATTTCTATTCTCGCTCTGCCCTTGCGGGAGAGGGGAAATGGAGTTAAAAAAACAAATAATTTTAAAAAAATATTATAAACATGAAGTCAATCCTAAAATATATCATGCTCACCGCAACCAGAGATCGCCTTTATATCGGCTTATTTCTAACTCTAATGGCAGCTTTTAGTTTGTCAATTTTTCTTGGCACTACTGCTTTGGTTGAAAAGGAAGAAATGGCCACTTCTTATATTGCCGGCTCAAGCCGTATGATTTTGGCAATTGGAATGATTTTATTTGTCTGTCTAAGCGTTAACCGCGCCTTTGAAAATAAAGAAGTAGAATTTATTATCTCCAAAGCAATTTCACGCCAAAAATTTATTTTAGCCTATATATCTGGCTTTTTTTTAGTAAGCTTGATTATCTTTTTACCCCTAATAATCACGATGCTGGTAATTGGCGGTAATAACAAAATCGGCCTTGGATTTTGGTCATTAAGTATATTTTTTGAATTACTGATCCTAATTTCCTTCTGTTTACTTGCCTCCCTCATCTTAAAAAACTCCCTATCTTCAATTATGGCAAGTTTTGGATTCTACATATTATCAAGAATGATGGGCCTCTTTGTTCTTGCCATCAACCTCCCTCAAGATTTAAGCGAAATCAAAGGCCATTTTTTTAAGTCAATTCTAAAAATTATCTCATTTGGCTTTCCAAGATTAGATTTATTTGGCCAAACCGAATGGTTAATTTATGGTGTTAAGGATTTTGGCAATATTAAAATTATTGTAATTCAGTCGCTAATCTACATTCCGCTAATGATTTTCATGGCTTTCCATGATTTTAATCGTAAGCAGTTTTAAAAGCTTTCTTTAGGCTAAAATAAATATTCTTTTAACTTTTCGCCGCGGTTAATTAATTATTTGCACAAAATTTACGAAACTCTCTTCGAAATATAGAAAAAACCCATGGTCAAGACCATGGGGCCCCGCCCCGCCCCCTTATTCTTGTTACCGGATTGCCATCCCCTCTTCCTGCGCTACTACTTGCGGCAATATTAAAATCATCAGATGTTCTTCGTCCTATTTTTGTGCCCGGTGGCATCTTATTGTCTGGCCATAATATTGGAGATGGGGAACCAACTTCCGATTCAGATTCATCAAATCTATCTGACTGCCCTGCTATATCCTTTTCTTGCTTTTTGAAAGGTGATGGCCGCCTCTCTTCTTGCTCAGAGTAAGTCCTGATAGCTTCTCTATCTGGCCCACTAAGATTATATTTTTTGTTATAACCAACCACTTTAAGAGACTCAAGAAAATAATTTGCATGCAAAATAATGCTATTACAATCTTCAATTGAATCAATTAGCTGTGTATTGAATCTGATCATTAAATCACTTAAGTCGCCAAGAAAGGGTTGCCAATCCAATAGCTTGCCATATGTAACGAGATCTTCTTTTTTTGGCAGCTCTCGGTAAAGCTTATCAGATAATGTTACTTTAATATTTAGTAACAATGCAGGAGCTGCTCCGCTTTTTCTTTGCTCTAATTGGTAAGATATGACATTATTCGTACATTCTTGCAATTTTATAATTGCAAAAATATTATCACTTTTTCTATAAATGAACGTCATATAAGGTTTTTTATTATCATCTTGCTTATTATATAACTCCATAGCAAGACTCAGCATGTCCTTAAGTAAGTAAAATTTTTTATTGCCATCCTCACAATTGCCCGATATCTCTCTAATATTTTCCTTTTCTTCAATAAGAAATCTTTTTATTCTATTAATTGCTTTTGCCACTGTTATTTCGACATCTGCCAATTCCAATGATTTATTATTCAAGGATCGTCTTTTTTTTCTGCATTCAAAACAACATTTAACCGCCATGAAGACTATAATTGTCCCCGCTATGGCAAATAGGATTTTACTAATATTACCTAAAATACTATCATCATTTGGATCATTATCGGGGATTGGTTGGTTTATCGGACTTATAGATTTTAGAGCAGACGAAGTTAGACTTGCAGTTTTAGTTGGTGATATAGATCCTAGAGCAGACAAAGTGATGCTTGCAGTTTGACTCGCCAAAAAACTTAGCGCAACTGATGGTGACATTGTGGCAGGAGTCTCGCTTGGAGATGCGGTGACAGAAATAGAGGGGCTGGGGTTAAAATTTGGTACCGCATCATAATTAATGTGAAATATTTGAGCGTTAGTTAAATGACCGGTCTCAGGATCGGTTTTAATGGCTAGAAAATTACCATCATCAGTTGGAATTATTTGCGAAATGTTATTATCAATTGCAAATTTATCTCCATGAGGGTCGGCATATTGATCAAGTAATTGCGCATAACGCTGATTTCCAATTTGAATAATTATTATCGAGCCATCATCTATTATTCCACTATTGATTGGGGATAAGGAAATTAATTTTGAAGCAGGATCGTTAATTGTGGTTATAAACTCATCTTCATTATCCGGATTCCTTGACATAATTTCACCATCTAAACCAAGCGTTATCGCCTCAATAACGCCATTATCACAAGCAATAGATATCACTCCATTATTTGATCTCACGGTATTAAAATTAGTAATCTCGTTACCATCAGTCTTATCTATGATGATTCGCGGACCATCAATAACTTCAAGATTTATATTGCAAGTTATTTGACGTATTCCATCATCTGGGTGATTATCAAGCATAATAACGCCATTATCAATTCTGACTAATTGCTGCCGGCCTTCTGAATATAAAACATCAAGCTCAGCAGAAGCCATCAACTTAATGCTGGCATCAAATCTTTTGAGAAGCATTTTGCCATTCACATTAGGGGCAGCAATAACAAAGCCTTGATTATTATTAAGCGAAGTAACCATGTAACGATCACTTAGTTGATTTTCAAACAAAATAGTATCATGTTGCCGATTGGCAGCATCGTCATTAACAAAATTAGCATCATCCCTGACAATTCCGCATTCAATTCTATGACGAAGTTCTCGACGTTCTTCGTAAATAGAATGCCAGAAAAATAAAAATTTAGTGCCAAAATCTATGACTGATGGGTTAGCTACTCTTCCAGGAAGGGTTTCGCTTGTAATACAAATAGCTGGATGAATTTGGTTGCCATCAAAACCAAAAACCGCAGCATATATAAATGAGTCATCCGGTGCGCTAATACCCCAACTTGTCGACAAAGAAACAACTCCACCAACTTCACGAGGAACAACCTTAATCTTATCTATATTACCAGGGACTTGCGCATGTACATCAACATCCAAAGTAGTTTCTAAGGGACTTGGCATTTTTTAAATTAAAAAATATTATTGTCGATCACAGAGAGGTAGCAAATTAAGATAATCTTAATCCGATATATTAATTTTACCTATAGTAACTTTACCCGCACTATCATCGGAGACTATAATTTGATCATCGGTAGTCACGTTATTTATTGTAACCTGGCTAACTGATCGTAATTTAATTGCAACTCCATTACCACTAACATTAATAGAGTTAGATACTATGCCAATCCCACATTGGATAAATATTCCATAACCTGAATTTTGATCGGCATTAATATCGCTAAAGTTGGAATTACTAACCTTCTTTAAAGTGATACCATTGGCATTATGATTGGCATTTAAAACATTAAAATTATTAACAATTGCATTATTAATTACAATACCATCTTGCTGATTATAGCTAGCATCTAAATTCGAGAAATTGTTAAAATTACCAAGATTAGTAATTTCAATTCCCGATGTAGAATTGTAGCTAGCGCTTACCTGTCTGCTTAAATTAAGATTACCAGAATCATTAACCTCGATACCTACAGAGTTATGATTAGAAGTTACATTATCAAGATTAACATTGTCAGTATTATCAACCATAATCCCAACTCCCTGGTTATTGCTAATATTCATACCGCTAATATTAATACTACCTGTAGAGTTATGAATTTCAACCGCATTATTATATCCGCTAATATCAGCTTGATCATGAGAATTATTGCCAACAATAGTAACATTGCTTGAGTCATTAACATAAATCGCAGCTAAATCTTTTGGTGACGAGTCAGGATTGTCACTATTATAGTAATTCGAGCTAAAGCCTACCTTATTGATTATAACCTGATTTTTGCCATCAACATTTATTATCTTGGCATTACCGCTAGTTAGGTATTTTTGACCATCACCAGCATCAAAGTAAATATCAAGATTTTCTATTACATTATTATCACTTAAGCCAATTAAATAAGAATCGCTAATATCGCTATTTGATATTAATCTTGCTTTATTAGTGTTTAACTTAACATTATAACCTCTACCATCCATACCGCTACTGGTAATAACTAGACTATCTCTTTGTCCTGAAATTATTTGTCCTGATTTTAAATCAGTTTGAGCTTCAGCAACAAAATCTCCATTAGATCCATCAAGAATTATTAATGCATTATTGGGGGCATTTTGAATCGTAGATTTTAAATTATCAGTTGAATTTATAATAAAAATTTCTCGATTGGCCCCATCCAGGCTTGTTATTGCCTTTTCATAGAATTCTTTTTGGTTGGTGACAATATCAATATCCCTGATTAAGAATTCATTCATTCGGGATTTGATGTTGCTACTATTGCTATTAGTATTGCCAATAACTCCAAATTGATAGCTGGCTTTAATAATACCAGATATCTTAGCTCCTCTTTGTTTATCATATTGATATTCGCTACCCAGAGTTAGCTGCGTGTTTTTTGGTAAAAAACTAATATTATCACGATCAAAAGTTATTTCGGCTCTATATTTAGAACCAACAATTGACTGATACTCACCGTCACCCTTATAATAATATCCGCCAGCAAAGATTTTAGTGTTGGCAAATTTCAGCGGTAATTTATAGCCAAATTCAAAATCACCGCCTTTTAATGGCTTTTCTTTTAAATAATCAACGCTGAGTCTACCATTCTTTGCCTCACTAACAAAGGAATCATTAATTACCGCCTCCTTATCTTCTGGAAGATAAATATTGCTTCTAAAATCATATTCATTAGACAATGTTTCAAGTCCTATAGTGACTTGATTAAAGCTATTACTGCTTGCGGTAATCAAGCGGTCAAAAAAGCTATAAACACCGATAATCCATTGATCTTGTCCAAGAAAACTGGTATTATTTAATAATTTTCGATAACCAAGACCAATATTATATTCCGAAGATCCAAGATTATCAAAGCGACCACGTAAATCAGTAAATAATAACTGATCACCATCTTTACTTTGATAGATAGGAATCAATATTTTACCATCGCCAATATTTCGCTTTGAGCTAAATTTAGCCCCGGTTTCAACTTTGGCAAGGTAGTTAAAGCCTTCGCCTGCAGATCCTTTTGATTTCTCTTCTTGCTGATTGCTATAATTTTGATTAATAGCTAAAATATTATAATAATCAGAATTGAAATTAATATTATCAACAGCTACCTGCTCACCTTCCACCACATCATCATTATTAGTACTATTATTGTGAACCAAATCGCTATCTTGGCTATAAAAGCTATTATCATCAAAGGCTGATTCATTATCAGCAGCAGCTACCCGAGTAAAAACAGAAAATAATCCAGTGAAAAATAAGCATCTAAGCAGGAAGCATTTAAATAATATGATTTTAAAAACCAGGTCTAAAAATTTGAATTTATTTAAGAATTTTGCAGAATTACGAAGCTTAGACACCAAGTCGAGCGGGGAGTCTTTCTGGATAGAGTCAGTAGAAATAATCAAATTTTCTAACGCTTTCATATAAGTTAAGTTAGATTAACATAAGTAAGCAGATCTAACTTCTTTGCGGTATAACTTTTAGCCTACTTATGGCAGATCACTTTATATATAATATGATCTACAAACATTCGGGCAATTTTTTGGTAATCTTCTTAAAACTAATCTCCTAATCAAAGAATTTCTTTGGTTCGAGCTGGTATAATTTTGTGGCCCCCTTGTCTTATCTGGGGAGGTTGATTTGAGTCCCATTTTATGGGCCTGTTGAATTCCAACAATAATTCAAATTTTTTCCCCAAAATTCT
>CAZUPN010000027.1:5825-17128 GCA_964622015.1 uncultured Rhizobiaceae bacterium | reverse complement strand
CAAACTTTTGCAAAATTAGATTTTTACGTCAAAAATAGGTTAGGAAATTGGATTTGAGACAGTCCCATTTTGTCTAAAAAACAAAAAATAATCATTTAAAGCAAGTAACTTTCAAAGTTTTATTATTATTTTTTTAAAAGAGGTTTTTTTGACCTATATTTCTTTCAGCCTTAGGATTTGTTGATTATTATGATCAAAATTGCTTGGATCTAGCCATTTTTGTAGCTTTGATTTTATTTCTGGCCATTCACTATCAATAATTGAAAACCAAGCAGTATCGCGTCCATGGCCCTTAATAACATAATGTTGTCTAAAAATGCCCTCAAATTTAAATCCTAAGCGTTTTGCAGATGCAATTGAGGCTTGGTTTAATGTATTGCATTTCCATTCATATCTTCTATAGCCCAATTCTTCAAATGCTCTTTGCATCATTAGATACATCGCTTCAGTTGCAGCAGAGGTTTTTCTTAATAATTTGGAAAAATTTAAATGCCCAACTTCAATGGTGCCATGCATGGGATTGATTTTTAGATAACCGCTAATTCCAATTGGGAGATTATTTCTAGAATCTAAAATCGCATAAATTAAATTATCGCTTACAGAAATTAGCTCCTGTAGATGAGACTGAAACTCGTCAATTTTACTGAAAGGGCCGTAAGGAAGATATGTCCATGATTGTTCCTCAGAAGCAAGGCAAAGTGATTTAAATAATCCGGCGCCATGCTGGCTTGGATTAAGAGCTTCTAATATGCAGTATTTTCCGCTCATAGATGTTGCCGGTGGCTTTTTTGCTTGTTGCCAGCTATTCAGCGGCTTGCCGATAATTTGACTAAATTTATTTTTCTCAAGCATTCCAAATCCAGATTAATTAAGAATTTATCGGTGGTTAGTAATAGCTCTAAAGTTTGATTTCAGAGATTAATTTTTTAACTGCAGCAACGGAATTATTAAACATTTCGGCCTCGTCTTTATTTAATTTAATTTCGATGATTTTTTCAACGCCATTTTTGCCAATTATTACCGGTACCCCGATATATAGATCTTTAACTCCATATTCGCCATTTAAATTAGCGGCAACTGGCAGAATTCTTCTTTTATCAAGTAAATAGCTTTCGGCCATTAAAACTGCTGACGAGGCGGGGGCATAATAAGCAGAGCCGCTGCCAAGTAATTTAACAATTTCAGCGCCGCCATCTCTGGTTCTTTGAACGATCTCAGCAATTTTTTCTTTGCTGGATAGGCCCATCTCAATAAGATCAGGAACCGGAATGCCGGCAATTGATGAATATCTGATGAGTGGCACCATAGTATCGCCATGGCCGCCTAAAACGAAAGCATTCACATCTTCAATTGAGACGTTAAATTCGCGAGCTAAAAATAGGCTAAATCTTGCCGAATCAAGTACCCCGGCCATACCAATTACTTTATTGGTTGGTAGATTTGAGAATTTTTGGAAGGCATAAACCATTACATCAAGTGGGTTGGTAACCACGATTACCAAGGCATTTGGTGAATATTTTTTGACTCCTTCAGCAACTGATTTCATCACGGAAATATTGGTAGCTAGTAAATCATCTCTACTCATGCCTGGTTTTCTTGCAATGCCAGCGGTGATAATGATTACATCTGAATCGGCAATATCTTTATAGTCGCAAGTACCAATAATATTAGCATCAAAATCTTCAACTACCGAGGATTGTTCGATATCAAGAGCCTTACCCTGAGCAGTGCCGGCGTTAATATCAAATAAAACAATATCGCCGAGATTTTTTAAGCCAATCAAATGGGTCAAAGTACCGCCGATATTACCGGCGCCAATTAAAGAGATTTTATTGCGCTTTTTCATGAGTAAATCTATTAAAATTAAGCCTTTTTAGCTTTGATTTCTTCAGCTACGTTATTTGGTACTGGCTCGTAAGAAGAAAATTCCATAGTATATTGTGCCCGGCCTTGTGATAAAGATCTTAAGCTATTTACATAACCAAACATTGCCGCTAATGGAACTCTAGCTTCAATTACTTGAATATTATCACGAGCTTCAAGATTAACAATTTGGCCTCTACGGCTATTAATATCACCAATAACGTCACCCATATATTCTTCTGGCGTTACTACTTCTACTTTCATGATTGGTTCCAATATTATTGCTCCGGCTTTTTGCATTGCTTCTCTAAAAGCGCTACGAGCGGCAATTTCAAAGGCAAGTACGCTAGAGTCAACATCATGATAGGCGCCATCAATTAGGATAGTTTTTAATCTTACTACCGGATAGCCAGCTAAAAAGCCGGTTTCTTTGGCTAAAGTTAAACCTTTTTCAACGCCTGGAATATATTCTTTTGGTACTCTGCCGCCAACAATTTCGCTTTCAAAGATAAAATTTTCTTTGGTATCAGCCGGAAGTGGCTCAAAAATAATTTTAACTTTAGCAAATTGGCCAGCGCCACCTGATTGTTTTTTATGAACATAGTCAATTTCAATCTTTTTGGTAATGGTTTCGCGGTAAGCAACTTTTGGCTGACCGATATTAGCATCTACTTTAAATTCTCTTTTCATCCGATCAATGATGATTTCAAGATGCAATTCGCCCATTCCTTTTAAAATAGTTTGACCACTTTCCTTGTCGCTTTCAATTCTAAGAGACGGATCTTCAGAAGCTAATCTTGATAAAGCGATACCCATTTTTTCCTGATCAGCGGTCGATTTTGGTTCAACTGAAACTTCGATTACTGGATCTGGGAAGATCATTTTTTCAAGAATAATTGGATTATCCTGCTCAACTAAAGTATCGCCGGTAGTGGTATTTTTTAAGCCTGCTAATGCTACAATATCGCCAGCATAAGCGGCTTTGATATCTTCACGATTATTAGCATGCATCAATAATATACGCCCTACTCTTTCTTTGGAGCCTTTAGTAGTATTAATCAGGCCAGCACCTGATTCTAAGGTACCGGAATAAATTCTAACAAATGTTAGTGATCCAACAAAAGGATCGGTCATGATTTTGAAGGCTAATCCAGCAAATTTTTTATCATTACAAGTGATTTGTATTTCTTCATCATTGCTTAATTTGCTAGCGCTAATACTGGTAATATCTTTAGGACTTGGCAGATAATCAACCACCGCATCAAGTAAGGTTTGCACCCCTTTATTTTTAAAGGCGGTACCATTTAAAACTGGAACGAAAGCACTAGAAATAGTACCTTTTCTGATACATTTTTTAAGCTGTTCTTCGCTTATTTGTCGACCATTTAAATATTGTTCCATAATTTCATCATCTTGCTCAACCGCAGTTTCTAACAAGATACTACGATAGTGCTCGGATTTTTCTTTCATGAAATCCGGAATTTCTTCATAAACAAATTCCGCTCCTAAATTTTCATTCTTCCAGACTGCTGCTTTCATTTTAACCAAATCAATTAAGCCGCCATAATCTTCGGCTTCAGCAATTGGTAATTGGATAACTAGTGGTTTAGCACCAGTAAGACGAGCTTTCATCATTTCAACGCAGCGATAAAAATTAGCACCAACACGATCCATCTTATTAACGAAACACATTCTTGGTACGCGATATTTATTGGCCTGTCTCCATACGGTTTCTGATTGCGGTTCAACTCCGGCTACAGCGTCAAATACCGCAACTGCGCCATCTAAAACTCTAAGCGATCTTTCAACTTCAATAGTAAAGTCAACGTGACCAGGGGTGTCAATAATATTGATACGATGATTTTTCCAAAAGCAGGTAGTGGCAGCAGAAGTAATAGTTATTCCTCTTTCTTGCTCTTGAGCCATCCAATCCATAGTAGCAGCGCCATCATGAACTTCGCCGATTTTATGAGATTTGCCGGTATAATAAAGAATTCTTTCAGTAGTAGTAGTTTTACCAGCATCAATATGAGCCATAATTCCAATATTACGGTATTTTTCAATTTCAATTTCGCGAATCGACATATTTTTTATTGTTAAGTTGCAAGGATTAATTAATTTTTTATTTTATAGATGCCTGGATGATAATTGTCCAATGCCTGGATCCAATGCCTGGAAGGGTTCTATTTGCCCCTTCCTTAACATTTGAATCAACTTGATATATCTGCGCAAAGTAATGCATGATGACATGAACATTAGGGAAGGAGTCAACAGAACCCTTCCAGGCAATATTTATATAGGCAAATAAATTATATTACCAGCGATAATGAGCGAAAGCTTTATTAGCTTCAGCCATTTTAAACACTTCCTCTTTTTTCTTTATTGCCCAACCTTTATTATCAAGAGATTCAGTGATAACGGTAAAAATTTTGGTTGCTAAATCTCTTCCTTTGATATTAGTAATAGCGGTTTTTAGCCATTTTAGGGCTAGAGCTAGACCTCTTCTTTCTGGAACTTCAACCGGAATTTGATAAGTAGCGCCACCGATTCTTCTAGATCTAACCTCAATTTTAGGAGTAACTTTTTCTAAAGCTTCCCTAAAAATTTCAATTGAGTTTCTTTTAATTTTTTTCTCTAAATTGTCGAAGGCTTTATATACTTCCTTTTCAACTACTGATTTTTTACCATCATTCATCAAGCGGTTGATAAATCTGGTAACTACTATTTCGTTAAATTTAGCATCTGGAATTATTTTCCTGATTTTTGCTGCTTTTCTTCTCATTGTTTTAGATTGTTATTTATTGATAAATTCAATTATTATTTAGGTTTTGAAGCGCCATATTTAGAGCGGGATTGCTTTCTATTTTTGACACCTTGAGTATCAAAATAACCTCTAACTATATGATATCTAACCCCTGGCAAATCTTTTACCCTTCCGCCTCTAATACCAACAACACTATGCTCTTGTAAATTATGTCCTTCTCCTGGTATATAAGCAATTACTTCAAAACCGTTAGTTAATTTAACCCTGGCAACTTTACGTAAAGCTGAGTTAGGTTTTTTTGGAGTGGTTGTATAAACACGAGTACAAACTCCTCTTTTTTGCGGACAGGCTTTCATCGCCGGAACCTTGTTTTTTCTGGTTTGAATAGCTCTAGGCTTTCTAATTAATTGATTAATTGTCGGCATTAATTTACTAAATTTAAGATTAAAATTGTCTTTTAAAACAGTATTTGCGGCTGTTTATAGCCTCAATTGCAACTCTTACGAATATGATTGCAGAAGTGATCGCTAGTAACTTCGATCAAAAGGAGGGGCATTTTTACCAGCAAACATATTGTTAGTCAATAAAAATTTTACTTATAAATCTAAAATTGCTTTAGGAACTAGATTCAATCATGTAAATAACTTCAATTTCAGGAGATTTGATATTATAAAATTTCCTGATTTATAAAATCATGCACCGCTTCAAATTCTTTTTTTACCTTATCTAAAATTTTTAACTTCTCATCAAAAGTTTCTTGTTGGTGATTTTGGGCATATTCCAGAATTTTTGAGAGGCTAAAGGCGCCAATTGACGCTGACGAGCCCTTAAAGGCATGAGATGCCATGTACCAACCATTATTATCGGAGCTATTGATCGCATCTTGCATCTTGGCAAGATTGTGATTAGCATTTTCCACAAAAATGCCAAACAATTCTTTTTCAAATTCAGAATCATTATCAATAATTCCCCTGAGAAAATCTAGGTCGATTGGCTGTTTCTTGCTTTTCATAAATTCTAATTGTTAAAATAAACTGTTATGAAGCTAATTTCGATATAAAAAAATGTAAATTTTCAATGTAAGTAATTACATTATCTAGAAATAACTCATCTCTGTATCAAAAAGATACATATTTTATTAATGAACCGAGGCTCAAAATCGCTAAAAACCAAGCTATTTAAATTGTTTGTCGCACTGGCTGGTCAAAACATTATTTAATTTAGCAATTTGATCGTCAACATCTTGATAGCAGCTAGATAAATATTTATACCGCAATTTATTTAAGTCAAAAATATTATAGATTCCCTTTGGAGTTTGTTTTTTGGTAATTGGTTTTTGCCTTTTTTCTTCTTTTGCCGCCCCAAATACATCATCATCAATTCCAATTGCAGGAAAATTATTAGAATTTACATAATCAGCATCCAATTTTGCCTTTTGCAGATGTAGCCTGGCTTCTTCAATATCATTGATATTTTCAAAACAAAGAGAATTAGGAAATTGTTCATAGACTTTTTTACGACAAACAATTTTTTGATTTAATTCTTGCTGCAATAATTTTGATTTTACCTCTTGCTGGCATTTTTGTAACTGGTCTGAATCCATTGATTTTTGGCTGCTGGTTAAATTTTGACGATACAAATTTTTGCGGCAATTATAATATTCTTCGATTTGCTTTTTATCAAAATTACCAAGATTATAGCTGGCAGGAACGCAAGCTAAATAATTTTTATTATCCTGGCTGATTTCGGTTTTAGACTTTAATTGCTGTTTAGAATTGCTATTTTTACAGGCTCCAAGCAGCAAGAAATTACAGAATATAAATATTAAGCAGGCAAAATGTTTAAAAATATTAGAAATTGCTTGATGTTTGTAAGAAATTCTAAGATTATTTTTCATTAATTTTAGTAATCGTAATTTATTATTTCATGTTTTTATTAGTCGGTTTGGGAAATATTGGTAGTGAATATCAAAATACCCGTCATAATTTCGGCTTTATTTTATTAGATCAAATTATTAAAGATTATAATTTTAATAAATTAGCAAGAAAAAAATCTCTCAGCGATATTTTTACTGGCGAAATTAATGGTCAAAAAATTATTGCCATCAAGCCAAAAACCTATATGAATCGCTCGGGAGATGCGGTTTTAGAAATATTAAGTTTTTATAAAATTATTATCAAGAATGTTATTGTTTTACATGATGAGATTGATTTAGCTTTAGGGAAAATTCGTCTTAAAATTGGCGGCTCCAGTGCCGGTCATAATGGTTTAAATGATATTGATAAAAAAATTGGCAAGGATTATTTACGCTTGCGTTTGGGGGTTGGTAGGCCGCCAAATAAAGATTTTGAGATTGCTGCTTATGTATTGTCAAAATTTAGCGAAAGCGAATTAAGAATAGTCGAGCAAATCAATAAAAAAATTTCTTTCTTGATGCCGGAATTGATGTCATCTAATGGTGATAATTTTATGAATAAATTCAGTCTTAATTAAAAAATGGATCATATTTTGAAGGGTAAAAACCATTTATGGTTGCCATATACACAAATGAAGAATCCGCCAATTCCGCTTGAAGTTAAAACCGCTAAAGGCAGTAAGATTTTTTTAAAAGATGGTAGAATTTTAATTGACGCTATTGCCTCTTGGTGGTCGATGGCTCATGGTTATAATCATCATCACATTGTTAAAGAGATTATTAAACAGGCAAAAATATTGCCTCATATTATGCTTGGCGGATTTGCCAATGATCAAACTTATAAGCTTGCTTATCGGTTGGCAGAGCTTACTCCTGGCAATTTAAACAAAGTATTTTTTTCTGATTCCGGCTCAACTGCAGTTGAAGTGGCGATTAAAATTGTTTGGCAGTTTTTTATCAATAAAAAACAAAATCAAAAAACAAAATTTATTTCCTTTAGCAACTCATATCATGGCGATACTAGTGGCTGCATGTCTTTATCGGATCTTGGTGCTGGGATGCATCAAAAATTCAGTAAAATTTTATTAAATAATTTTAATTTAGCGCTGCCAAAAACCCAAAATGATTTAAATCAATTTGAATCTTTTATCATTAAAAATAAACCGATTCTTGCTGCGATAATTATTGAGCCGCTAGTGCAATGCGCCGGCGGTATGAAATTTATTGATCAAGATATTTTGCTAGCAATTTATCAGATTGTAAAAAAGCATGATTTATTATTTATTGCTGATGAATGCGCTACTGGCTTTTATCGAACCGGTAAAATTTTTGCCTGCAATCAGATTAATATTATCCCAGATATTATGGTAATTGGTAAGGCTTTAACTGGTGGCGCCGTTGGTCTTGCAGCAACAATTACTACCGATGAAGTTTATGATGCTTTTTTAAGTGACTCTGCCGATAGCGCTTTAATGCATGGCCCGACTTTTATGGGTAATCCTCTGGCAGCTTCAGCTGCAAATGCCTCTCTTGACTTATTTGCTCAAAATAATTATCAGCAAAAAGTTGCTAATATTGCTAAAATTTTAACAGTTGAGCTTGAAAAATGCCGCAATTTAAAAAATGTTAAAGATGTTCGGGTAATCGGTGCAATTGGAGTGGTAGAGCTAAAAAATATCAGTCAAAAAGAAATAACTGATCTAAGAGTAATTTTTCCTAAAAAAGGAGTTTTTATACGACCTTTCGAAAATGTTATTTACACAATGCCAGCCTTAAATATTTTAAAAAAAGATCTAAAAAAAATCACCGCGGCGATTTTTGATGTTTTAAAAAATAGCTCCTTGCAATATTAGAACTCCTGAATTGCCGCGGCGCTTAAGCTCCCTGAAGAGTAACGATTACCTGGGTCCTTCGCTCTCGAGGAGCTTAAGCGCCGCGGCAATTCAGGAAATTTATTAATCTAAAGATTTTTTATTGCGGTAACACTTATAAAATTCGTAAATAATTAATAAAAACTATTGACAAAGTAAGTTGATTTATGCAAGAATCTCCGCCTCTTTGCTTTAGAGCCCGTTTAGGATGTTAGAAGTCCTGTCTTAACAGTATCAACGAGCCTTACAATATTTATTTAACTAGTTAACTAGAAATGACAAAAAGAATTAGTGCTAAGAAAAAAATTAGCAGAAAAATGGGTGCCAGCCTTTGGGGCCAGGCCAAAGATCCTTATCTAAAAAGAAATTATCGCCCTGGTCAACATGGCACTTCTCCTAAGGGTAGAAGCAGTGATTATGGTCTTCAGCTACGCGCCAAACAGCGAATGAAATTCAGTTATGGCAATATTTCAGAAAAACAATTCAGAAATACTTTTGCATTAGCTGCTAAGTCAAAAGGTGATGTTAGTGAAAATTTTATTGGCCTGTTAGAATCAAGATTAGATACCATAGTTTATCGCGCCAATTTTGTACCGACAGTTTTTGCTGCTCGACAATTTGTTAGCCATAAGCATGTAAGCGTTAATGGTAAAGTAGTAAATATCTCTTCTTACCGAGTTAAAATTGGTGATATAGTACAAGTTAGAGAAAAATTCCGCACTATGGCAATTGTCATTGATAGTATGGAAAAAATGGAGCGTGATGTTCCTGCTTATTTACAGCTTGATAAAGATAATTTCTCAGTAAAATTACTTTCTGCCCCTATATTTGCAGAAGTTCCTTATGCGGTTGAAATGCAACCTCATTTGATCACAGAATATTACTCAAGATAACCGTTCTTTTCTACTATAGGGCAATCAAAATTGCCCTATATTCGGCCTTCAAAACGGCCCCTTCATCTAATGGTTAGGATGCCACCCTTTCACGGTGGAAATACGGGTTCGAATCCCGTAGGGGTCACCATTACCACTCAAGTTTACAGCCATATCATAAATTTTGACCATTTGGGATTCTGACTTTCTCCTTTACGACCTCTGACAGTTCTAGCACTAGATCGGGAGATGTTAACACAAAAGTTCGAAATTATCTGCTTAGGCAAGAGATGCGATTTGCAAACTTTTAATCGTTTTTGATTGCAAAAAATTTGGTTTTAACTTTTAAAAAATAGAGTAACTCAGAAATTTTTTTTTTGCAGATGAACTTTGAAAGGCCTTGATAATACTGATCAAAATTGCGTTAACTCCGAATGGAGATTTGGAGAATATTTGCAAATAAAATCTCCTCTGAGAAACAATATTAAACATTCACAAAAAGACAAAAAATCTGATTAACTTTTTTTCTTTTTAAGAATCCGAAGTGCATTTTTTATTTTTTTCAGAAGATCCCATTGTTTGTCTGAGAAAATAATAAAATTTCTAGTGTTAGTTATTTCTTCTTTTGCCAAATTCTTTTTAAGAAAAATATTATTGATGACATTGCGATACGGTAAAATTATTTCAGCAGTAATATGATATTTTATTTCCTGATTTGCGATTAAAGATCGCCAAACCTTATCCAGAAATCCTCCGTTTGTTGAATTATAAGGAGGTAAACATAAAAAATCTTTTTTTAAAGTTTCATTAATTTTTTTAAAATCCGCCAATTCATCATTCATAAATTCCATTTTCTTAGTTTGCTAAAAGTCTCAATATTTTGTCATATTAAACACTTGATTCTACATTAAAAGTGCTTAGTTTACATTCTTAACCTAATTAAAGCATTTTTAATATACTGTTTATGATAAGTAAAATGAGAAGCTCAGAAAGTAGAGAAAGAATAGCGCAATTACTTCGTAGTTCTGGTCCAATATTTTCAGTAGAGCATTGTGCTTCAGTTCTAGGAATGGAAAGAAGTGCTACTGCTAGACAGCTAGCTGAATGGACAGAACAAGGATGGCTGAAAAGAATTAAACGCGGGTTTTATGCTCCAATACCTATGGACACAGTTTCAAGTGAGCAAGTTTTAGAAGATGTTTGGGTTGTTGTTCCAACACTTTTTTCACCAGCTTATATTGGTGGATGGTCGGCTGCTGAGCATTGGGGATTTACTGAGCAAATCTTTAGCTCAATTTGTGTTTTAACCAGCAAGTCAATTAAGAATCGCAGCGAAATAATACAAAGCCAAACTTTTTCTTTAAAGAAAACCAAAGAAGAAAATTTCTTTGGGCTAAAAGTTTTATGGAAAGGTTCAGTAAAAATTAATATTTCAGATCCGCATCGAACAATTGCTGGTATGCTTGATGATCCTAATCTTGGCGGTGGAATTTCTCATACGGAAAAATGTTTACTCAGCTACTTGGAATCAGAATATTTTAATCAGGAATTGCTTCTTTCTTACCTAAAAAAACTTGGCAATAAAACCGCTTTCAAGCGTCTTGGATTTTTGTTGGAAGGTTTTAATGCCGAAAAATATTCAAGCATTATTAAGATCTGTGAGAAAAATATCTCAAAAGGAAATTCAAAGCTGGATAACGAATATAAAGATTTAAAAATTTCCACAAAATGGAAATTACTAATACCACACAATTGGAGTCACCACCATGATTGATAAAAGAGAGATTTTAGAGAAAGCTGGAGAATTATCGTTAGAGCCAAAAGTAATTGAAAAAGATTATGTTCTCGGCTGGCTATTAGCAGGCATCGCCAACCACAAAGACCTAAAAGATAAGTGGCTATTCAAAGGCGGAACTTGTTTAAAAAAATGTTTTTTCGAAACTTACAGATTTTCTGAAGATCTGGATTTTACAATACTTGATCCATCTCACCTAAATGAAGAATTTTTGAAAAAAACT
>CAZUPN010000027.1:0-5798 GCA_964622015.1 uncultured Rhizobiaceae bacterium | reverse complement strand
ATTGATGTTGCTGCCGATGGAAAATTTTCGCCGATCAAAATCGAAATTTATAAAAACTTAAGAAATAACGATTCTTGCAAAGGAAATATTTATTATCGTGGCCCAATGACTATTGGGCAAGGAGGCTCTGCTCCTACAATTAAATTAGATTTAACTGTTGATGAGAAAGTTGTTTTAGAACCACTCAGAATGCAAATAGATCACATCTATTCTGATAAAGATAAAAAATTATTTTCTGCTCTTTGTTATCATTATATTGATCTTTTTGCAGAAAAAACTCGAGCTTTAGATGAAAGAAAGCGACCCGGCGCAAGAGATTTGCATGATGTGGTTAATATGTATCGTCACGGTATTAAAGTTGATTTAGAAAAATTAAATACTTCTATCAAAGAAAAGTGTGCGTTTAAAGGAATCGTATTTCCAAGTATGATAACGCTTAATCCAAAAAAAGAAGAGTTTAAGGTTCAATGGGAGAGTCAGCTCAAACACCAATTGCAAACATTACCTCCATTTCAAAGTTACTGGAACGAATTACCAACATTCTTTAGTTGGCTTGCTGGCCATTTAAATAAAAAACCGTTACCAATTTTGAATCTTCCGCAACACTCAGAAAGTAGAAATTATATTTTTGATAATAAATCAAAAATTGTACAAAACATCAGATTTGCTGCTGCGAGCCATTTATGCATTAATCTTGATTACAAAAATGAAGAAGGAGAGCGTAAGCAATATGTCCTAGAACCATATTCATTTAGAACTACTTCTGAAAATAGAATTTTACTTTATGCACTTAAAGAAGATGGTCAATCACGAGCATTCCTTATTGATCGCATGATTGATGTTACAGTGACCAGCAATGTTTTTGTGCCTAAATATGAAATAGAAATTGTTGAAGATGGTGGTATTGATGCTCCACAAATTAGTAGAGCGGTAGATTTTTCGGTTAGAAATTATTTAGGAAAGAAAAGAAGATAAGCAACTTAAAGAATAATGTGTAAATTGTCGCTACCGATAATCAAATTTCGAACCTGTGTATATTTGAAAAGCGGTGGTGAGTGCTTGATTATATTGGCTACATCAAAATTTGGAGAGTGTTTAGCAAATCAACCCCCAAACTTCACCATTAGCGCCACGACCATTTTTTGACAATGCTTTTTTTCCACCTTTTTTATATGCATTAACCCAGTCAAATAAAGTTTTACGACGTAGTTTATATTGCGTAGAAACTTTTGATATATTTCTACTACCCACAGACAAAACTGCTGACACGGCTATTTGCTTGAGTTCAAAGCGAGTTTGTTTGTCTAATTTTCTCATATCTAGTTTTTTCATGAGGGGTAGTTTAGCAACAGAAACAGATATCACGGGATCGCCAAAAATCAGTTTCTGGTTTTTATGGAAAGTTTGGCGTTTAATTTTAAAAGGATGATTAGGCTTGAGGATGAAAAACTGAATTTTGCGACATGAAGCGGGAAACGAGGGATTATCTGTGTTCTTTTAGCTAAAGATGCTAAAAATATGACTTAAAAGATCACAAAATAGGTCGAAAAATTAGGAAAATATCGGGTATAAAATCTTAAATTCTGATTTTATTTGGTTACTTGGTTTAATTTAATCAAAAATTTTGGGAATTTAAATTTACGACAGTCTCATGATAGCCATTGATTTTCTTTTTACAATAATTGTCATTTAAGGATTTTTATTGTAAAAATAATAGCTCTGATTAGCATTGGCAACCTGATTGTTGGCATGATAGCAGCAACCCTTATTTTGACTGGCTTACAAAAGTTAAATTCAATCTTAATTTTTAACTAAAATTTATGGAAAAATTTATTCCAACTAAAAAAAATATTTTGATTGCAGCATCGATTGTAATTTTGTTTTTTGTAGGTCTGTATTTTTTATTTTCTTTTGGTAAGGTCTCAACTGATAATGCACGGGTTAAGATGGGGGATGTGCAGATTGTTGCTGAGGCGCAAGGTTATGTTGCTAAGATTTTGGCGCAGGATAATCAGTTAGTCCAGGGCGATGAGATTCTGCTGATTATTGATGATTCTGAATATAAAATAAAATATGGACATGCTAAGGCGGCTTATGATAAAGCCCACTCCGACTATCAATTTTTGCAAAAAGAATATCAGCGTAAAAAAATGTTGCTTAAGGGTGGATTTATTTCTGAATCGGATTTAAGTCGTGCTGAAAGTGAGTTTAAAGCGGCAGAGTCCAGTTTGAATCTTTTTGAAAATGAAGTGAATTTGGCAAAATATCACTTGGATCGTACTGAAATTAAAAGCAGTAATAGCGGCGTTGTTTCTAATTTGGATCTTAAGATTGGTGATTTTGTAGCAGCGGGCCGGCCGTTATTCCATGTTGTTGATAAAAATGATGTTTGGATTGAGGCTAATTTTAAAGAAGTAGATTTAAAAAATGTTAAAGCCGGACAAAAGGCAGAAATTATCATCGATAGTTTTGGCAATCAAAAATGGTCGGCAATTGTAGCAAGTATCGCCCCGGCAACTGGTGCAGAATTTTCGTTGCTTCCTGCTCAAAATAGCTCTGGTAATTGGATTAAGGTGGTGCAGCGTATTAGCGTGCGTTTAAAATTTGATGATGGGCAGGATCTATCAAAATTGGCTTCAGGAATGAGCGCCAAAGTTATTATCAATACCAGAACATAATCATTATGTCGCCAGCAGCATCGAATCAATATGTAGAAGTTGCTAATAAGGGCATGATCACCTTATGTGTGATGCTTGCAACTATAATGGAAGTAATTGATTTAACCATTGCTAATGTTGCCCTGCCCCATATTCAAGGCGCGCTCAATGCTAGTCAGGATCAAATTACCTGGATTGTCACCTCTTACGTAGTTTCATCAGGAATTGCAATGCCAGTTGCTGGTTTTTTGGCCGGCAGATATGGCGCCAAAAATCTTTTACTTTACTGCGTTTTGGGCTTTACAATCGCCTCTTTATTATGCGCGGTCTCAGCATCTTTAACTGAAATGGTAATTTTTAGACTGATGCAAGGTGTATTTGGTGCCGCCTTGGTGCCAATATCGCAATCGGTTTTATTAAATATTAACCCACCGCACAAACATGGTCAGGCAATGGCAACTTGGGGAATTGGTATCATGGTAGCGCCAATTTTAGGGCCGATGCTTGGTGGTTATATTACTGATCATTTTGATTGGCGCTGGATATTTTTTATCAATCTGCCAGTTGGTATTGTTGCTTTTATCGGCATTTTAACCTTCCTAACTTCAGACAAAAAACAACTGCATAATCATCAATTTGACATTAGGGGCTTTGTAATTTTTACTATTTTAATTTCATCTCTACAACTGATGCTCGATCGGGGTCAGCAAAAGAATTGGTTTGATTCAAGCGAAATAAAATTCTACGTCATTAGCGCAACATTATCACTTGGATTATTTTTATTTTACAGTTTTGGTAAAAAAGATTCCTTCATTCCACTTAGATTTTTTTTGGATCGCAATTTTACAGTGAGTACCTTACTTATGTTTTGCGTTGGGGTAATTTTATTTTCTTCAATCACATTATCGCCATTATTTTTACAAAATTTAATCGGCTATCCGGTGTTTGACGCCGGGCTTTTAACTGCACCACGTGGTGTTGGCACTTTATTTTCAATGTTTATAGTTGGTAAGTTAATTGGCAAAATTGATTCCCGGATTTTGGTAGGATTTGGATTATTGATGGCTGGAGTTTCAAGTTATATGATGAGTTTTTTTAATCTTGATGTTACCGAGTTTTTAATATCGGTTAGCGGCCTGATTCAAGGCTTCGGACTTGGCTTTGTTTTTGTGCCACTTAGCGCTACAGCATTTTTAACCTTGCCCGATATTGATCGTCCGCAAGCATCAGCAATTTTTAGTTTAGTTCGTACCATTGGTGGCGCCGTTGGGATCTCGCTAATTATTTTTTTACTTGGCTATTGGACCAGATTAAATCATGCGATTTTAAGCGAGCAAATAATTGATGGTGCCAAAAATGTGATTGCTTATCGCTTTTATATTAGTGATTTTGATATTGCCGCGCAAAATCAATTGCTGGAACGGCAAGTTTCGATTCAAGCTAATTTAATTGGCTATCTAAATAGCTTTAAATTGACTGCAATTTTAAGCTTTTGCGCTATTCCTTTAGTACTTTTATTAAAAACACCAAAAAATGACGGTAAAATTGAGATTACAATCCATTAAAATTATGATTAAAAAAATCTTATTATTATTTTTATTTTTGACTCTCATTATCAACAATGCCGATGCCTATAATCCAATTGGGGACCCGCTTAATACTGCAAAATTAGTCAATAAAAAAGCAATTTCTTGTAACTCCCAAAGCTCTGATATTCAAAAGCTTGGTTTAGATGATGTAATTAATTTAGCACTTTGCAATAATCCAAGAACCAAACAATCATTAAATAATTTATTATCAAATCAAGCCGAAGTCGGAATCGCTTACAGTGATTATTGGCCAAAAATTTCCGCCAGCTCCAGCTATAATAATTTTTATAATCACACTAAAATGACCGCAGCCACTGATTCAAATGACAATACCCTTAATGGCAGCACCCAATATCTGACAAACTCTCTGGCACTCAATTATTTAATTTATGATTTTGGCAGAAGAAATGCCAATCTTGAAAGCGTTAAGCAGGCTTTATTTGCCTCAAATTACAATTATAATAGTGAATTAAGTGAAACAATTTTTAATGCCATTAAAAAATATTATAATTATTTTTCTTTCAAGGAGGATCTGATCGCCAAGCAGGAAAATTATGATTTAGCTAAAACCAATTTTGATTATAGCAATAAAAGAAAAGATGCGGGCCTGGCCAAAAAACTTGATGTGCTACAAGCCAAATCTAACCTCTCTTTGGCTAATCTTGATCTTTTGCAAGCAAAGCAAGATGTTGAACTTGCAAGGGTTGATTTAATTTTATTTATCGGGCTGAGCCCAGCTGCAAAAATTGAAATCACCAAGCAAGCTTTAGAAGAAAGCCAAAAACAATTTGAAAATAGCGAGCAAAATATCGAAGAATTAATCAATATCGCCACCGCTCAAAACCCAACTCTAAAAAAAGCTGAAGCCGAATATAAATTATCCAAAGCCAATTTAAATAAAATTAAATCAGAAGCCTATCCAAAATTAACCTTAGGAGCCTCCATCAGTAAAGATCGTGCACTTGCAAGCAATAGCCTTAATAGCAGTAATCATCTAATTAACCTTACTCTTTCAATTCCACTTTTTTCAGGATTTTCTGATTTTTATGCCAGCACTTCAGCTCGATATAATGTCGAAGAAAGTACCGCCAAATTTGAACAAACCAAACGCGAGATTATTTTGCAAAGCTGGCAATCCTATAACCGCTTACAAATCGCCACAGAAAATCTAACTCTAACCCAAGACCTTCTAAATGCCGCCATCGAATCTCAAAAGCAAGCCGAAGAAGGCTACAAACTCGGCGCCAACGACATACGCGACGTTATCAGCACCGGGGCCACTCTGCTTGACGCCAAACAAAAAAATATCAGCGCCAAATATCAATTTTATATTGCCAAGATTGATTTGCTGAAAGTGATTGGGGGGCTGTAGTTACTCGGTTGCAGGAATCGAGGTCTCTCTTTTGTCATTCGAGCAGCAGCCGCAAGTGACGCGGCAATCCAGATGCTTGGAAACGCAAACTAATACCAAAATCAATATAAAATACTGCATATCGCTTCATCTTTTTGGTAAAAATATTTTGCTATATGCAGTATTTTATATCGATTTTGG
>CAZUPN010000026.1:0-17590 GCA_964622015.1 uncultured Rhizobiaceae bacterium | reverse complement strand
CTTCGAGGATTGTTATTGCGGCTTCGGTGGTGCCTTTTTTACTGGTGACCAGGTTTTTTAAATCTTTGAAATGGAAATTATTTTCACTAGATATCATATGCTTGGTCATCAAGGAGCTGCCAAGAAATAATTGCTTTACTAATTCTTCGGAGTCATTTTGGTCAATTCCTAAATCCAGGGAAATTTTATAAAAAATTTCTTGTAATAGAAAAATATAAGCGGGGCCAGAGCCGTATATTGCAGTGATAGGGCCAAATAAATCTTCTTTTTTGATTTCGAAGCTATGACCAAAATTTCTGAAGATATGACCGAGATTTTCCTTGTCTTTTGCTGACACATTTTTATTGGCAAAAAATGTGAAACATCCCATTTTAAAATCAATGGCAATATTTGGCATTGAGCGGATTATTTTGGTTTTGGCGCCAAAAATTTCTTCAAAAAAACTGATTTTTTTGCCAGCTAAAATTGAAATAAAAATAGTGTTTTTATGAAAAATATTTTGGCTAGCAAGCTCTGATAATATTGCTTTTGAGCCTTGAGGTTTGATGGTGATAAATACTAAATCAGCCTGGTAGTTTTTTTCAATTTGCATGACATCAGAAATATATCTAAGGCCAGCTATGGCATTGGTTTTTGATGGTTTTAAAATTGTGATATTTTTATAATTTTTAAAATGATCGGCGATGTTTTTAGCAATAATAGCGCCCATATTACCAGCGCCAAGAAAAAATATTTTGCTATTTTGAATTTTGTCCATCATCTAAATTAATGTTAATGAGATTATTTTTTTCTGAATTTATTGCTTTAATTTTTTGCTCATAGCTGCTGATATAACATAAGGAGTTTGGCTGAATGTTGCAGTAATAAATCGTACCTTGCAAAAGATAATCTTTTTTAGCATCTAAAATGGGCAGTTTTATCTCTTTATTTCTAACCGCATTCCAGTCAAAATTAACCACTAAATCAGCCTGATTTTTTTTGGTTAATGCCAGTAAATTTATAAAGCTTGGAGCTGATTCATTAATTTTATAATTATTTGGTAAATTAATTTTCAAACTCACTTGTTCTTTGGCACTCACTTTAAGATTTTCTAATTTTTGCAAATTAGGAAGATATTCAAGCAAACCTTCTTTTATGATTTTCAAAGGCGGCATCACATTTAAAATTGTAGCCTTAAAATCACCACGATTGACAATTACAATCCGATCATTATTGCTATCAGCAATGTAAAATTTATCAAGCAGCGATATTACCCCGCTTGGCTCATCAAATTCGGTTTTTTCTTTAGAGCCAATATTATCGCCTTTATTTTTAGCGCCAAAAAAATTACTGATTTTATGATTTAAGAAATCATATTTTTTAATTATGTGATTATAACTATCGGTAATATAAACTCCGGTATCATCAACCACCAACCCTGATGGATGCTGCATCAAAGCCTCTGATTTATCGCCATTTTGATTACCAAATTTAAGAATTCCCTGACCAATTAGAGTGGTTACCTCACCATTTTGATCAATTACCCTAAGCGCACTTGATTTGGCATCGATAAAATAAATTTTTGAGTGAAAAACCGCAAGGGCTAAAGTTTGCGATAATGAATTTTTTGGATATTTGCCATCCACAATACCATCTTCAGAATTTCCGGCAATAATTTTGGCAGTTTGTTTTTCAAGATTATATTGCAGAATTTGATTAGTGCCGGCGCTGGCAATGATAATATTTTCAGCATCTGGATAAAATTTTAAATCAGTTGGCGAAGATAAATTAATATTATTTTTTTCATCATCTTGAGCAGGAATTTGATCAGCAATTAAAGTGCTAACTTTATTTTCATTAAAATCCACTATCCTAATAGCATTATTATTAGTATCAGCAACATATAATTTATGATTTTTATAAATCAGACCATTTGGAAAATTAAAAGATGAAGATTCTAGATCGCCATCTTCAAAACCAGGATGATTAGAGCCAATTTTAGCAATAATTTCACCCGATAGTGAAGAAATAATGATGTTATTTTTGCCGCTATTGGCAATAAATATTACCGGCCTTTTAACTCTATTATATTCAAAATCAGCAGCATATTCCAATTTGGTTGGAGAGGCTAAAACATGGCCATTAATTTTATTTTTTTCTAACAAAATTGGTAATTGCTCACGATTTAACTGGTAATTATATTTTGTGATCATTTTTTTAAGATCCTTTTCCAGGCGCTTTTCAATTTCATTGTTACCAACATAATTATTGCTGATTTCGCCGTGAGGATCGATGATAATTGCAGTTGGTAATTGATTAGCTTTAAAATTATTGCAAACCGCAAGATTTTGATCATTGATTATAGCATAATCAATATCATGTTTGATTATTGCTTTTCTAATCTCCTTAACATCTTTACTGGCATCAAACCTGGCACAATGAACCCCAATAACCGCAAGTTTAGAGCCAAGTTTTTGCTCTAATTCTTTGATTTTTGAATTAACTTGTAGGCAATTAACGCAATCATAGGCCCAAAAATCAAGCAAGATCACCCGGTTTTTAAGATCAGAAATTTTTAAATCACGAGCCAGATTCAGCCATTTATCAGTGTTATCCTCTTTGATAATTAATTTACTTAAATCAAGTGATTTAAATCTAGCAGCAAAATAAAGATGCGATAATGCGCTGCAACAAACCCAAATCACAATCAAAGATGAAATCAGAAATAAAATAAATGAGATATCTTTTTTACTAATTTTCATTTTAAAAAATCTATTTTGTAATAATTGACATTTTTTTACCAACTTTAATAAAAGCATTGATTGCTGCATCTAAATGGGATTTGGTATGGGCAGCAGATATTTGTACTCTGATTCTGGCCTCACCTTTGGGCACCACCGGATAAGAAAAAGCAATTACATAAATTCCTTGTTCTTCAATCAATGATTTAGCAATTTTTGCTGCCATAATTTCATCACCAAACATTACCGCCACTACCGGATGACAACTGGCCCTGATATTAAAACCAGCTTCAACCATTTTGCTACGAAAATAGCTGGTATTTTCAGCTAGTTTTTTAATCATATTTTTAGAATCTTTGATAATTTCTAAAATTTCAATTCCAACTTCAAGCACCATCGGCAAAATATTATTAGAAAATAAATAAGGCCGACTTTTATTGCGTAATTTTTCAACTATTTCTTTTTTAGCAGCGATAAATCCACCACCAGCGCCACCAAGAGCCTTGCCTAAAGTACTGGTTAAAATATCAACCCTACCCATAACATCGCATAGCTCAATAGTGCCGCGGCCAGTTTTTCCTATAAAGCCAGTAGCATGAGAATCATCAACCAAAACCAGCGCGTGATATTTTTCTGCCAAATCGCAGATTTCTTTTAATTTTGCAATATCACCATCCATTGAAAATACCCCATCAGTAACAATCACCTTATTTTTGCATTTTTGCGCCGCCTGTAATTTGCTTTCTAAATCTGCCATATCGTCAAATTTATAAAAATAGCGCGAAGCTTTAGATAATCTGATGCCATCAATGAGGCTTGCATGATTTAAATCGGCAGAAATTATTGCATCTTCACTATCAAAAAGAGCAGCAAAAACTCCATTATTGGCCGCAAAGCAAGAAGAGTAAGTAATCACATCTTCAAAACCAAGAAACTCTGCCATTTTTTTCTCAAATTTCTTGTGAATGTCAAAAGTACCGCAAATAAAACGAACTGAAGCAGCGCCAAAACCATATTTATCCAGAGATTTTTTTGCTACTACAACCAAACCATGATTATTAGCCAGACCTAAATAATTATTAGCACAAAAATTTAGCATTTTTTTCTTGGCACCAAGATGGTTTATTTCGATTTCTGATGATTGCGAACTGGTGATTTGATATTCATTTTTGTAAAGACCATGTTTTTGCAGATCTTTTATCTCTAATTTAATTGACTCGATAAATTCTTTGGTAATCATGTTAAGATATTGTAGTTTGGTTGGTTGCCATAATAACAAGTTCTTTCTATAATTGGCTTTTTTAGCCAAATATAGACGCGAGGTGGTATAAGTTTGGCAATCATCAATTATCTTTTATTTAAAGTCAAAAAATTTTAACCATGGATGAATTTGAGATCATTAATAAATATTTTAAAATTCTAACCAATAACTCTAAATATGCTCGCGGACTTGAAGATGATGTCGCTAAAATCAAGGTACCAGCCGGACAAGAATTGGTAATCAGCAAAGATTTGATGGTTGAAGATGTGCATTTTCGTAAGCAAGATGGTGGCTATAAAATTGCCGCTAAATTACTGAGAAGCAATTTATCAGACATTGCCGCAAGCGGCGCTAGACCGGCTTATTACATGCTCGGTTTTAGTAAAAATATTACTATTGATGAAGATTTTATCAAAGATTTTGTCTTGGGACTTAAAGATACTCAAAAAAAATTTGGTGTTTGCCTAATTGGCGGCGATACCGTAAAAAGCGATAAAGCGCTAGTTTTTTCAATCACGATTTTTGGTTATCTTCCAAAAAATAAAATTCTCTCCAGAAATAAAGCTGCCGCGGGAGATTTAATATGCGTTTCTGGCTACATAGGAGACGCCTATTTGGGACTTAGAATCGCCTGTTATCCAGACGCTGCCATGCCTGCAAGGGATCTATTGACCCCTTGCGTAACCTTTGAATCATCTAAACCGAGATTAATGGTTGATGACATAAACATTAAGAAAGGAGTCAATAGATCCCTTGCAGACTCAAGCAACGTAAAGTATAAAAATTATTTACTCAAGCGACATTATTTTCCAACCCCAAGAATTAATTTTGCTAGAAATCTAATTAAAAATAATTTATCCTTGGCGGCAATTGATGTATCAGATGGCTTAATTGCTGATTTAAATCATATTTGCCAGGCTTCAAAAGTTAAGGCGGTAATTTATAAAGATAAAATTCCATTATCAAAAGCAGCCAAAATGTTTCTTGAACATAATCAAGAAACCAATTTTACTGATTTGATAGCTGGTGGTGATGATTATGAATTAATTTTTAGTATTAAAGCCAAAAATCTTTCTAAAGTAATGAAATTAGCGAAAAAATCTAAAATTTTAGTAAGCTGTATTGGCTCTTTTAAAGAAATTAATTTAGGTCGAAAAAACTCCAAACTCTTGGTAGAATTATATGATGAGAATGAAAATAAAATTATCATCTCAAAATATGGTTACCAACATTAACGATATATGCATCCGTAGCTCAATTGGATAGAGTGTTGCCCTCCGAAGGCAAAGGTTGGAGGTTCAACTCCTCTCGGATGCGCCAATTTATTATATTTATAAATTATGACTAAAGACATTGTTACCGCAGCCTTTATAATAATTGGAGATGAAATTTTATCAGGGCGCACTCAAGACGCTAATCTCAATTTTTTAGCAAATGAATTAACTGAAGCTGGTATTAGATTGAAAGAAGTTAGAGTAGTACTAGACATAGAAGAAGAAATTATCTTAGCTTTAAATCAATTAAGAAAAAAATTCGATTATATTTTTACCAGCGGCGGTATTGGCCCCACTCATGATGATATAACCGCATTATCAGTTGCTAAGGCATTTGCAGAAGAATTAATCCTCAATCAGCAAGGGGTAGAAATCTTAGCCCATCATTACGGCAAAGAAAATCTAAATGAGGCCAGGCTAAAAATGGCCTATACCCCCAAAAGCGCTAAATTACTCGATAATCCGGTAAGCTCTGCCCCCGGATTTAGAATCGAAAATGTTTTCGTAATGGCCGGCGTGCCAAGAATTTTTAAGGCAATGTTTTTTGCCGCCAAAAAAGAATTAACTGGCGGTAAAAAAGTAAAATCCCGCGAAATAAAAACTACCTTCACTGAAGGCGTAATTGCAAAGCAATTAACCGATCTACAAAAAAAGTACCCTCATGTTACAATGGGTAGCTACCCCTTTGAAGGCGGCACCACCCTGGTTTTTAGGAGTATCGATTATAATGATGTTGACAGCGCAATTGACGAAATGACCAAGATCATAAATCAGATCTAGCCCGCTTTATTATAGCAATTACAGTTATTTTATTAAAATCCAAAGCCCTATTTTGTAATGGTTTAAATGAGATTATAAAAATTTTGCAATAATTATTTTAACTATTTTCAATCAACATGTTTAAAAAAATTCTTAGTCCTTTGATTTGGATAGTTATTAGTCTAATTAGTTTTACTTCAATTGCTGTAATTGCCTTAGTCAGAGGTGAGCATATTTCTTCAGTTTGGCTGATTTTGGCGGCAGTTTGTACACAATTAATTGGTTATCGTTTTTATAGCGCCTGGATTGCAACCAGAATTTTGATGCTGGATGAAAATAGATTGACGCCAGCGGTAAGATTAAATGATGGTAAGGATTTTATGCCAATTAATCGATGGATTGTATTTGGTCATCATTTTGCGGCAATTGCAGGGCCGGGTCCTTTGATTGGCACTACTTTAGCAATGCAATTTGGTTATTTGCCAGGAACTTTATGGATTTTAATTGGGGCAGTTCTTGGTGGCGCAGTACAGGATATGACAATTTTATTTGCCTCAGTAAGACGTGATGGCAAAAGTTTAGGACAAATGATTAAAGAAGAAATTGGGCCAATTGCCGGATTTGCAGCTTTGACGGGCACTTTGGCAATTATAATTATTTTAATCTCAGTACTTGGGTTAATCATAGTAAAGGCTTTATCCAGCAGCCCTTGGGGTAGTTTTACAGTTTTTTGCACGATTCCAATTGCAATGTTGGTTGGAGTTTATTTAGCTTTTATTCGCCCAGCTAAAGTAATGGAGGCAAGTTTGATTGGGGTTGGATTATTTTTACTTGCAGTTTATGGCGGCAAAATAATTAATGAGAATCCTGCTCTTGGCGCCATTTTTAACTGTAGCGATTTATTTTTGGTGTTTAGCCTGATAATTTATGGCTTTTGTGCCGCAGTTTTGCCAGTTTGGCTGCTGTTAACACCGCGCGACTATTTATCATCTTTTTTAAAAATCGGAGTAATTTTATTATTAGCAATTGCAATTTTTATTTATCGCCCCGTAATGCAAATGCCAGCCTTAACCGGCTTTATCAATGGTAGCGGTCCAATTTTTAGTGGCAAGATTTTTCCATTTTTATTTATCACTATTGCTTGTGGCGCAATATCAGGATTTCATTCCCTAGTTTCAAGTGGCACTACCCCAAAAATTATCAATAGTGAAAAAGATATTCGTATAATTGGTTATGGCGCGATGTTGCTTGAGAGCTTTGTGGCAATAATGGCAATAATTGCCGCCTCGGTTTTAGAACCGGGAATATATTTTGCCATCAATGTTCCAGGAGCGGTTTTTGGTGGTGATTTAGCTAATACCATTAGTAAAATCAACAGTTGGGGCTATATAATTGACCTTAAAACCATGCAGGATTTAGCCAAGGAAATGGGTGAAAATAGCTTATTTGGCAGAAGCGGAGGAGCGCCATCACTTGCAGTTGGTATGGCCAATATTTTTTCTGCGGTATCAGGGAATAAATTTTTATCTCTTTGGTATCATTTTGCAATTATGTTTGAAGCAGTCTTTATTTTAACCACTTTGGATGCCGGCACCAGAGTAGCGCGCTTTATGCTTCAAGATCTTTTAGCAAATGTTTATAAGCCTTTCAAATATTGCAATTTAAATAAAAAATCTGCCATTTTAATGACTATTATTAGCAGTTTTTTAATTGTTGCCGCCTGGGGATATTTCTTATATGTGGGAACCATTGATCCTAATGGCGGAGTCAGTATTTTTTGGCCACTTTTTGGTATTTCTAACCAAATGCTGGCAGGAATTGCTTTTAGTGCAATTAGCGTGATATTGGTTAAATCCGGACGCGGCAAATATGCTCTAATTACTATTTTGCCGCTAATTTTGATTCTAACTATCACCAGCATTGCCGCTTATCAAAAGCTTTTCTTAAATGATCCGACTCTTAGTTTTATGGCTTTAGCATCCAAATTACAGGCTAATCTTGACTTGGGATTAATTGTTCAAGATAAAATTGCCGCAACCAAAAGAATAATTTTTAATCAAAAATTAGTAAGTATAATTACCTTGATTTTTTTAACGATCTTATGGATTGTGTTTATCGAAGCGATGAGATCAATTTTTAATTATCAAAGAAATGCTAAATATCTTAAAAACCAAACTAATTAATTGCTATAAATTCATGCTCTTAGTCAAAGATTTTATCAATGGCGAATTTTTTTATCAGCAATATTTAGAGCATCAGGTTAAAAATCATCCAGGACAAATCCCTCTTGATAGAAAATCATTTTTTGCCAAACGTGAGCAAGAAAAATGGCAGAAAATAAATCGCTGCTGCTAAACCGATCTTATTAATTTTAAATGTAAAATAAATTATGTATTTATTTTTTGATACCGAAACTACTGGCCTGCCAAAAAATTGGAAAGCGCCAATTACTGATCTTGATAATTGGCCAAGATTAGTGCAATTAGCATATTTGATTTATGATCAAAATGGCCGTCAGATTACTGAAAAAAATTTCATTATTAAGCCACAGGGATTTGTAATTTCAGATGAGGCAGCAAAAATACATAAAATCTCAACTGAAAGAGCGATGAAAGAGGGGGTAGAGCTAAAAGAAGTGCTTAAAGATTTTCAAAATGCAATTAATCAGACAGAATTTCTAGTTGCTCATAATATGAGTTTTGATGAAAAAATAATCAGGGCAGAATTTTTAAGAAATAACATGACTGATATTGTTGCAACCAGAAAGAAAATCTGTACCATGGAAAGCACCACCAATTTCTGCGCTCTTAAAGGAGCATATGGCTATAAATGGCCAAAACTTTCAGAATTATATTACAAACTTTTTCAAACAGATTTTGAAGAAGCGCATAATGCTACTTTTGACATTTTAGCAACTGCAAGATGTTTTTGGGAATTAAAGAAATTAAAAAAGATTTAATTAATCAAGATTACTCACGCAAGATGCCACCGCAAGATTTTGCAAGATTTTCAATAATTTTTTTACTTAAAATATCAATCTCTTCAGAAGTAAGAGTTTTTTCCTGAGGCTGAATTTTTACTCTAATTGCAATTGATTTTTTATCTTCAGCGATATTTGAGCCGCTATAAATATCAAAGATCGTTACTTCTTCAATTAAATTTTTGTCAATTGCTGCAGTTAGTTTAATTATTTCACCAGCCTTTTGATTTTTATCAACCACAAAAGCAAAATCGCGGATTACCGGTTGTAAATCATTGATCTTTAGAGCTTTTTTACTGGTTAGCTTTTGGAGATTATTGGCGTGATTTGGTAAATTATCAACAAAAATTTCAAAGAAATTAACGCGATTTTTTAGATCGAATTGCTTGATAATTATTGGATGAATTTCGCCAAAATAACCAATGATTTTGGCGCCTAATTTTAGGGCGGCAAAACGATGAGGATGATAGTATTTTGGAGGACTTCCTAGATTATCAATTTGAATTGCCTCAGATTTTAGGCCACAAATTTCAGTAATTGCCAGCAGGTCTTTTTTGACATCAAAAATATCAAACTCTCTTGCTTGATTATAGCTATCAATTTCTTTATTATTACCGGCTCTAAGGCCAGCAATCATTAATTTTTGAGCATCAATTTCAGTGCCGCTGAAAACTTGACCGATTTCAAATAAAGACAAATCGTTAAAATTTCTTAATTGATTTTTTTGAAATGTTTGTAGCAGGCCAATTGCAAGATTAGGACGCATGTAATTAAGCTCGATACTAATTGGGTTAGCAAGCATTAAATTAGAATTTGACAGCGCAAATAAATCAATTATTTTTGCATCAACAAATGACCAACTAATAATTTCCTTCATACCAGCGGCAGCAAGTACTAATCTTGCTTGATTACAAAAATCCAGGCTGGTTGTTAAGTTGCTGATGGATTTATTTTCCAGTGGCAAAGAATTAATTTTATTATAGCCATGAATTCTGATGATTTCCTCAACCAGATCATCTTGATGCTTAATATCATGGCGATGAGTTGGGGTGGTTAGTAATAATTTATGATCAGAAATTTCTAAGATTTTAAATTCCAACTTTTGTAAGATTGCAATCATTTGTTCTTTTGGCAATTCGATGCCAATTAGCTTAGAAAATTTATCAAAATTAAATTCAATTGGACTTAAAAAATTTTGCTCTAAGCCAGATTTTAAATTTTGCGATTTATAGGATTTGATGTCACTGACAATAATTGCTTCGCCATTTTGAGAGCCGCATATTTCTTTAATCAAATTAGTGGCAAATTCTATCCCGGCTTCACAAGTGTTAATATCAACACCTCTTTCAAAACGATATCTGGAGTCGCTATTAATATTTAGCTTACGACCCGCTAAAGCAATTTGATCTGGCTCAAAATAGGCAGCCTCAAGTAAAATATCATTAGTTTCAATATCACATGATGATAAAGCGCCACCAATAATTCCAGGAATTGAAATTATTTTTTGCAAGTCACTAAATACTAAAATATCATCCGCTATTGCAAAATCTTCATTTTTTAGAGAGGTAAATTTTTCTTGATTTTTGGCATATCTTAAATGAATCGGCCCATCAATTTTTATAGCATCATAAGCATGCATCGGGTGATTTAAAATATGCATCACATAATTGGTTATATCAACAATTGCCGAGATTGAATTGATGCCAACAGCATTTAATTTGTCTTTTAACCATTTTGGTGACTGGCAGTTTTGAACATTTTTTAATTGCCTAAAAAAGACGATATTATTTCTAACCTCAGGAGCAATTTCTGCTTCTTTTTCAAAGCGAAAATCAACTTTGGATTTATTAATTATAAGCGGCTTTAGATTGCCAATTTTGGTTGCCGCTAAATCTCTGGCAATACCGTAAACTCCTAAACAATCACCACGATTTGGAGTAACATTAATCTCAATTACCGGATCTCCTAAATTATAAACTTCGATAATTTTTTGACCAATTACAAATTTATTATCAATTTCAATAATCCCCTCATCCTCACTACCAAGCCCTAATTCAGTGGCCGAACAAAGCATACCACTACTTTCAACGCCAGCAATTTTGGCTTTTTTAATTACCATTTTGTTAGCAGGAATTACCGAACCAATCGGAGCAAAGGCTACTTTGATCCCTGCCCTGGCATTACTTGCACCACAAACTACTTGCAAAATTTCATTTGGAGAAATTTTAACTTCGCAAAGTGTAAGTTTATTTGAATTTTCAACTTTTTTAGCAGCGATAATTTCGGCAACACTAAAATAACGAAGTGACTCAGATTTATCCTCAATATTTTCAACCTCAAGCCCGATATCAGTGAGTTTTGAGCAAATTTCTTCGAGGCTTGCATTAGTATCTAGATATTCTTTGAGGCTGGATAAGGCAAATTTCATTGATTTTATGAATTGAAATAGTTTTATTTATTCTTGATTGCCGCTTCGCTTGCGCTCTTGGTAAGTGACGGTTTCGAGGTCTCCTCACTTACCAAGAACGCAAGCGAGGCGGCAATCAAGATACTAACTTTATTTACGTTAGTTAAAATAGCATTAAAATCCCGAAGCAATCTTGCTATCAACTAGTTTATTATTCTGCTGCTGATCCAAATTACCAGCTAAATCATTTTTTACCGCCGCTAACGCATCTTCAACAATTTTAGTCTTTAAATCCCTAATGATATTTTCTTCCTGATTTTTGATCCTCATCACCGCAGCATCAAGCTTGATTTTTAGATCATGGTCAAGACTTGCCTGGGACTGGCTAATTAATTTTTTTACCTCACCTTCAGCATCATCAGCTAATTTTTTACAATGCTGAATTGTTTCCTGATGATGTTTTTTAGCCTCCAAAAACAACTCCTCAGCTTGATTTTTGAGATTTTTAGCAGCCACTACATCATCGGCAATTTTTTTAGAAGAATCATCAATCATTTTAATAATTAATGGCAGCACATATTTAGCCATTAAAATCGCAAAAATTACAAAGGATATTGTCAGCCAGAATTTTTCATCAAACATATTAATTGCTACTAAAAATTTTATTATTGATTGCCTTACTTAAACTAGAAACTGCTAAATCATAGCCTAATTTTGAGGATTTTAAAAAATTCTCAATCTCATTTTTAGATGCAATATTAATCTGGCTGATTTGTTGTTTTAATTGGTTAGTTTTTTCTTCTCTTAATTGGTTAACTTCCTTGGTTGAAACTTCTATTTTTGACTTATATTGGTCAATCATTTTCGATTTTAATTCTTTAATCTCATCTTCAATTTTTGCAATATCAGCATTGATTAATTGAGCTTTAGTAACATCACCATCGATATTTTCTTTTCTTTGCTTAATGATATCAGTAATTCTTGGTAAAATTATTTTGGCCATCGAAAAATAAATCGCTATTAGGCAAATTAATAGCCAAAATATCTGTGAACTATAGGTAGTAAAATCAAATTGCGGCATTTTTTAAAAAAATTTTTAATTAAATTATAGGGGCGCCAACTAAAAAACGTCAGCGCCCCCCCTGAAAACTAAGCAAAGAAAATTAAGAACGCCAAAAGCACGGCAAAGATACCCATTGCTTCAGCTAAACCAACCGCAATATAGATATATTTTTCAATCTTGGGAGCTGCAGAAGGATTTCTTGCAATACTTGCAAAAAACGCTGCAAAAATATTACCAATTGCAATTGCTGCACCAGCCATACCAATTGAGGTCAAGCCAGCACCAATGTATTTTAAAGCTACTAAGTCCATTTTATTAAATTAATTTAATTGATTTTTAAGTAATACTAAACTCGATTTTAAACATATAATTGCCTTATCACCAAAGTCTCCTCAAGCAAATGAAGAGGGAAAGGAAATCAATATTTAAAAGGAAAATTAGTATCAAAGATTCAAGAAGATTATTTATTTGTAAAAAATAAATAATTCTTAAGGCCCCAATAGTAAAATTAACAATTAAGAAATCAAGCTAGCATTGCTGCTTTTTTTGATTATCACATCATGGCTATAAAATTCCAAAAAGTACCTGCTACCTTTTTATAATTTGTTATTTAGGGGTGGCCCTAATTGTCACACTATATGATGACCATCACTGCTTTTATCTCGTACCTTTTCAGTAAAAAAACGCCCAATCTTTTGTTGAACTGTTCGCTGTTCTAGAAGCTCAGGTGCTTGTCTTTCAAGCATCATATATCGATCAAATGTCCCACTTTTAGAATAACAGGCTTTTACTGATTCAGTTTTAACATCTAATTTCTTAGCAACGCTATCAGTGAGGTTTTCTTGTGCTACAATGCCAATAAAAGCATCTCCGGTTTGTGGATTAAACTTCATCATTGAATTATAGCCAAAGGTGCCGCCGGTTTTGATATAATTATTTGGCAAATGACTAGCAAAAAAAGCATCCGGACCCCTTGAATAGTAACTTTCATCATAGAGATAATCCACACAAAATCCCGGGCCCTGAAAACGAAGAAATTCTGGCAGTTTTACTTCATCGCCTCCTTTCTTTGCCCTATCCACATCTTGCCAATTAGCAGGAGGATGCTTCATCCATTCCTGCGCCATTAGATCAATAGTTTCTGGTTTAAAAAATTTATTATTCGAATCTTTGCCATAATTTTTGGTCCCAGGAAATCCAGCAAAAAATTTCTCAAAAAATTCAGTTGATTCCTTGGCAGAAGCAAACATTCCACCAGCAGCATTAGCTACGCTAACTTTATTGCCATCAACTAATCTAGTATTTTCAACCCAATTGGCCTTAACCACATTATCTGTAGCAATTATATCTTCAGGAAATTTTGTGCTGCTAAACCCTTGCAGCATAAAATCCTTCATCAATTGTTTATAATCCTTTATTTTATTACTAGGAGCTCGATTTTCATCATCGTAAGCCGCCTCCATCGCTAATCCCAAAAGCATATAACCTAAATTACTATATTGATGCTTATTATATTCACCAGGTGGAAGATCTTTATCTACAACTGACGTTGGACCCTGCGCCCGAAGTTTATCACCAATTCTAAGATCTGGATTGCTATGCTCTCCTGGTAAAATCAACTCCAAAACTGGGCATTGATATTCTATCCCTTTAATAGCAACTAGCCTACCACCATCTCTGGTCAGATCACCAACTCCTGAATAATGAGTAGTTAAATCAGCAAGAGTAGCATTAGCAGATGATGTTTTATCCGCCTCATCTCCAGAAAAAAATCCAACTATCGCCTTTTGCAATGCTTCAGCATCATTTGGATATTTTTTATACAAAAACTTTTTGAATTTTTTACTTACAAAAAAATCCTTGGCATTATCTTGCAAATTAATTATCTTATTTTGTTGCAGCATATAAGCCAATCCGGCTAATCTTACCTTACCAATCGAGCCCTCACCAAACATTGTATCAGCATCAACCTTCTTGGATTCCCTATCCATAAAATCTCTCACGCCAGCGCATTCGAAACTCTCCCCCTTTTTCTCAATCACAGCACAATTAGTAACTATTGAACCAAAGGGACCTGGATTTATTTTATTTAAATCTTTTGTCATGAATTATCTTTAAATAATTTATCATCAAAAAAACTTTCTGCCTTAATAAAATCAAGTGATAAGGCCTTTTTTAGATTCTGGACTTTTAGTAGAATTTGATCACTAAAGCAACTTATTTTTATTGCTTTGAGATCAGTTTTTGAGAGTTGATATTTTGTTATGAGCGGTTGAAATAAATTAAAAAAAACCTCGGCGCTATTTTTTGAGTAAAGTAGGATTTGGGAGATTTGGTTGGCTAATAGTTTTTCTTGGAATTTTTGGCTAAGATTTGTAATGGCAGTTAATTTATAGGATAAAATTTTATCAACTTTAAATTCCTGTTTTTCAAGCTCTAATTTAAAATCCAGAGTGATTGATTCGCCACAAAAATAGGCTATTTTACCCATATCTGGATCTAATTTTTCTAATATTAATTCTTTTAATGATTTAGCGTCTTTTTTGTTTGAATAGAAAATATTATTATAACCGGCTCGTTTTAATTGGTTGGCTGAGGCTTTGCCAATGGCAAATATTTTTAGGTTTTTGGCTAAATTGAGATTGATGATGGTGCTGCAGGCATTAGCGCTGGTAAAAATTATGGCTTGTAGATTGGCTTGATTGAATTTGTTGTGGTCGAACTTGATTTTGGTGACTTTAAATAATGGCTCAGATATTAGGTCGAAGCCGAGGTTTTTTAATTGCTTGACTGTAGATTTAGGATAAGGATTTAAACGACTTGAGATGATTATTTTATTTTTGCAAATAGCGTTTTTAGCAATCATGATTTTTAAATTTAGAAGCAGAGTTTTTTTTGAGATGATTCAAGCATTAGGAAGGGATCAATAGACCCCTTCCTGCACTGAGGCCATATTCTTCTGCAAAACTTAGCTATGAATGCTCTTCATCTTTGACTAATGCAATATCCGGAGCGTCAATTGCCTTCATTCCAACTACGTGATAGCCGGCATCAACATGAAGCACTTCACCAGTTACGCCGCTTCCAAGTTCGCTGAGTAAAAATACGCCAGCACCACCAACATCTTTTAAGTCAATATTTCTTTTAAGTGGCGAGTTATATTCATTCCATTTAAAAATATATCTAAAATCACCAATACCGCTAGCAGCCAAGGTTTTTACCGGGCCAGCAGAAATCGCATTGACTCTGATATTATGTTTACCCATATCAACTGATAAATAACGCACGCTGGCTTCAAGAGCGGCCTTAGCAACGCCCATTACATTATAATGTGGCACTACTTTTTCGGCGCCGTAATAGCTAAGAGTAATAATGCTACCGCCACCGGCTTTTTTCATTAATTCTTCGGATTCTTTAGTAACTACCACTAATGAATAAGCTGAGATATCCATGGTGTTTAAGAAATTGCCTTTGCTGGTATCAACATATCTTCCTCTTAATTCTTCCTTGTTAGAATAAGCAATGGCATGGACTAAAAAATCCAGCTTTCCCCATTTTTTTTCTAATTCAATAAAAACATTTTTTACCGAATCAATATCACTAACATCGCAAGGTAGAACAAGATCTGAGCCCACTGATTTTGCTAAAGGTTCCACTCTTTTTTGTAATGCTTCACCTTGATAGGTAAAGGCCAAATCAGCACCATATTTTCTTGCTTCTTCAGCAATGCCCCAAGCAATTGAGCGGTTATTGGCAACGCCCATTATCAGGCCTTTTTTTCCTTGTAATATTGTCATAATTTTTAAGTTAGTTAAAATTAATCGTAAAGCCAGGGCAAATCCTGACGATTACGCTGTTCGAATTCAGATATTTTTTGTTTTTTGGCCAAAGTTAGACCAATATCATCAAGCCCCTCAATTAAACAATGTTTTTTGAAATTATCAATTTGAAATTGATAGATTTTATTATCAGCAGTGATTTCCTGCTTAACCAGATCAATTTTAAACTGATTATTTTCATTTGTTGCATAATTTAACAAGCAATCAACTGATTTTTCATCAAGAATAATTGGCAAAATGCCATTTTTGAAACAATTATTAAAGAAAATATCAGCAAATGACGGCGCAATGATACATTTGATGCCAAAATCAAGCAAGGCCCAGGGAGCATGCTCTCTACTTGAACCACAGCCGAAATTATCCTTAGCCACCAAAATTTTAGCATTTTGATAGGCCGGTTTATTTAAAACAAAATCTGCAATTTGATTATTTTGCATATCACAGCGCATCTCATGAAATAGATTTTTGCCAAGCCCGGTCCTTTTTATCGTTTTTAAGAACTGCTTGGGAATGATCATATCAGTATCAATATTAATCAGCCCTAAAGGCGCAGCAGTTGCAACCAAAATCTGAAATTTTTCCATAAATATTTAAGTTCAGCTAGAAATTTAATTTAACTATAATTGTAAATAAAACAAATAACTATTAAATTTACAAGTCTATTTATTAGATTTTAATTGACTTTGATTATCGCAACTACTATTTTTTATACTAAAACAACCCCCGAAATAAACAGGCTATTTATACCAATGCTAATTTAATTCTTAGTTTATGACTAAATCCCTGACTCCTCCTTTACCACCAAAAAAACCTGTTAACAATTAAAGACGCTACTATCGTAGCAATCGGCGATATTTCTGATTTTGCGCAAGATTTATCAACCAGAAAAATCATTAATGTCATATATACTCCCGAACTTACTATCTTTAATATTCACTAACCAAACGACCCTCAATTATCAAAACTACAAATATTAAATTTTAGAGAAAATCCCAAACTCAAAACTGTTAATGTTTCCGAATATAGGGCATTAAAAATGGTAACTTTTGATCAAAAAAACCAACTTGAAATTATCAAATTAAATGGTTGTTTTGAACTATCTGAAGTAGATTTTAATCAAGATTTTACCTTATACCATTTCCCACTCCTAACTGTTCTTATAACAATCCACCAAACTAGCCACAAATACTTTTTATAACATCACGAGATAAGCCCCTAACGAATTCACAAACCTTATTTTCTTGACTTCATCCACCACCCCAAACCAACCCTCTAAACACCTAATCG
>CAZUPN010000025.1:0-18323 GCA_964622015.1 uncultured Rhizobiaceae bacterium | reverse complement strand
AACCAATTGCAAATTGAGGTGATGAAAAATTTTGAGATTATTTCTTCTAATTCAGAGGTGATTTTAGCAATGGCGATGAAAGAAAATGTTAGAAATAAATGGCAGGAAGGTAATTTAAAACTCCAGGATTTAAATAATAAATTGGCAATTAGATCCAATGTTATTTCTTCTACCACTAAAGTATTAAGATTATTGATTCAAATGATCACTATGGCGGCAAGTGCGGCTTTAGTGATTTTTAATAAAATGTCATCTGGTGGCATCATTGCTACTTCAATTCTGGCCGGAAAAGCGCTGGCTCCTTTTGATTCGGCAGTTGGTTTATGGAAATCAATTATTACCGCTAAAAAATCATACAGCCGTTTAAATGAATCGTTAAAATCCTATAAAACCAATCAGGAAAAGATTAAATTACCGGATATTAAAGGCGAGATTACGGTTGAAAAATTAGCCTATAAATTACCAAATTCTGATAAATTAATTATCAAAGGCCTGTCCTTTAAAATCAGTCAGGGGCAAATAATTGCGGTAGTTGGTAAAAGTGGCAGCGGTAAAACAACGCTTGCCAGATTGCTGGTTGGAGCTATAAAGCCAAGTGCCGGCAATATCAGAATCGATGATGCTAATTTAGCTGATCAAAATCTGGAAGAAATCGGGAAATTTATCGGTTATTTACCGCAAGGGGTTGAATTATTTAAAGGGTCAATTAAGGAAAATATTGCCAGAATGAGTAGAGATGCCAAGGATCAAGAGGTAATTGATGCGGCAAATTTTTGTTCCAATCATCAAATAATTTTGCGATTGCAACAGGGTTATGAAACCTTGATTGAAAAAGATGCTAAAAATTTATCTGGTGGCCAAAAACAAAGAATTGCACTATCTCGGGCTTTTTTTGGCCAAGTAAAATTTGTAGTTTTAGATGAGCCAAATTCTAATTTAGATCAGGAAGGCGAGATTGCTTTGGTCAACGCCCTTAAAGCTGCTAAAGAAAATCAAATTACCACCGTTATTATTACTCACAAACCTTCAATTGCTAATTTTTGTGATAAGATTTTATTGTTACAAGATGGTGAAATTAAAGCTTTTGAAGAGACTAAAACATTACTTACAAATCCACTTTAAATTATGATTAGAAAACTTAAGAATCAATATCTGCAGTTAAAAATTTTAATCATCGATAATGTAATTTATCTGGTAAAATTTTTAAGAGTAAATATCAAAATTATTTATAAAATTCTGGCTAAGGATCAAGATGAGGTGGCCTCTAAATCAATTAATTACGGCATAAAATCATTATTGGTTTTTTTCATTTTATTTTTATTTTGGGCGATTTTTGTGCCGATGAAATCAGCGGCAATTGGTGAGGGGATAGTGGTATTAGATTTTAATTGAAAAAATTTTAGTGCAAGAAGGTCAGATAGTTAAGGCTAATGAACCGCTGATTTTTATTCATGATATTAAAGCTAAATCCGAGCAGCAAATTATTGCAAGAAAATTATGGACCATGATGCTGCAAAAACAAAGGCTGATTGCTGAAAAAAATGATGATCCAGAGATTGATATCAAAGAATTCATGTCAAAAATCGGTGAAGTTTATGGCGAGGATCAAAAACTTTTAGATGAAACCATCGATACCCAATTACAATTATTTAAAGCCAAAGAAGCGAAATCAAAAGGTGAAATTAATGTTTTAACCAAAAAATCAGAAGAGGTCAAAAATCAGTTAATTGCAATTGAGTCGCAAAGAAAAGCGGCCAATAAAAAATTGGCAATTTTTATAAAAGAACTGAATTTGATCAAACCCCTAGTTGCTGAAAATAATCTCTCAATTTTAAGACAAGATGATATTGAAAAAGAAATTTTTGAGTTAGAAGGAAGGTCCGGCGAATTACTGGCGGAATCCTCAAAGTCTAAGCAGCAAATTGCCGAAGCAGAGTTGTCAATTGCCAATTATCAAAATGATGATTTGGCAAAAATCTTTGATGAAATCAAGCAAACTGAGATCGAAATTATCAACCTCACCAGCGAATTATCAAAAGCCAAAGATATTTTAAAAAGAACTGCAATTATTTCGCCAGTTGATGGTAAGGTGATGAATATTAAATATCACACTATTGGTGCAGTAATTCAGCCCGCCAGTGAGATTATGGATATTGTGCCGCAAAGTGAAGAATTAATTATTGAAGTAAAAATTAAGCCGCAAGATATAGATTCAGTGCATGATGGCCTTAAAGCAAAGGTGAGTCTTACCGCTTATAAGGGTAAAAAAGTGCCAAAATTAGATGGTGAGGTCATTAATGTTTCAGCCGATATTATGGTTAATGAGCAAAGCAAAGAATCATATTTCTTAGCCAGAGTCAGGATCAATCAAAAAGAATTGGCAAATCTAAAAGAACAGGTCAATTTACATCCTGGTATGCCGGCACAAGTCTTTATAATCACCGGTTCCCGTTCGATGCTTTCCTATTTATTGACTCCAATTCAGGATTCTTTTTATAAAGCATTTAGAGAGGAATGATAATTGACTTCTTAATTTTATTTTGTATCCTAGCTGCCTTCTTGTTTTTGCTATGGATGCTCATAATTTTCTAAATATCCGATTGTAGCTTATGATTTGGCGTAGAATCAGGGGGGTCTATCGACCCTTTCCTGCGCTGCTTGAGATGTAGTAAAACCATATTTTCTTAATTTAAACTAAAGGTAAAATCGATGAAAATTTATAATTCACTTAAATCTGCTAAAAAAAGAGATAAAAATTGCAAAATAGTTCGAAGAAAAGGTCGATTATTTATTATCAATAAAGTAAATCCTCGATTTAAAGCCAGACAAGGCTAATTGCCGTTAATTTTTTAAAATATGGCGGTCAAAAAGATTAAAATAGGTAGCAGGGCCAGTAAGCTTGCCCTAATTCAATCTTTAGAAGTAAAATCTTTACTGCTTGAATCTAATCCTAATTTAGCAATAGAGATTGTTGCAATTACTACCTCAGGAGATAAGATTTTAGGTCGTAGCCTGGCAGAAATCGGCGGTAAGGGACTTTTTATTAAAGAAATTGAAGAGGCGCTAATTGATGGTAGAGTTGATTTAGCTGTCCATTCAGCTAAGGATATGCCGCCTTTTTGTCACCAAAATCTTGCAATTGCAGCCTATATCACAAGAAATAATCCCCATGATGCCTTTATCTCTAAAAATTATAATTCAGTTCACGACCTGCCTTTGGGCGCTGTAATTGGCACCTCATCACCGCGTCGTAAATCATTTTTACTGAGGATGAGACCGGATCTAAAAATTGTTAATTTTCGCGGTAATGTTGATAGCAGGCTTAGTAAAATTAATAATGACGAAGTTTTGGGCTCAGTGCTTGCAGTTGCTGGTTTAAATAGACTAAATAACACCGATAATATCAAGCGAATTTTTAATTTTGAAGAAATGTTGCCATCAGGTGGGCAAGGGGCGATATTAATACAGGCCAAAAAAGAAGATCATGAAATATTAGATTTAATAGCTAAAATTGATAATTATCACAGTAGAATTTCTGTTGAATGTGAAAGATTATTTTTGCAGAATTTAGGGGCGTCATGCAATACTCCGGTTGGAGTCAATTGCTATATTGACAATTCAAAATTAATTCTTAGAACCGCAATTATTGATCATGATGGCAGCCAAATATATCAAACTCATCTGGAAGGTGAGTTAAATGATGGTGCGGCAATTGCTTGGCTAGCAGTTGAGAAAACCAAATCCGAAGCTTTTGAGTTACTTAAAAAGATATGCCAAACTAACTTCTGAGTTATATTTATGAGCAACCATAAGCCATTTTTAATTATATTATCTTCACCATCGGGCGCTGGAAAATCAACGCTTTGCCGCATGATTTTAACTAATGATAAAAATATTAAATTATCAATTTCTGCGACCACTAGACCCAAAAGATTGCAAGAAATTGACGGCCAGGATTATTATTTCTTAACCAAAGAAAATTTTGCTAAAATGGTTAAGGATGATCAGTTTATTGAACATGCTAATGTTTTTGATAATAATTATGGCACGCCAAAGCAAATGGTGCAAGAAGAGCTAGCTAAAGGCCATGAGGTGATATTTGATATTGATTGGCAGGGCGCTAGACAAATTAAAGAAAAATTCAAATCTGATCCTAATTTAATAGTTTCAATTTTTATTTTACCACCATCACTAACAGAGCTAGAAAGACGCCTAAAAAATAGGGCTCAGGATGATGATGAAACAGTAAAAAAGAGAATGATTAAAGCTCAGGATGAAATTAGTCACTTTGGGGAATATGAGCATGTGTTAATTAATGATGATTTAAACAAGACCTATAAGAAAATAGTTGCAATTATTGACAATAAACGTCAATCATTGTCTTAGCTAAAATCAATTTAAAAAACTATTTTTCAAACGAAATATCAATATGAATCTTTCCCATATTTTTGACAATGTTATAAATTTTTTGGTTATTTTTATCCAAAAAATCGGCTATCTTGGGGTTTTTATGGGGATGTTTATTGAAAGCACGCCATTTCCATTGCCAAGTGAAGTAATCATGATTCCGGTTGGTATTGCAGCTGCTCATCAATCTAGCGATATGAATGTTATTTTGGTGATAATTTTTGGGGTGTTGGGTAATTTATTTGGGGCGATATTTTCTTATATGGTTGCAGCCTCATTTGGCAGAGCGATGCTAATTAAAATCGGCAAATATTTTTTTATCAGTGAAAAAATAATTAATAAGATGGAAAATTTTTTCTATCATCACGGTACCATTTCAATCTTTGTCAGCCGTCTCTTGCCGGGATTTCGCCATCTAATTTCTTTTGCTGCCGGCACTGCAAAAATGAATTTTAGTTTATTTTGTTTTTATACCACCATAGGATCAGCTTTGTGGACTTCTATCTTAGTTACTCTTGGCTATTATATCGGTAAAAATCAGGAATTAATCAAACAATATTTAAACTTTATTGTCACTTTCTGCATAATACTTTGTGGTTTAATAATATTGGTTTATGCAATTTATAAAAAAAATAGAAAATCATCCTAGAATATTAAACTGCTATTATGGCGCCAATCATTATATTTTGTCTCTATCTTATCGTAATTTTTGCAATTGCAGTTGCTGCTAGTAAAAAAACTTTTACCAAGTCAGGTTTTATCCTTGCTGATCGTAAATTAGGAGCCCTAGCTACCGCACTTGGTGCTGGCGCTTCGGATATGAGTGGTTGGTTGGTGATGGCGCTACCTGGGGCATTTTTTGCTTTTGGTTTGCAAGAAATCTGGCTGCCGCTTGGCCTATCAGTTGGTGCTTGGCTTAATTGGCGCTTTATTGCTAAGCGTTTGCATGATAGTTCAATTAAATATGGCAATTCACAAACAATTCCAAGCTTCTTTTATCATCGTTTTGGTGCAAAATCTCCGGCCATTAAAATTGTAGCGGCGATAGTAATTTTAATCTTCTTTACCTTATATATTTCTTCTGGTTTTGTTTCGGCGGCAATGTTGATGAAATCAACATTTGGCTGGAATTATAGCCTTGCGCTTTTAGTTGGTGCTTTGATTATTGTTAGTTATTCAGTAATTGGAGGATTTTTGGCAATTAATTGGATTGATATTTTTCAAGGCTTATTGATGCTAAGCTCATTTACAATTGTAGCAGCTCTTATCACTAATCAAGTCGGTGGTTTTAGCGGCATTATTACTTATCATTTGGAGCATAATGTTAATTATTTTAATATTTTTAATCATGTTAGTTTAATTGGCTGCATATCTTCTTTAGGCTGGGGACTTGGTTATTTTGGTCAGCCTCATATTTTAGCTCGTTTTATGGCGGCTAACCATACTGATCAACTTACTTTATCGCGCCGCATTTGCACTATCTGGATGAGCTGGTCGATGATTGCTACTTCATTAATTGGCATTGCTGGCTGTGTTTATTTTAAAGGAAAATTAGAAAATCCTGAAACTGTGTTATTAAAATTAATAGATAGCGCATTAAATCCTTGGATTGCCGGCTTGTTATTTTCAGCAATTTTATCGGCAATTATGAGTACTATTGCTGCTCAACTTATCGGTTCTTGTTCGGTAATCACTGAAGATTTATTTGATATGCTTAAATTCAAAAAATTTTCTGAAGGCAAAAAAATCTTTTTAAATCGAGCAATGCTGACATTGGTAGCGGTAATTGCTTTATTATTATCGTTAGATCCCAAAACCTCATTATTAAATCTGGTTGGCTATGCCTGGGCTGGTTTTGGCGCTTCATTTGGACCGGTAATTTTATTTAGCCTCTATGGTAAAAAAATTAATGCTACTAGCGCTGCTCTTGGAATGATTATTGGTGCCACAGTTACAATTTTGTGGCATATCGCTGGAATCCATTTAGGCGGAATATTTTCCTTATATGAGATTATTCCTGGCTTCCTGGCTAATATTATAACTTTAATTGTAAGTTATAAATTATTATTAAAACCACTATTTAAAAAGATTTTCTTTTAATGCTATAACCAAGTCTTTTATCATCTCATCATTATGAAGTGCAGAAGGGGTAATTCTTAGCCTCTCATCATTGATTGCAACTGTTGGATAATTGATGCTTTGAACATAGATATTATATTTATTTAATAAATTATCAGAGATAATTTTTGCCTGTTTGGCATTGCCAATCACAATTGAGATAATGTGGGATTGATTATCGATTATTTTAATTGCCGCATTTTTTAGTGCTTCCTTGGTTTTTTTTACCTGAATTTGATGCTGATTGCGCTCTAAAGAGCTGTTTTTTAAATAGCGAAGATTGGCTAAATTTGCTGCTATAATTGCCGGAGCTAAAGAGGTGGTAAAAATAAATCCTGAAGCGTGAGAGCGAATTGCATCAATCATTGCTTTGTTACCAGCAATATAGCCGCCAATACAACCATAAGATTTGGCAAAAGTGCCCTGAATTATATCCAAATTATTTTCTAAATTTAACTCCTCACTTAGGCCGCCACCTTTTTTACCATATAAACCAACTGAGTGAACTTCGTCAATATAAGTTAAAGCATTATATTTTAGCGCTAAATCACATATTTCTTTAACTAATCCAAAATCGCCATCCATTGAATAAACTGCTTCAAAAATAATAATTTTGGGCTGATCTTTGGGGTATTTTTTTAGCAATTCTTCAAGATGACCAATATCATTATGTCTAAAAATATTTTTTTCTAAGCGGCTATTTTTGATACCATAAATTATTGAAGCGTGATTTTTTTGATCAGAAAACACAACCAAATTTGGCATGATTTTTGCCAGCGCCACAATTGACGCATCATTTGCCACATAGCCGGAGCTAAAAACTAACGCTGCTTCCTTACCATGAAGATTGGCAACTTCATTTTCAAGTTCAACAATCAAACTACTGGTACCAGAAATATTTCTGGTGCCCCCAGAGCCAAGACCAAAAGCTTTGGTTGCCTCAATTGCTTTATTAATTGCAATTTCATTTTGTGACATTGCTAAATAATCATTTGAGCACCAGACCACAATTTTTTGTCGGTTTTGATTATTAATTGCATAAGGAAATTGGCCACAAATTCTTGAAATATCAACAAATTGACGATATTGATTATGTTTAACTAATTCATCTATTGAGTCTTGAAAAATTTTTGTGTAAAATAGTGAGGTCATTACAATTGTTTAAATTCTTTTAAATTAAAGTTGATTATACTAATTTATAAAAGAATTTTTTTAAAAAACATCTTATAACTTCAAAAATCTACCTAAATGCAAGCAATTATGATTGTTAAAGCTGGCGATAGCTCAGTTTTAGAGATGAAAAATATCGAAGATCCAAAGCCGAAAGCCGAGGAGGTTTTAATTAAACAAACCGCAATTGGGGTCAATTTTTTTGATATTTGTTTTAGAAGAGGACAATATAAAATTTCAAAAATGCCGGCGATTTTGGGGCTTGAAGCTTGCGGCATTATTGAGGCAATAGGGCCAGAAGTAATTGATTTTAAGGTTGGAGATCGGGTAGCTTACGCCACTGGCGGTATTGGTGCTTATGCGCAAAAAAGAGTGATTAATCAGCATCATTTGGTAGTGCCGCCCAAAGAATTAAGTGATATAATGGTGGCGGGCTCTTTACTAAAAGCGATGATGGCTCATACTTTGATCTATAGGGCTTGTAATATCAGAAAAGCCAAAAGAATTTTAGTGCATGCTGCTGCCGGTGGGGTAGGGCAATTTTTATGTTCACTTGCTAGCAGTATCGGAATCGAAGTCATCGGTACTGTTGGCAGTGATAGTAAAATTAGCATTGCTACCGCTCTTGGATGTAAGCATGTGATTAATTATAGCAAGCAGGATTTTTTACAAGAAGTGGCAAGAATTACCAATAATGAAGGGGTTGGCGTGGTTTTTGACGGGGTTGGTAACAATACCATGGATAAATCGATTGATTGCTTATGGCCAATGGGAATTTGTGTTAGCTATGGCGAATCCTCTGGCAGCTATAATAATCTGGATTTAAATGCTTTAATTGCCAATTCTCTTTATGTAACCCGCCCGACTTTGGCTTTATATAAGGCCAATAAAATCGAACTTGTCCTATCAGCTAATGAAATATTTGCTAAAATTACTGCTGGTGTTTTCAAGCCCCAAATTACCAGTTTTAAATTTGAGGATGTCGCTAAAGCCCATCAAGCCCTAGAAAATAGAACTAGCACCGGTTCTATAGTTTTAACTTTGTAAGAGTGGATTTAATAAATGTTGCAAAATAATCATTATTTATCGCCAAGTAAAATCATTGCCAAAATTAATAATTTTATTAGCGATAAATCTTCCTTCACTAATCTGGCTTCATCAGCAAATTTTCTCTATTTCTCCTGCCTGTTAATTTTTCTGACCAGTATTTTTATCAGATCAAGAATCAATATCGGGCCCGATACCGGAATCTATATCAGCCTGGCTGAAAAAATAATTAATGGTAAAAGATATTATTATGATTTTTATGAAAGTAATTTTCCCTTATCATTTTATTTCTATGTTTGGCAATATTATTTTTCTTATGCTACTGGCATTCACCCGGTAATTACTTCAGAAATTTTTATCAATGTTTTTGCCCTAGCATCAATTCTACTATCGGCCAGAATTCTCAAAAAGACTACTATTTACGACAATAAAGCATATTATAATCTGATAATTATTGGCTGTTTTTTGGGATTTTTCATACGCAATCCGGCAATATTGATTGGAGAATTTGGTACTAAAACCAGTATATTTTTAATTCTGGTCTATCCTTATATTGCTTATTCTTTTGAACGAAAATTAGCTTTTAGTAAAAAAGATTTGTTACTGCGTGGTCTCCTAATGGGTTTAATTCCTTGTGTCAAACCATGCTATATTGCTTTGGTAGCGGTTGTAGAAATCTATCATTTTTTACAAGTAAAAAAATTAAAATTCTTTTTTGAATTAGATAAAATAATTGCCATGGTGGTTGGTGTTAGCTATTTATTGATGATTGTTTTATTGATGCCGGAATTCTTGACATATATGGTGCCGATGTGGTCAAAAAATTATCCTCCTTATAAAAATCTCTATAATTTTTTTTCCAAAACATTAAATTATTTTGTAGTCAGGGCAATATTTCCATTATTTACTTTATTGGTATTTTTATATCAAAAAATTTCTAAAAATGACAAGATTTTGATCGCGATATTTTTGGGATCATATCTAACTTTGATCCTGGAAACCGGTAGTTCTGATGACCAAATTTCAACCTATAATGGCGTTGCAATTATAGTATTGCTCAAATTTTGTTATGATTTTTTCTCCTCACCGAGATTTTCTTTTTTTGATAATAAATTTATTGTTTTATTATGTGCGTTATTGCCACTATTTGATCTTAATAATTTTTTCGTATCAATATTTGGTATTGTAAATATCTGGTGGATAGTATTGCCGATATGTTTCTTGTGGTTATTTTATAAAATTAAAATTGCCAATAATTTCTCTTGGCCAGATCTGGTCAAAAGCATTAAAATCAGCAATTTTATTGCAGTAATAATTTTATTAGCATTTCTAGCCACAATAGCACTTTGCCTAATATTTAGTGTACCATATGGCTCTGATCTTGCAACTAATTATGTTGAATCCAATAAAAAACTGACTGCCTTATTAAGCTTTTACACTATTATAAATTTCATATCTTTTTTTATCGGAGTGTATTTTTTTGAAAAGATTAACAAAAAATTCTTCAAAAAATTTTCGCCAATTTTAATCGTGATTATGACGATTCTAACCTCGAGAATTTTTTGTTCATATTTTGTGATTATTGCTGATGCATATGCTAGTAATGGCTCAGCTGCAAATTTGAAGAAAGTTGCCAAAGAAATTGCTTTATATGCAAAAATTTATGCGCCTAAAAAGAATGATAAAATATTATTATTCTCAGAATTGAATATGTATATTTATCCCTTAAATCAATATTTAAATAAAGAAAATAACTATAAATTTTATTCGGTCATCAGCCTATATAATCAACGCGATAAATCTTTAGATAAAAATATTACGTCGCCATCAAATCCAATCTTTGTTGATAATTATTTTTATGACAGTCTAATTTCTCAGATGCAAAATAATGATGTAAAAATTATTGTTGCTGATAATAGTATGAGTCCATATTCTAGAAATCCTTGCGCTTTGAGTTATCTAGAAAAATCATTTTTCAATCCGGAATTTAAAGAAATTTTCTTTAAGAATTTCAGCTATAAGGGTCATATCATCATTAGCGCTAAACCAAGATATCGAGCTACTCTTTTAAAGAAAAGAAAAAAAGATGTGTTTGATAATATCAAGCCTTCAAAAAAATATAGGATCAATGATTTTGATGTTTATGTTAGAAAACCAGTGTTAGCAGGGTCAAAATAAATGATTAAAAATCGCATAATATCGGTATTAAATGTATATTTTTATGCTTTTATTGCTGGTGCTTTATGCGATTTATCTTTTGCCCCCTTTCATTTATTTTTAGCAGCCATAATTTCAATTAGTGGTTTTTTTATCCTAATTAACCAACCAGATATTATTCCTCAAAAATCCTTTAAAATCGGTTGGTTTTACGGCTTTGGATATTTTTTTGCCGGCATTTATTGGATTGCAATTTCACTATTAGTTGAAGCAGCAAAATTTGCCTGGCTAATTCCTTTTGCTTTAATTTTAATCCCGGGATTCTTAGCTGGTTATTTTGCTTTAATTGGCTTTTTTTACCAAAAAATCATCTCAAAATTTCAGTTAAATCAAAGTCAAAAAATCATCATTTTTTCATTATTATGGCTAATTTCTGAGCTATTAAGATCATATTTATTTAGCGGATTTGCCTGGAATTTAATTGGCTATAGCTGGCTTTTTAGCGATCGCTTAAGCCAATTATCAGCAATTTTTGGCATTTACGGCCTCAGTCTTTTTGCTGTTTTGGTTTGCTTAACTCCCACCATAATTATTAATTCAGGTCAATCCCCTCTTTCCTTGCAAGAGGGGGTTAGGGTGAGGGGTAAATATTGGTTTGTGAGGAGTAAATTTTTGCCGTCATCACTATACTCTCGCTTATCCTCCCCACTCTCTTATTTGTCATCCCCGCGAAGGCGGGGATCCGGTTTTTCTTTAACATGGTTTACGCAGAGCTGGATCTCGGCCTTCGCGGGGATAATAAAAAGGGTAGTGGGGATGACAAAGCGAACTCCAGGAAGTTCAATTTTTTACATAATCTTTATCACCATTTTCTTAATCATCAGCTTTCTTTACGGCCATTTTAGAATCAATAAATTATCAGCTGATTTATCTGCAATCAATGATCCAAATACCCCTAAAATCAGAATCATCCAAGCCAATATCAAGCAGGATTCCAAATGGGATCAGTTTTTAATTTTGCAAAATCTCAAAAAACATATAGAATTAAGCAATTCAAAATCGACAAAAAATATCGCCGCAATTATCTGGTCAGAAACTTCAATGCCTTATATTTTAAATGATAATTTGAGTTTAATTTCTTATCTTCAGTCAACGGTTATAAAGGATAATACCGTCTTGATTAGTGGTGCCTTGAGAGCAAAATTTGATCAAGGTAAGATGACTAAAATCTGGAATAGTATTTATGTTATTGATCATCAAGGTATCAGTAATTTTTACGACAAAAACCATCTGGTACCATTTGGTGAATATGTGCCATTCTCAGAATTTTTCTCTTTAGTAACCAAAATAAATATCGGCAATATTGACTTTAGCAGTGGCAATAAAAGCAAAATCATCAAAACTAAATATTTTTCTTTTGCGCCATTAATCTGTTATGAAATAATTTTTTCAACCAGCCTATATGAAATCACCAAAAATCAAAATCCCGATCTAATCATCAATCTCACTAATGATGCCTGGTTTGGTAGTAGCAGCGGCCCCTATCAACATTTTGACATGGCAAGAATGCGTGCAATTGAATATGGGATGCCATTAATTAGAGTTGCCAATACCGGAATTTCCGGCGCTTTTGATGCTTTGGGGCGAGTAATTGCTAAAATCGAATTAAATCAGGGGGGGGTAGTTGATATTGATATTCCAAAAAAATTAAATGGCTCCACGATTTATGCCTCATATGGTTTTAAACCATTGATTTTATTGATGATATCATTGTGTGGTTTCTGGATTGCCGCGTCGCGGCAATCCAGAAGAGCCAGAATATAATTCAGAAGCTTATTTCATCGAGCGCAGTTTATCTACATAACAATACATTTTGCCTTATGTGGTTCGCCACTAACAACTTTGGTTCTTGATTTTGGTGGCAATTTTTTTGCTATTTCCGCTAATTTATCTTCCGCTTCCCTCCTTTGATCAGCTATTTTTTGTTTCCTAAAGACATCATTATAGCTATCAATTGCATGGGCTAAAGGATGGCAGTCGAATGATTTTGAAGAGAGTTTTTTGCTAAAGCTTTCTTCATATTCTATAACCTTTATTTCTAGTTGATTTTTGAATTCTTCAATATTACCGGGGTCAGTATCGGCTGTTAGTGGTTGATCAAGGAATCGGTGGTAATTCTGGCCCGCTGCTTGGTAATTTTTCTTTGCTTGCTTTTGATCATTTCTTTGTTCATGAATTTGAGCAATTTCGTAATGACAGTTAGCAATGGCTAAATTATTAACTTGGCCTTTTATTTGTCCCAAGTAAGTTTGATAAAACCCAAGAGCTGACTCTTGATACCGATTTTTCTTATTTTCATCATCTTGACATGAAGCCATTATATTATAAATACTTGCCAACGCATATATTAGATTTGGATCTTGGCTTTGCCTGTCTTTTTGAGAAAAAATTTTTTTAAATTTTTTAAATATTTCATTTAATCCATCAAAATCTTTCAACTCTTTACGGGCTTTCATTGCCTTCTCAATTATTGTAATGATATCTTTAGAAAAAGGCTTTAATATAGCTTCGTCAATAACACCAATTGACCCATATTGCTCTAGTAATGCAGTAAAGTTTTTGTTTTTTTGATGACAAGATATAATATACATATAGCATTTGACAAAATCTTCAGACAAAGACTGATCAAGCATTTCCAGGGCTTTTGAAAAATGATTGATTGCTTGATCTAAAGCAAAATTTAAGTTATAATATATGTTGCCAATTTTTATACGAGCTGCAATAGCTTTTTTTTGATTTTGTATATCTGGTTTTTTAGCTGTTAAAGCTTTTCTAGCTTGATCTAGTTCACTATTTAATTTTTCAATCTGATTTGCTGCAGCAGAAGATGCGGCTTGATCAGTAGTTTTTTGATAATCCTTTCTTTGTTTTCTGGCGGCATCCCCTGATAATATGCCTCTAGCCAATGAATATCTTGTAGTGTCCTTAAGATCTTCTAAATTTTCATCCGCTTCATCCCCTCTTTTTTTAGGTTGAGCTCTTTGTTTCTTGATCTCGGATTTTATTAAAAATCTTTCAGCCAATTTACCTATCAGAGAGTCTGGTTTTTTTTTGGCAACTCCTCTTGCCATTCTGTCTTTTAAGCCCATAAATAGCTCATTAATTAAATTTTAAGTTCAACATATAATACCAAAATCCATATAAAATACTACTTATAGCTTCATCTTTAAAAATATTTTGTTATATGCAGTATTTTATATGGATTTTGGTATAAGTTCCTGCGCAATCATTTTTTTCATTTTCCTAATCACCTTTTCAATGCCGTCTGCTATTGCTTCGCCAATTATAAAATGGCCGATATTTAATTCTCTAATTTCTGGGATTGTAGCGATTTTTTTGGCTGTTAAATAGTTAAGGCCGTGACCGGCGTGGCATTCTAGCCCTAGGCTGGTGGCTAATTTGGCGGCTTTGGATAATTTTTGAAATTCTGCTGCTTGTTTTTTGCCGGTGGCTTCGCAAAATTTGCCGGTGTGGAGTTCGATGATGTCGGCGCCTAATTCTTGGGCTTTTTTTACTTGGTTTGGGTCGTCATTAATAAAAAGTGAGATGCGGATTTTTTTGGCGCGTAATTTTTTGATCATTGGCGCTAATATTGCTTGATTTTTGATGATGTCAAGTCCGCCTTCGGTGGTAATTTCTTGTCTTTTTTCAGGAACAATGCAAACGGCGTTTGGTCTTATTTTAAGTGCAATTGCCAGCATTTCATCAGTTGCTGCCATTTCTAAATTTAGTGGCAGGGAGATTTCTTTTTTTAATCTTTGAATATCATGGTCACCAATATGGCGGCGATCTTCTCTTAAATGGGCGGTGATGCCGTCAGCGCCGGCTTTTTTGGCTAATTTGGCAATTTCTATTGGGTCGGGATGACTGCCGCCACGGGCATTTCTGATGGTTGCTATGTGATCAATATTTACTCCAAGTCTAATTGGTAATTTCTTTGACATAAAATCGATTGTAAATTAAGACTGTAAAATTAACCAAAATAATGGCGATAAAAAAGCCATAAAAATCAAAAATTTGCATAAAAAATCCAATCAATAAAGATCCAATTAAGGCGCCAATGGTGCCAATTGCCTGAAAGGTGGTATTAGCAGCAATTAGCTGTTCTTTTTGGTAATAATTATTGGTGACGGTGCTTGCGGCTACAAAAGTTAGGCCAATTGACACGCCATAAATGAAATAAATCGCTAATAGTAATAAATAATTTTGATGCCAAATCATGGCAGAAATCGCTGATAATAGGCAAAGCAGAATTCCAATATTGATCATTTGCTTAGGATTATCAAGTTTTTTGATTAAAATTCCCGAACATAAATCACAAATGCCGCTGGCGGCAAAAGCGCTGATTAAAAACCCTGATTTTTCAGTGCTATAGCCGATTTTTTGGCCTAAAATTATGCTAAAAACCAGAACTGAAAATATTTGTAATTCAGCAACAAAATTTCCCAAAAAAGCTTGGGGGATCGACTTAAAAAAGCTTTTAAAGGCAATTCGGGCAGCGATAATTTTGCTGGGGCTGGTTTTTCTGGTTGGTATTAACATTAAGGATGAAATTGCTACAAAAATTGCCGAGATTAAAAATAATTGATAATTTCTGGCGCCAAAATGATCGACAATCATTGGAGCTACTAAAAATCCGGTTGAAACTACCGCTCCTGAGAGTCCAATCATTACGCTTCTTTGCTTGCTACTGATCAAATTATTAATCCAGGCTTGGCGAATAGCAAAAAAACTAATCCAGCAAATACCGTTTAATGCTGATAAAAAAAGCCAAAAGGCGTAATTAATATAAAAATAAATCCCCAGAATAATTGCGATATAAATTAAGGTAAAAATAATAATCGAATTTTTAAGACCGATTTTACTGATCATGCGACTTAGAAAAAAAGAGGTGGCAATACCGGCGATTAATTCAAACGAAAAAGCAAATCCAATCAATAAAACCGGTACTGAATTGGCAATTAAAATTGCTGGATAAGTGATAACATTGATTCCGGCAGAAAGGGCGGTAAAAGTCAGGCTTAAGATCAGGCAGGAAATTCCAATTATTTGCTGTTTTTTACTTAAATGCATTTTTTTGATAAATATTTAAAGATTTTTGCTATTTTTTAAGTTGAAAAGATACAGCTCCCTAGTTAAAGTGCCATAGAGTTTATTGACAATCTTTTTTAATGCCAGATTTTGCCCTATTTTTGCTTATTTTTTGAAAAAATCACTCAAAATATTTCCAGATATTTATCGTAATTTTCTCAAAAAAGCACTAAAAATATGCCAAAATCTGAAATTAAAAAAGATTGTCAACAAACTCTAAATATTTTTAATCAAAATTTCTTAAAATGAATTCCGATCAATCAAAAGAATCAGCAGATAGTAATTTAAAAGCGCCGCTTTTAGACCAGGTTGAATATCCTAGAGATTTAAAGAAATTCTCACTAGCTGAAATTAAGCAAATTGCAGCGCAGCTCAGATCTGCAACTATTAATGCAGTGTCTAAAACCGGTGGCCATCTTGGCGCTGGGCTTGGGGTGGTTGAAATTACGGTTGCCATTCATTATGTTTTTGATACTCCAAAAGATAAATTAATTTGGGATGTTGGCCATCAATCCTATCCTCATAAAATTCTAACTGGCCGCAAGGACCGCATTACCACTATTCGCCAGCCCTACGGCCTTGGGGCTTTTACCAAAAGAAGTGAAAGTGAATATGATGTATTTGGGGCCGGGCATAGCTCAACTTCAATTTCAGCGGCACTTGGAATTAATGTCGCCAATCAGATTGAAGATAAAAAAAATAATGTGATTGCGGTAATTGGCGATGGGGCGATGAGTGCGGGGATGGCTTATGAAGCGATGAATAATGCTGGTATTATTGGCAGTGATCGTTTAATTGTGATTTTAAATGATAATGACATGTCAATTGCGCCGCCAGTTGGAGCAATGTCTAATTATTTATCGCGACTAGCTTCTTCAAAATCTTATTTAAAATTCCGCGATTTTTCTAAAAAATTTGCAAATAAATTACCAAAATCATTATCTAAATATCCTCGCAAATTTGAAAAAGCGGCCAAAGAATGGTGGATGGGAGGCAATATTTTTGAAGAGATGGGATTTTATTATGTTGGTCCTATTGACGGCCATAATTTGGATGTGTTAGTGCCGATATTACAAAATATTCGTGACGATAATAAAAATGGTCCAATTTTAATTCACTGCGTTACTCAAAAAGGCTGTGGCTATAATGAGGTGATGAAAAGTAAGGATAGTCTTCACGCGGTGACTAAATTTGATGTTGCAACTGGAGTGCAGGAAAAATTAGCCGCTGCTTATCCAAGCTATAGCAAAATTCTTGGTACTAAATTAACTAATTTAGCTAAGATTGATGATAAAATTGTTGCAATTACTGCGGCAATGCCTTCTGGTACCGGTTTAGATATTTTTGCCAGCCAAATACCTACAAGATATTTTGATGTTGGGATTGCCGAGCAACATGCGGTAACTTTTGGCGCTGGTCTTGCTTGTGAGGGTTTAAAGCCATTTGTGACGATTTATTCCACTTTTTTACAGCGCGCCTTTGATCAGGTGGTTCATGATGTTGCGATTCAAAAATTGCCGGTAAGATTTATGATGGATCGCGCCGGTTTTGTTGGTGCTGATGGCCCAACCCATGCTGGTTCTTTTGATATTGCTTATCTGATTAATTTGCCTGATTTTGTGTTGATGGCTCCAAGCTGTGGTCAAGAATTGGTGAAGATGATTAATACTGCGCTTACAATTAATGATTGCCCGTCGGCGGTTAGATATTCAAGGGGAGAGGCTAATAGTGAAATTGATTTTGATGATTTGGAGATTCTTGCAATTGGTAAAGCAAAAACTATCATTACTGGCAAAAGGGTTGCGGTTATTTCTTATGGCACGATTTTGGATAATGTAATGGCGGCTGCTAAGATTATTCAAGAAAAATATAATTTTCAAATTACAATTATCGATGCTCGTTTTGCCAAGCCATTTGATCAGGAGTTAGTAAAAGAATTAGCTAAAAATCACCAATTATTATTATCGGTTGAAGAGGGTGCAATTGGTGGCTTTGGATCGGTGTTGGCGCAATTTTTACTAAATAATGGCGATATAGAAAGGCCTAATTTTAAGTTTAGATCTTTATTTATGGCTGATAAATTTATTGAGCAAAACTCAATTACTAAAATGCGTGAAGAATCCGGGCTTGGGGTTAGTGATATTGTTGCTTTGATTGAAAAAAATATTAATTAAATTTCGTAATATTTTATACTTTAGTTTTTCTACGCCTTCTTTCTTGTCATTCAAGCAAAGGTGGCAATCCACCTTGCAACATCGCGATTGTTGCAAGGT
>CAZUPN010000024.1:6735-19696 GCA_964622015.1 uncultured Rhizobiaceae bacterium | reverse complement strand
CAGGAAGAGCGGTATAAAGCAGGTGGTGAGGGCCCGCCCATATGTAGATGAAAATAAGCGCCCAGAAGTGAATAATGGAAAGACGATAAGAATAAACAGGACGTCCTGATGCTTTAGGAATAAAGGTAAAATTTGTAAAAAATGAAGGCCCGAAATTAGAAGCGATCAATCAAGATCAAGATTTAAAAAAATTAAGAACTGATAATATTGAAAAACATTTAGCTCCGGTTTTTGAAACGATTTCTTTAACTAAGTCAAAATTAAATAAAGAGGTTGCTTTAATTGGATTTTCAGGCTCGCCTTGGACTATTGCTAGTTATATGATTGAAGGGGGAGGGTCGAAGAATTTTGAAAAAACCAGAAAAAAGGCACTGCAAGATCAGAAATTTTTTCAAAATTTGATCGATATTTTAATTGAAGCGATTATAATTTACCTTTTGAACCAAATTAAAGCTGGTGCTGAAGTTATTAAATTATTTGATTCTTGGGCTGGAATTTTGCCTTTTAGCGAATATAAAAAATGGGTTATTGAACCAAATAAAAAAATAATTTTAGAATTAAAAAAACATTTCCCAAATATACCAATTATTGCTTTTCCTAGGGGAAGCGGGGTTTTATATGAAGATTTTGCCAGGGAAGTTAAGATGGATTGTTTGGCCGTTGATCAAAATCTATCGCCAAGATGGATTAAAGAAAATCTACAAAATAAATTTGATATTGTAGTTCAGGGAAATCTTGATAATTATATTTTGGCCTATAACCAAGAGATGATTGAGCAAGAAGTTAGTGAAATTATGGATAATTTAAATCATAAAAATTTTATTTTTAATTTAGGTCACGGAATTTTACCACAAACTCCAATTAAAAATGTTGAAAAAATGCTTAGTTTGATCAGAGGTTAGTAACAAAATTATAAGTAAAAATAAAATGGAAAATTTAGAACAAAATCAAAAAAATAATCAAAGACCGGCTCCACTTGATTTTACTATGTCTGATTATATAAATGCCGATCTTAAAAAAATAAAAAATAATTGGATGGTGGAAGAAATTTTGGAGCTATATGAGTTACCCTTTAATGATTTAATCTTTAAGGCTGCAATTATCCATCGCCAATTTCACGATCCAAATAAAGTGCAACTCAGTACTTTACTCAGTATTAAGACTGGCTCTTGCCCGGAAAATTGCAAATATTGCCCGCAATCAGCCCATTATAATACCGATCTTAAAAAAGAAGCTTTGATGGATTTGGATGATATTTTAAAAGCAGCTAAAATTGCCAAAGAAAGTGGCGCTTCAAGATTTTGTATGGGGGCAGCGTGGCGTAATTTACACGATCGCGATGTTGAAAAAATTTGTGAAATTATCAAGGAAGTCAGAAAAATTAAGCTCGAAACCTGCATGACGCTTGGAATGATAACTAAAGCTCAAGGTGAAAAATTAAAAGAAGCCGGGCTTGATTATTATAATCATAATATCGACACCTCGCCGCAATATTATAAAGAAATCATTACCACCAGAAGTTTTGAAGATCGTCTTGATACTTTAAAAAATATCGGCGCTTCCAAAATTAAAGTTTGTAGCGGTGGAATTATTGGGATGGGCGAAGAGCGGAAAGATCGCGCTGAAATGTTGACAATATTAGCTAATTTAGATGAGCAGCCACAATCAGTGCCAATTAATATGTTAGTCAGAGTCAAAAAAACTCCGCTTGAAAAAATGGCTAAATTTGACCAATTTGAATTCGTTAGAACTATTGCTATTGCAAGAATTATGATGCCAAAAGCAACAGTGAGACTTTCTGCCGGAAGAACAATGATGAATGAACAAACCCAATCTCTATGTTTTTTTGCTGGCGCTAACTCCATTTTTTATGGTGAGCAATTATTAACTACTAAAAATCCACGAACCAAGAAGGATCGTGAGCTATTTAAAAAATTAGGAATTGTTGGCGTTTAAAAATATTATTGACTTAGCGAATTAGTTGGATTTCAATTGTCTAAAACAGGACTTTTATCATTTAAAAATTATCAAAATTATCAAATATGTCTATTGAAAATAAATTAAAATCTTTAGGAATTGAGATTCCTGAAGCTCTGGCTCCAGTTGCTAATTATGTTGGTTTCGTAAAATCCGGTAATCAAATTTTTATCTCTGGACAATTACCAGTTGAAAATGGTGAATTAAAATATGTCGGTAAAGTTGGGGTTAATATCAGCGCTGAAGAAGCTAAAAAAGCTGCCAGAATCTGTACTTTAAATATTATTTCACAGCTAAAATCAGCTTTAAATGGCAATCTTGATTTAGTTGCAAAATGTGTGAAATTAGGGGTATTTGTTAATGCTGATGCTAATTTTAGTGACCATCCTTTAGTTGCCAATGGCGCCTCTGATCTTATTGTTGAGATTTTTGGTGATGCTGGTAAACATGCTCGCGCCGCCGTTGGTTCGGGATCGTTACCTAAAGGTGTGGCAGTTGAAGTAGATGCCATTTTTGAAGTAAAATAGACCTTAAGAGTATTTTAATTTTGTGAAAGTAAATCAAGCAATTAACGATCAAGAGATAAAGCAGCTCAGTTTTAATGATGTTGTTTTGACCTATGAGCGAATCAAAGATAAAATAATTAAAACCCCATTAATCACCAATCAATTCTTCAATGATTTTTTCAAAGCAGATATTTATTTCAAATTAGAGGCTTTTCAAAAGACGGGCTCCTTTAAAATTCGTGGAGTTTTAAATGCGATTTTGAGCTATCAGGAAAGACATAAAAAATTGCCAGAGAAGATTGTAGCGGTAAGCTCCGGAAATCACGCTCAGGCAATTGCCTATGCTTGTAGCAAGATGGGCATTAAATCTTTGATTTATATGGCCAAAAACACTTCCTCGCTTAAAATTGACGCTACCAGATCTTATGGCGGTGAAGTTATTGTTACTGAAAGAAGACAAGAGGCTAATTATCTAGCGCAAGCAAGAATTGCGGAAGGCTATTATTATCTTCACCCTTCAGATAATGATGACATAATTTTGGGACAGGCTACGGTTTGTTTTGAAAGTTTAAAAGAAGCTGGTGAGATGGATGCAATTTTTGCTCCTTGTGGCGGTGGCGGGCTGGTATCGGGTTCTTTACTTGCCGCTTTAGGTCTTGCTAAAAATGCCAAAATTTTTGCTTGCGAGCCCTTAATTGGCAATGATGCTTCAATCTCAGTTAAAACCGGTAGTATTTTTGCTTTTACAGATAGTCCTAACACTATTGCTGATGGCGCCAGAAGCCTTTCAGTTTCAAAGCGTACCTTCAATTATTTAACTAAAATCGCCGCAATATTAGAAATCAGCGAAGAAGAAATAATCTATTTCAGCCAATGGCTAAATAATCTGTTAAAAATTACTGTTGAACCAACCGCCGCCCTCGCTTTTGCCGGCGCTGTACAATATCTAAGAACCTGCCTTAATTCAAGCCGTCCTAAGATTCTGGTAATTCTCTCCGGTGGCAATCTTGGCTTTGAAACCTATCAACAAATCTGGCATAAAAATTATCTTGATGAGTTTAGGTCTGATCATGATATTATTACTAATACTAATTTTTCTTAAAAAAGTAAAGTCTCCTGCAGGCTTTATGCACACTTCTTTTACGCCCTGAATTGCTGCGTCGTGGCAATTCAGGGCGCGTAAATTTATAAAATATCCTTCCCTAACCTAGCGATAATTTCAGCCAATTCTTGATCTTTGACTAATTTAACCGCTTTATCTAGCCTCTCCTGATTTTTTGGGGTTAGATTATTTGTTTTTGGTTTTGAATTATTTTGCTCGAAATGTTTGTTGCTTGGCTCTTGCTTGATGATGATTTTAGTAATTGCTTTATAGCCGTAAAGTTCGGCGATTCTTTCGATGATGAATTCGCTATTGCTTTCTAAAAAAAATGCTACTGCTGAATTAGTGACTGCAATTGTTAATTTTGCTTTATTTTGTAAATTGGGACCTGATTTTTGACCGGTAATATTTTTGCTAAAGGCAACTGCTTTGGGATAGCAGAATTTGGCGTAATTTTTGCCGATAATGTTTGGCCAATTTTTAGCTAGATTATTGATGATTTTAAATTCTTTTTTATTGCCCAAAAATACTGGTTTTAATAGGTTAGAAATAGATTTTTCAATTGCTGTTGGGCCAAAAAATATTTCATTCATTTTAGTTTTTTTGGTAAAGATCTTGCAAGGCTCTAACCTCGAACTGATAGTCATTATCCTTATAGGCTTTAAGGGCGCCAATTAGAGCGCTAGCACCAGAGATCGTGGTTGAGCAAGTGATAGCCTTCATTAAAGAGGTGCGTCTGATTGAGAAACTATCTTTAGTGGCTTGAGCGCCTTGAGTGGTATTAATTACCAGCGAAATCTCTTTTTTCTCCAGCATATCCACTATATGAGGCTTATCTTCGGTAATTTTATTGACAATGGTTACCGCAATATCATTTTCAGCTAAAAATTTAGCAGTGCCTTTGGTGGCAACAATTTTAAAGCCAATATCGATTAAATCACGAGCGATTTTAACGACATATTTTTTATCGGAATCTTTAACTGAAAGAAAAACGAGGCCAGAAGTTGGTAATTTTACTCCAGCTCCAACCTGCGCTTTGGCAAAGGCCAGGGCAAAATTGCGGTCAATGCCCATTACTTCGCCGGTTGATTTCATTTCCGGGCCTAAAATAGTATCGGCATTACTAAAGCGGGCAAAAGGAAATACCACCGCTTTGACCGCAAAATAATCAAGCTTTTTTTCAACCAATTTTAAATCTTTTAATTTTTTCCCAACCATGATTAGAGTGGCAATTTTAGCGATTTGAAGATTGGTGGCTTTGGCAACAAAGGGCACGGTTCTTGAGGCTCTGGGATTAACTTCAAGCACATATAAAATATCATCCTTAATTGCAAATTGTATGTTCATTAAGCCCTTAACATTTAGGCCTAAAGCAAGCTTTATCGTTGCCTGCCTAATCTTGGTAATCATCTCATCACTTAAAGAAAAAGGAGGAATCGAGCAAGCTGAATCACCGGAATGAATGCCAGCTTCTTCAATATGCTGCATGATGCCGGCAATAAATACTTCCTGCCCATCTGACAAAGCATCAACATCAATTTCAATTGCATCAGTTAGAAATTTATCGATCAATAACGGGCCATTATAGAAAATCTCCTCATGCTCGGCCAAATATTTTAACAAATAATTTTCATCATAAATAATTGCCATATTGCGTCCGCCAAGGACATAAGAAGGACGGACAACGATTGGAAAGCCTACCTCTTTGACTTTTTCAATGGCTTGATTTGCAGAATAAGCAATAGAATTTTGTGGCTGGTTAAGATTTAATTTTATAATAAGTTGTTTAAAGCGATCGCGATCTTCGGCTAAGTCAATCATGTCAGGGGAGGTACCTATTATTGCAACATTTTCATCTTGTAAAAATTGCGCCAAAGATAATGGAGTTTGGCCGCCAAATTGCACATTAACGCCAAGCAAAGTACCGTTAGAAGCTTCTTTTTTAATTAATTCAATAACATTTTCGGGAGTTAAAGGCTCAAAATATAAGCGATCAGAAGTATCATAATCAGTTGAAACAGTTTCAGGATTGCAATTAACCATAATCGCTTCAATGCCAATTTCTTTTAAAGCAAAAGCGGCATGAACACAAGTATAATCAAACTCAATACCCTGCCCGATTCGATTAGGACCACTGCCTAAAATAATAACTTTTTTAGCATTAGTGGGATTTGATTCGCAAGATGAAATATTATGGTTATTAGCTTTATTGATCATTTGTTAAATATTTTTTGATTATTATTCATCTTTACCTTGTTGCCCCTCCCTTGTCATTTCGGCGCAGGCCGCAATCCATCAGTTGGCAGCCAAAATGTTGTAAGGTGGATTCCGACTTTCGTCAAAATGACAAAAAAAGTTCTTTATAATTTATTATAGCCGCAAATCTTTATTCCATAGCCCTCAAGGCCAATTATCGATTTTTTAGAATTGGTAAGCAGAATCATATTTTTGATGCCAAGATCAAGCAAAATCTGAGCGCCGATTCCGTAATTTCTGAGTTCTTTATTGGCTTTTAAAATATTATCATGGTTATTATTCATGAGTTCAGCCAGAGATTCGCTTGGTTGTCTGATAATTACTACGACTCCGGAGCCATTTTTAACAATTTTTTTTAGCGATTTGAGCAAGAGGCCAGATTTTTGGCTATTTGCATCATTTAAGCAATCATTTAAAATATTGAGATGATGCATTCTCACCAAAGTTGGCTCATTTTCTTTGATTTGGCCTTTAGTCAAAACAATATGCTCAATATTATCAACCTTACTTTTATAAATCACCAGATCAAATTCAGCGGTTAAGTTTTTGGATAAATGGCTGGTAAATTTTGATTTTTTTTCAAGTGTGATTAGTTTTTCGGTCTTGCGGCGATATTCAATTAAATCGGCAATGGTAGCAATTTTTAGCTGATGTTGTTTGGCAAATTTAATTAAATCAGGTAAGCGGGCCATGGTACCATCATCATTCATGATTTCACAAATTACCCCGGAATGATTAAGTCCGGCGAGTCTTGAAATATCAACGGCTGCCTCAGTATGGCCGGCTCTAACCAATACTCCACCATCTACTGCTCTTAGTGGGAAAATATGGCCCGGACTGACAATATCATTTTTATTTTTAGTCGGATCAATAGCATCGCGAATAGTTTTAGCGCGATCAAAGGCCGAGATGCCAGTGCTAATGCCGCTTCTGGCTTCAATTGAAATCGTAAAGGCAGTTTTATGGCGCGATTGATTATTAAGTGACATTAAAGGCAGCTCTAATTGCTTAACCCGATCCTCACTTAATGCCAAACAAACCAATCCCCGGCAATTTTTAATCATGAAATTAATTTTTTGATCATCGCACATTTGTGCCGGCACTACTAAATCACCTTCATTTTCACGGTTCTCATCATCAACCAAAATAAACATATTGCCCTTTTTTGCCTCGGCAATAATTTCTGGAATCGAAGATAAATTTTTGCGCTCAAAGTTAGTCATATTAGTTTTTACTTAGTCTTTGAAGATAACGGGCGATTGGGTCAATTTCAATATTGACCTCATCACCGACTTTTAATTCTTTAAAATTAGTATGGTTAAAACTATGTGGAATTAAATTAATGTTAAATAGATTATTTTTGATTTCAGTTACGGTCAGTGATAACCCATCTAAACAGACTGAGCCTAATTTAGCAATAAAGGGTAATAATGTTTTTTTGGTGCTAAAGGTTATTTTATGAGAAGTTTTAATTTTGGTAATTTTGGTAATTTTAGCAACCCCATCAACATGGCCTAAAACCATGTGACCGCCAAGCTCATCGCCAACCATTAGCGAAAATTCTAAATTAACTAATTTGCCAATTTGCCAATTTTTCAGGCTGGTATTTTTTAAAGTTTGTTTTGATGCTTGAAATGATAAAATCATCTTGGTCGCCATTTTCTTTTTAGCAATCAAAGTAAGGCAAATACCATTAACAGCAATTGAGCAGCCAATGTCTAAAGAGCGTTTTGTAATGCAGCTAATGGTAATTTTAAGCAATAAATCCTGGCTTGGGCTATATTGTAGATCGCTGACAATGCCTTGATTGGTAATGATTCCGGTGTACATTTATGCGTAACTGAATTTTTTTTGTAGCCGGGCAATTTCTTTTTTAATTTTAAGCAAAGCATTAGCCTCAATTTGTCTGACGCGTTCACGAGAGATGTGATAAATTTGGCTTAAATCTTCTAAAGTTGAGGGTTCTTCCGACATTTGCCTTTTAAAAATTATTTCTTTTTCGCGTAAATTTAAAGTGGCAAGGGCGCTTTTAAGCATTGAGGCGCGTCTGGTTTTTTCCTGATGATTTATTGCCAGAATTTCTTGACTTTCATCATTGCTAGCCAAATTATTAATCGCTTCATTTTCCTGATCATCGCCAATCATTTCATTTAGTGATGAATCAGAATTTTGTAGCCGAGAATTCATCTCAATGACATCTTTTTTGGAAACATTAAGATTTTTGGCGATATGATCAACATATTCCGGGATCAGATTTTTATCGCTAAAATTTTCACTGATTCTTTTTTTGATTTTATGAAGATTAAAAAAAAGTTTTTTTTGGGCAGCCGTGGTGCCGATTTTAACCAAAGACCAAGATCTTAAAATATATTCCTGAATATTAGCTCTAATCCACCACATCGCATAAGTAGAAAAGCGAAAACCCTTGAAAGGATCGAATTTTTTTAGCGCTTGGATCAGGCCGATATTGCCTTCAGAGATTAAATCAGCGATTGGTAAGCCATAATTTTTAAACTTAGTGGCGATTTTTACTACCAGCCGCAAATGGCTTTGAACCAGGGCTTTAGCCGCTTCCTTGTCCTCATTTTTTACGAATCTGATAGCGTAATCATATTCTTCCTCAGGAGTTAATATCGGGAATTTTTGAATTTCTTGCAAATATTGCAAAATCCCCCTACCGCCGAGTCTTGCAGGGTTAAATTGACTTACTGGCGCAAAAAAATTATTATTGGTAATGCTTAAAGAACTCATAATATGTCTCCTTAAATAAAATTAGACAGCTCTTAACTTAGATTTATTGATATAATAAAATTCAACAGATAAGATCTGGGGCCAAAATTATCAAAAAAAATTAGCCTCCTTAATTTGGATAAATATACTAATTTAGGTGGAAATTGTCAAGGTTGAATAAGCTTTCTTATGGGGTCGCCTCATAAAAATAATAGATTATCTCTTCCGTCTGTCATCCTTGCCTCTTTCGGGGATGACAAAGGAGAAGCGGCAATAACAAGGCAGGAGCAGGAGTGACAGAGGGAAGTTTAATAATTAAATAAAATAAACATGAAAATTACAGTAATTGGCACTGGGTATGTTGGGTTGGTATCGGGTATTTGTTTTTGTAAAATTGGCCATGAAGTTATTTGTGTCGATAATGATCAAGAAAAAATTGCTAAATTAAATAATGGCGTGATGCCAATTTATGAGCCTGATTTGGCTGATATATTGCACAGTGCCAGTCAAAATCGCCAAATTTCTTTTACAACTGATTTGGCCTCGGCAATTGAGCAAAGTGAGGCGATTTTTATTGCGGTTGGAACGCCGCAAGATGAGAGTAATGGCGATGCCGATCTGTCCTTTGTCTATCAGGTGGCTCGTGATATTGCTTTGGCGTCAAAATCATATAAGGTCATTGTCACTAAATCAACAGTACCAGTTGGCACTAATCAAAAAATTAAACAAATCATCAAAGGATGTAATCCCCGGCTTGAATTTTCAATTGTTTCTAATCCTGAGTTTTTAAAGCAAGGAGCGGCGGTTGAAGATTTTTTAAATCCTGATCGCATAGTGCTTGGTATTGAAGATGACCGGGCTCAAAATGCGATGACTGAGATTTATCGGCCGCTTCAAAAAGCAAATGCCAAAATAATTTATACTGATATAGCTAGCGCTGAATTAATCAAATATGCCGCTAATTCCTTTTTGGCAGTTAAGATCGGATTTATCAATGAAATTGCCAATTTATGTGAGAAAGTTGGCGCTGATGTTAGGGAAGTGTCTAAAGGAATCGGCCTTGATCCAAGAATTGGCCCCAAATTCTTAAATCCCGGCCCTGGATTTGGCGGCTCTTGCTTTCCAAAAGATATATTAGCGCTTTCTAATACTGCCAAACAAAATAATGTCAAATCATCGATTATTGATGCGGTTATTTCCTCTAATAATAACCGAAAATTAGCAATGGTTGATAGGATTATTACTGCCTGTAATAACAATGTTGGCAATAAAACCATCGCTATTCTTGGCCTTGCTTTCAAGGCTGGTACTGATGATGTCAGATATAGCCCAGCAATTGTCATCATTAAAGAATTGCTCAAAAAAGGTGCCAAAATCAATGCTTATGACAGTCAGGCCATAAAAAATTGTCAAAGAGCAATTGGCGATAATTCGGTAATAAAATATTTTGATAATCCTTATGACGCATCTAAAGGTAGCGACGCGCTAGTAATTGCAACTGAATGGGATGAATTTAGAAGTTTAGATTTAAAACAGATCAAGGAGTTGCAAAAAACTCCTTTGATTATTGATCTAAGAAATATGGTTGATGTTAGCAAAGCTCAAGAGTTTGGATTTGATTACTTTGGCATTGGGATAAATCCTACTCAATGAAATTCTCACTCAATGGGCGAGAGGCTCTGCTCATTGGTAGTAGGGCTGGGCTGGGACTGGTGGGTTGTTCAGTAGTAATATTTTGGCTATTTTCCAAAGTTGCATTGCATATTTCCTGGATGCATTTTCTGGTAGCTTGCTTAAAAAACCCCTGTAAGCGTTCTATTGGTTGATTGTAATTTAGGTTTATTTGCTTGTTTATGAGGTGATTTTCTGCTACTATTTTGTTACCTTGTAAATGTAGCTCTAATTCATATAACGGACTCAAGACCTCAGTTTCAAGCGGGATCGCAGCATCATCTGAAGATAAACTTCCATCACTGAGTGAGGCCTGACTAGTCATTATGCCCGCTAACTCTGATTGGTCACCCTCCTCTTCATTATTAGCTAAAACTAGTTCTTGCAGAGCATTTATTTTACGCCTCTTTTGATCATCATTGTTGCCAGAGCCGATAAAATGAGCTATTTTAGCGGTAATTTCTGCAACAAATTTTTTTAAATCATCTTCCCCAAACTCACTATATAGTAACTTTAAAATGTTGGTAGTTTCTGCAACATATGATTCACGTGTTTGACTTTGCGGATAAGCTATTATCATTTATTTCGATTAAATATTTTACTTGCTATTATAATTTCCGCTATTCATAGATCCTATGGGGATAGCAGAGGTGCTTGGACGGCGCGGCCTGTCATGATTATGATTAGCAATTTTAGTTGAGTCAAGAGGTTTTTCAACCCCTTGTTTTTCTGGCTTTAACCTCTTTTGTGAAGCAATAGTTTCGCTTGGAGTCTCTGACAATTCAGTTAATGACAAACGTTTGGCCATCTTAGAGTATTTTTCATCTTCTGATAGCAGTTTAATCTTTTGAACTAACGACCTAAAATCTAATTTGGCACTTTGGACAGGCCTTTTCTTAGATTTAGTTTGGACTGCAACTTCAAGATTATTCCAGCCACTTTGTTGTAAAACTCCCAAATTTAAAAAATTTCTTTCTAATTCTGCTTTTAATTCTGTATTGGCGCTAATTTTTGGAAAACATATACTCATTATTGCCAGATGCCTGATGCATATTATGGATAAAACATGCGGAACGTCAGCTATAGCCGATTTAGAATCATGTTTAAAATCAAATAGATCAATTACCAGCTGACTTGCGACTTTCTGAATATCAATTTCATCTAATTTTTCACGAATAAATTTTAGCAATTCTTTTGTATCTTTATTTTCGAGTTCTTTAATTTCCTTATCAAATTTATTTCCTTTGGCTTTTATTTCCTCATTAGCTACCGGTAATAAACCTAAAAGCACTTTTAAGCCGGTTTTAAATCGCGAACGCTCGGCGAAAGTTAAATCATGGATTTTTTCTGGTTCCTGATCGCTTATTTGTTCGATTGTTGTGCTGGCTTTAGGCAGTAAGTTAATTAGCTGATTCAAGCTATATAGGCCACATCTTGCATTTCTGACCCTGCTACCTTCTTTACTGTCTTTATCGCTACCATCTGTTGCCAAAAAAGCAACAAAATCATCCTTATTTAATTCTATCAATGTTTTGTTGGCTATTTCTTTGGCGAGATTACATAGAGTTGTAGTCTCAGAGTTTCTCATCGCTTTTTTTATTTTATTCCCTATATCATTGAGGTAACCAGCTTCTATAATTCCTATATTTCTATCAATTACTTCTGCAGATGTGAATTCAGGAAATTGTTCTGATTGATGTGATTTTAATTCTTCTGTTAGTTTTGGGCTCATATGTTTTAGCTCGCTTGCAATATGATGGCCGGCTCTGGTGAGCTGGGTTGCGCTCTTTCTTGCTTCTCGGGCTACTGTTAATTCTGTTATTTTTGCATCATGGTTTTGAACAATATCGCCAAAAGTCATTTCTTTATCGGGTAGAAAAATATTAACAATTTCAACTACTTTTGTAATAGCGCTATAAATCTCTTCTCCTTGTAATGCATTATAGATCATTTCTATGAGGCAAGTATAAGGAGTTGCATGTTCAGCCTGCCTTCTGCCATATCGAGTGTTGGGGCGGTTGGATGTAATGTAAAAAATAGGTTCATTATTTTCATCTAACTCAAAATTAACAAAAGTTTCCGAATCATCTGTCATGGGCATGACCTTCAGAAAAAAAGAAGGGCTTTGAGGAGAGATTGGGTTAATTGACTCTGATGATATGGTTTTTATAGGAGTACGAGGTGGGGTACTGGGCGCTGCATCGGTCATTAATGTATTTGGTATGTCTGTTTGAAATGTTTGATTGTAGAAATTTTTTGGCATTTGCAATGATAAATAATTATTAATGAAAATCTTTTGGCAAAGAATTGCGGTTATAATTATTTAAAATTAAATAGTTTGTCAAGAAAATTAATAATATATAATAATACTTGGAGAATTATTGATATTATTTCATATTATTGATAATTTTTTCGGCTAGAGATTTGCCAATTCCTTCTATTTTTAACAAATCTTGAATTGTTGCTGATTTTATTTTTTCGAGAGATCCAAAATGATTTAGTAATAATTTTTTCTTATTTTTACCAATCCCGATTATCTCATCTAAAGCGGATTTGGTAACTGATTTGGATCTTCTTTTTTTATGGCTGGTAATTGCAAAGCGATGGGCTTCATCCCTTAATCTTTGTAGGTAAAACATTAAGGGGTTGTTTTTTTCCATAGTAAAAGATTTGGCATTGATTTGGTGTAATCTTTAACAGCTTCTTCTAGCAGAGAAAT
>CAZUPN010000024.1:0-6725 GCA_964622015.1 uncultured Rhizobiaceae bacterium | reverse complement strand
TTGGTGAAAATATTCTTCGCCGGCATTGCGGTTTGGACCTTTTGAGATTGCAATTATTTTAGTCATGATGGTTTTTAAGGGGGTAATTTGGAGGTCGGTGATTAGCAATTGATCAAAAATTTCTTTTGCTGCTGATAATTGTGGCTTGCCACCATCAATTATTATTAAATCCGGCCAGGATCCTGATTTATTTTCACTATCTTCTAAAATTAATCTTTTAAATCTTCTGTTTAGGACTGCTTTTAGCATTGCAGTATCATCTTGATTATTTTGAAGAAAATCGAGATTAAAGCGGCGATAGGAGTTTTTGTCAAAACCATTTTTAGTAGCACAAATCATTGCTCCAACTCGATATTGGCCGCTAATATGGCTATTATCATACACTTCAATTCTTTGTGGAATCTGCTCCAATTTAAATAATTTTTTTAAATCAATCAATAATTCCTGGTTATTTGACTCTTTTAGCATCTCCTGCTCGAGACTTCTAAGGGCCAGCCCCTCCTGATTTTTTATGATTTCATATTTATCGCCTTTTTTTGGAATTATTATTCTAATTTTTTTATTAGCTAATTTAGATAAATAATTTTCAGTTAGTTTATGGGAGTTAATTTCTAAATTTAGCAATAAATTACCAGGTGGAATTTGATTTAAATAAAATTGACCGATAAAATATGCTAAAAATTCTGATAAATTATTATTTTCTATTTGATTAGTGATTTCGGATAATAAATGGCGATCGTAAAAATAAGCTTTGCTGCCGTAATTATTGCCGCCACGGTAAAAAGAAACTAAAATTGCAATTTTGTGATTATTGGTAATTAAGGTCACGATATCGCTGTCGCTAAAATCATCGCGATTAATATTTTGTTTGGCCTGAATTGATGATAGAGATTTGATTTTATCGCGAATTAAAGCGGCTTTTTCATATTCCAAATTAGCGCTTAATTTTTGCATTTGGCTGGCTAATTCTTGCTGAATTTTAAGCGATTTGCCATTTAAAAACTCAATTGTCCGATTGACTGATTTTTGATAGTCTTCTTTGCTAATGAAATTCACGCAAGGAGCCGGGCACCTTTTAATTTGATATTCCAAACAAGGTTTTTTTCTTGAGGCAAATTCGCTATCTGAACAATTTCTAAGTAAAAAACTTTTTCTAAGTGAATCAATGGTTTGATTAACGTCAGTTGCTGAAGCGAAGGGGCCAAAATAATTACCGGCAATATTTTTGACTCCCCGATGCTTAATAATTGCTGGAAAATCATGGTTCTTAGTGATTAGAATATAGGGAAAAGTTTTATCATCCTTTAATAAAATATTAAATTTTGGTGAGTGTTTTTTAATTAAATTATGCTCCAAAAGTAATGCTTCAAGCTCAGTTTTGGTATTGATAAATTCTAGCTTGGTGGCTAAAAATACCATTCTTTTAATGCGATCACTTAAGCGATTAATTGCGGCGTAACTTGCAACTCTTTTTTGCAGATTTTTTGCTTTGCCGATATATAAAATTTTTCCGCTCTGGTCAAAAAATTGATAAACGCCACTAGTCTCAGGTAGGCTGTTTATTACATCTTGTATCGTTGAAACCGGCATTTTAAAAACAAATATAAAAATTAAAAAATATCTTTAAAATAATCATTTAATACTTATAGTCCAAGATAAATATCATCTTTAATCATGCGACAAGTAAATATCATCTAATTTAACAATGGTCATAAAAAAAGAAAATCTTGAAGAGATAAATAATCTAAGAACGCAAAAATCAGCAACTTTAAGGCCAACGGCGCCGCAGTTAGAAGAAATTTTATATCAGCCAATCCCAGTGCTTGATCATGGTTTTGTAAGAGTGATTGATTATATGGGCAATGATTCTGCGATTGTGCAGGCGGCTCGGGTTTCATATGGGGCGGGGACTAAAAAGGTTAGTGCCGATCAGGCTTTGATCAATTATTTGATGAGCCATCGCCATACCACACCGTTTGAAATGTGTGAAATAAAATTTCATATTAAATTGCCGATTTTTGTTGCCAGACAATGGATTCGCCATCGTAGCGCCTCAGTTAATGAATATTCAGCGCGTTATTCGATCATGGAGGATGAATTTTATATCCCAAATGCCAGCGATCTTGCTTCGCAATCAAAAATTAATCATCAGGGTCGCGATGAAAAAAATATTTTAAATCAGCAAGAACAGGCGCAAATATTAGAAACTTTAAAGCAGGATGCTAAAAATTCTTATCAGCATTATTTGGAAATGATTAATCAGGATCAGGAAGGTAACATTATTGATGAAAGCAAGGACGGGCTAGCGCGTGAGTTAGCAAGAATGAATTTGCCAATTAATTGTTATACGCAATGGTATTGGAAAATTGATCTGCATAATTTGCTACATTTTTTACATCTAAGGGTTGATAAGCATGCACAATATGAAATTAGAGTTTACGCTGATGTAATTCTTGATATGGTTAAAAAATGGGTACCGGCTGCTTATAATGCCTTTGTAAAATATCGTCAAAATGGCAAAAGCTTATCTTTAGAAGCAATTGAGGTGATTAAAAAAATGATTAAGGGGCAAGAGGTGACTATGCAAGAAAGCGGTTTAAGCTCAAGAGAATGGACAGAACTACAATCTTTATTAAATAATTAACAACTAAAAGATTTATGAAAATTGGAGTCGGAGAATTATTATTAATTTTGGTGATTGTTTTTGTACTTTTTGGTGCCGGAAAATTACCGGAGGTAATGGGGCAAGTAGGAAAAAGCATTAAAAATCTCAAAGATGGCCTAAAGACCGAAAAAAAAGATCAAGAACAAGAAAAAGATAATAATTAGTGAAAGATTTAGATATCGCCCCCAAAGCTCAGTTTCCATCTGGAGATTTTGCTCCAAGTAGCGCGACCAGACTTCTTGAAAATGTTGTCAATTCCAATGGTTCAGACAAGTTGCTGATTAAGGATTTAATTGATGCCATGAATAAAGTAGGCTTTGGTTTGGTAATGATGATTTTTGCTTTTGGTTTGGTAATACCGCTGCCACCACCCTTTCCAAGCATTATCTCCACCCCTTTAGTTTTATTTGCAATTCAGATGATTTTAGGGTTTCAAGCGCCTCATTTACCTAAGAGATTTTGCAATATTTCAGTTAAAAGATCTACAGTTGCGATGTTGGTAAAAAAATCAATGCCATATATTGCCAAGATAGAAAAATTCTTAAGGCCGAGATTGCTTTTTATGAATTCATTGATCGCTCAAAGAATTATCGGGATATTTATTTTTATCTTTACCTCATTTGTTTTATTGCCAATCCCATTATCAAATTTTATTCCCGGCCTTGGGGTGTTGATTATTTCTTTTGGCTTATTAAGCAAAGATGGTTTGGTAATTATTTTGGGGATTGTGGTTGGGTTAACCGGCGTTATTATCTCGCTTTCTGCTGTATTTTTTGGTATTGAGGCTTTAAAATATGTTAAGAATTTATTATTTTAATCATTTAGTTACTTGACAGCAAAAAAATTCTGGTTAAATTGGATTCTACCATTTGAAAAACTAGCTCACGTCAATGTTAGCTTTGTTTACCTATGTACAGGGTTACGTTTCATATTTGTGGGTACATTTTATTTTCCTTAATTTGCTATTTTCCGGTAAAAAATCCAATTCTAGGCCTTGTTTTTCTTAAATAATAATCAATATATTCTTAATCAATGAGCTCTTCTTCTACCCTTACTTTAAAATTTGGATCTGGTCAAAATTCTGACAAACAGCCAACTACCAGCAATGTTGATGCTAATTATAATTCCAAGAATCGGGGTTATAAGGACCAAAATAATGATGAAAACGAAAATAACATAGCTGCCAGCCAATCCCCGCAGAATCAAAAAGGAAATTACGATAGGCAAAATAATGGCCAAAGCAATAACATGCAAAATAATAATGATTATGATTCAAATGATGAGCAATTTGAAGAATCGCCTTATAAAAAGAAGGCTGATGGCAGCGATAAAATCCTGGAATTAAAAAGCCTAAAATCAAAATCAGCAGAAAAATTAATTGAAACTGCTCATGAATATGGCATTGATAATGTTGGTGATTTAGGACGTCAGGATATTATTTATTACATATTAAAAAATTTCTCTGATCAGGATATCGAAAATATCATTATTGGTGAAGGAGTTTTAGAAGTATTACAAGATGGCTTTGGATTTTTAAGAGCGGCAGAAAGTAATTATTTCCCAGGATCTGATGATATTTATGTCTCGCCAAGTCAAATTAAAAGATTCGGACTTAGAACTGGTGATACCGTAAAAGGCCAGGTTCGAGCGCCAAAGAAAGGTGAGAGATATTTTGCTTTGCTTCGTGTTAATGAAGTAAATTTTGGCAATATTGACAAAATCAGAAACCGGGTGCTATTTGATGATTTAACCCCGCTTTATCCTAATCAAAAATTACAATTAGAAGAGCAATTTCCGCTTAATAATGACTGCTCTACCAGAGTAATTGATATGATTTCTCCGCTTGGCAAGGGACAAAGAGCCTTAATTGTTGCTCCTCCTCGTACCGGCAAAACTTCCTTGATGCAAAATATTGCTCATGCAATTACTAGTAATCATCCGGAAGTTATTTTAATTGTACTGTTAATTGATGAAAGGCCGGAAGAAGTTACCGATATGTTGCGCTCAGTTAAGGGCGAAGTTGTAAGCTCAACTTTTGACGAGCCAGCAACCAGACATGTACAATTAGCAGAAATGGTAATTGAAAAAGCCAAGAGATTAGTTGAAGCTAAAAAAGATGTAGTAATATTGCTCGATTCAATCACCAGATTGGCCAGAGCCTATAATACTGTAATCCCATCTTCAGGTAAAGTATTGACCGGCGGTGTTGATTCTAATGCTCTACAAAAACCAAAAAGATTTTTTGGCGCTGCCAGAAATATCGAAGAAGGCGGATCATTAACCATCATTGCAACTGCTTTAGTTGATACTGGTTCAAAAATGGATGAGGTTATTTTTGAAGAATTCAAGGGAACCGGCAACTCCGAAATTATTTTGGATCGCAAACTTTCCGATAAAAGAACCTTCCCAGCCATTGATATCACAAGATCAGGCACCAGAAAAGAAGAACTATTGGTTGATCGCGCTACTCTTTCTAAAACTTGGATGTTAAGAAGAATAGTCAATGCGATGAATTCGGTTGAAGCAATGGAATTCCTACTACAAAAAGTTGAGAATACCAAGACTAATGAGGATTTCTTCAAATCAATGAATTCGTAATTTCCTGCGAATTCGAACTCAATGCTAATTTCAGTCATTATATAGCCCCCTCTCCCCTTGTGGGAGAGGGGGAGAAGCTAATAACGGCCCATTAAAAATTATGGTTTTTGGGCGCCCGGGTAGTGGCAAATCAACCTTTGCTCTCAAGCTGCATCAGTCAACTTCTATACCTCTTCATTATTTAGACAAATATTTCTTTAGCGCCAATTGGCAGGAGCGGAATTATCAGGAATTTCTAGACATCCAGCAATCAATTGTTGATTTGCCGTCCTGGATTATTGACGGCAATAACACCAAATCACTAGAAATGCGCTACTGCAAAGCCGATCTGGTTTTATATTTTAATTATCCAAGATCGATATGTTATTTACGGGTTTTTAAAAGGCTATTTGACAAAAATCCTGAAATCAAAGATCGCGCCGATGGCTGCAAAGAAAAAGTAAGTTTTAGCCTGCTTAGTTACATGTGGAGCTTCGAAAAGCGCGTTGAAGATAAAATCAAAAATTTCCAAAATAAATATCCCAAGGCTAGATTTATCGAGATAAAATCTGACGAGGATTTAACGATTCTTGCCAAAAAGATGAAACTATATAATGAATTTTAGATGGGAGATAGCGTTATTTAATTAATTTTCTGATTTCTCTAAGCGGCTTAAGCTCTTCTGGCAATTCATCTTCTTTAGTAATTTTATAATTTGATACTCCAATTGGCTTGATCATACATTGGAGAGATTTTTCTCTTATTTCCCTATCCTTATCATCATCTTGACATAAAATTATACCAATTGAATTATTATCATTTTTATCTTTGAGATAATCATCAATACAAGCAAGATAGAAGCCCATTTTGCCAGCATATTCTGGTTTATATTTGCCGGTTTTTAGCTCTATTGCCACATATGATTTGAGTTTAATATGATAGAAAAGTAAATCGATAAAAAAATCCTGACTACTGACTTCTAAATGATATTGTTTGCCAACAAAAGCAAAGCCTTTGCCGAGTTCTAGCAGGAATTTTACTATATTATTAACTAGGGCATCTTCGAGCTTTCTTTCTTTGATTAGGCCATGAATATTATCGATGAATTCAAGATTATATTCATCTTTTATCAATTCTTCTAGTGTTTCTGATTGTTCTATTGGCAGGGTATGTTCAAAGTTATTGGTCTTAATCTCTTTTTTGGCTTTTCTTTTATACAAGTCGGAGTTGATTTGATAGACTAGAACATTACGAGACCAGCCGTTTTTTACGGTTTGAATTGCATAACAAAGTCTTTGTTCTTGGTCTTTTACTTTATCCAATAACTCGGTATTATGTCTCCATGGTAATCCTAAAATAATATTCGCATAATCGGAATAGAAAATTTGTTCCTCGAGCGTCATATTAGGTTGAGATATATGGTTACTTGCTAATACCAAAATCCATCTATAATGCAACATAATTAACCCCACAAACACTCTTA
>CAZUPN010000023.1:3781-20609 GCA_964622015.1 uncultured Rhizobiaceae bacterium | reverse complement strand
ATATTTGGGGCGTAGGGGGTTTTTCTAATAATGGCAGTTTTGCTTAAGAGCTCCCCTGGATTGCCGCGTCGCTTACGCTCCTCGCAATGACGGACTCGAGAAATCGTCATTCTCGAGGAGCGTAAGCGACGCGGCAATTCAAGGAAGAAAGTCTTAATAGTCGCCAATAAACATGACGTTAAAAAAGGGTCTGATGACAGTAAAATTAATTTGTTAAGATGGCCAATCAGAATTTGCTTTTGACTTGATTCAAACGTTAGGAATGGGTCATAGACCCATTCCTGCGGCGGGGTTGTGATGTGGAAGGATTCCTACTTACATTTAGGCATAATTAATTGCAGATTTGGCGCATTCTGGCGTAGGCTCTGGTGATTCCTTTGAGGTTATATTCATCGATGGCGAAGGTGGAGATGCTGGAGTCGCTTCTTACTTTTAGGATGGCGGCGTTTAGTAGTTTTTGGATCAACATCGCATCTTCGGTTGAGTTTGCAGCCCAGGCCATGTCATCTTTAGTATGAAGTTTGAATTGTTGATTATCAATTAGAATGATAATTTCGCTATTTAATTTATATTCATAGCCACCATAGATGCTGATTTCCTCAATTCTGCTATCTTGATAGCGGGTGATCATTAGATATGGTTTTTGACGGTGATTATGGTCTGATTCTGAATTTTGGGGATAGATTACCATATAACATTGTTTGTCGCCTCGCTCTTCATCGCCATATTCATATATTTTCCAGCTGTAAAAAGAGCTATCCATTACCTGGCAATTGGCATTGCCGGCAGTACATAATATGATTAAAAAGATAATGATAATTTTTAACAATTTCATTTTTTAATTATTGAACTTTTTTGCTTGCAATTGGAGCGAGCTCAAATATCGGCGCAATATTTTTTACTATTTTGCCAGCAAGTGGTGCAGCAATCATGCCGCCGGTATTGAAGGCGGCATTGGCGCGATCAATCATTACAAATACTAAATATTTTGGATTAGAAATTGGAAAAATAGCGGCAAAAGAAGCTAAAGTTTTTTTATGATTATAACCGCCAAATTCTGCTCTTTCAGCGGTGCCGGTTTTGCCACCAACTTCATAACCTTCAACATTAGCGTATTTTCCGGTTCCTTCTAAAGCAACTTTTCTCATCATTTTTCTCATAATTTCAGAAGTTGATTCTTTAATGATTCTTTGGCCTGCTGGTTTTTTATGCAATTTTAAAAAAGAAGGCGGATATAAAATACCGCCATTAACAATCGCCGAGATTCCGCTAACTAATTGTAGCGGAGTGATCGCAATACCATGACCAAAGGCAATAGTATATAAATTAATTTCACGCCAGCTATTTGGATAAATCGGTCGTCCAAGACCAGGGAATTCAATATCTAATTTTTGTAAAAAATGCAATTTTTCTAAAAAATCCCTTTGATTTTGAATGCCAATTTTCTTGGCAATTTCAATGGTGCCGATATTGGAAGAATAAGCAAAGACCTCTTCGGCAGTTAAGACATCCTTAACATAATGATCATCTTTAATCACAAAACGGCCATATTTTACCGGCTCTTTGACGTAAAAAACATCAGTAATTTTAATTAAATCCTTATCAAAAGCAGTAGCGTTGGTAAAAATTTTAAAAATCGAACCAAATTCATAAACCCCGGTAGTAATGCGGTTAAATCGCTCATCTGGCCCCGCTTCATTTTGTAAATTAGGATCAAAATTAGGAATGCTGGAAAGCGCTAAAATCTCACCATTAGTAACATCAATGATCAGCCCCGCCACCGCTTTAGCATTATACTGCGCCATCGCATTAACCAACTCATCATTTAAAACATCCTGGATCCTGATATCAAGCGCTAATTCAATTTTTTGCTGATTACTAGCCAGACCTTTATTATATTGCATCTCAATGCCGGCCAGCCCTCTGCGATCAGGATCGACATAGCCAACTACGTGGCTGGCAATTGATTTTTGCGGATAAACGCGAATTGAATCATCTTCAAAAAGCAGCCCCGCCATTTTTAAATTTTGTAATTTTTCTTCTTGTCCTGGGGTGATATTTCTTTTAATTAAAACCCAATTACGGCTTTCTTTATTATCGGTAATTTTTTTTAGTACATCCTGATAACTTAAATCTTCAAGAATATTAGTAATACCTTTGGCAATTGCAGCCGGATCCTTAATCAAAACATTACTGACATAAAATGATTTGGTTTTTAAATCAGTTGCAATTAAAACATCACTGCGATCAACAATATCGCCTCTTTTGGTAATTTTGCTTGGATCGTAAATGCCCCGCACTTTTACTTTATCGCCACTAGTAACGATTAAAACCATCCTCAAAATAATCGCCAAAAATATCGATAAAATAAAAAAATAGACAAAAATTAGGCGCGATTTTTTTATCATATCAAACCTAGATTTTGCATTTCTTTTTTGATTCTTTTTTTACTGATTTCACTTGGATTAGTTAATGGCAAGCGGATTTCATCGCTACATAAACCAAGCAAGCTGGCCGCGTATTTTACTGGAATTGGGTTAGTTTCACAAAACATTGCCATATGTAAATTGGTTAATTTATCCTGAATTTTTAGCGCCTTTTGATAATCACCTTGCAAAGAATATTTTTGTAAATCTGATACATATTTTGGCGCAATATTTGAAGTCACTGAAATTACTCCATTACCACCCATCGCATTATAACCAAGAGCAGTTAAATCTTCACCCGATACATAAGAAAATTCTTTTTTAATCATCAATTTTAAGGTTGCAATTCTTGCTAGATCACCAGTTGAATCTTTAACACCAACGATATTTTTTAACTCAGCAATTTTAACTAAAGTTTCATCAGAAATATTAATTATTGAGCGCGCCGGATTATTATAAATGACCAACGGAATTTTGCATTCATTCAATGCTTTAAAATGTTGATAAATTCCCTCTTGCACCGGCTTGTTATAATAAGGAGCAATGATTAAACAGCCATCAGCGCCAGCTTCTTTAGCCTTATTAGTCATTGTAATTGCTTGCGAGGTTGAGTTTGAGCCAGTTCCAGCCAAAACTTTAACCCTGCCTGCAACAATTTGCACTGATAATCTTACTACCAAATCATGCTCTTGATGGCTTAAAGTCGGCGATTCGCCAGTGGTGCCACAAGGCACAATTCCATCAACTCCACCGGCAATTTGAAATTCAATTATTTTCTCTAAAGCCTTGTCATCGATTTTATTATTTTTAAATGGCGTGATCATCGCAACATAACTTCCGCGAAACATAAATTATTGATTTTGATTGATTAAAAAAATTATTAGCTATAAAACCTGGCTTGAAAATTATTGTTTTTTTTCTAAATTACAAGCAAACAAATGAATTCTATAGCGAGCTCTTATTTTCCAATTTTAATATTTTTAGCAATTGCAATTGGCCTTTCAATTGTGATCATAGTAATACCTTTTATTTTAGCGCCCAAAAAGCCGGATAGCGAAAAATTATCGCCCTATGAATGCGGATTTGAAGGCGAAGGAAAGGTTCGTAATCAATTTGATGTGCAGTTTTACCTGGTTGCAATTTTATTTATAATTTTTGATTTAGAAATTGCCTTTTTATTTCCATGGGCAGTGTCTTTAAAATCAATTGGGGTTTTTGGATTTTGGTCAATGATGATTTTTCTAACTCTACTTACGGTTGGCTTTATTTATGAATGGAAAAAAGGCGCACTAGATTGGAGATAAATTTATGAAAGAAACTATGAATATTAGTCAATTTGACCCCCTTAATCAAGATAGTATTTTAAATCAGGCCGCTGAGGAAATTAGCAATCGTGGCTTTGTACTGGCAAAACTTGATCAGCTTGCTAATTGGGCCAGAACCGGCTCTTTATGGCCAATGACTTTCGGGCTTGCCTGCTGCGCAGTTGAGATGATGCAAACTGCCGCCAGCCGCTATGATCTTGATCGCTTTGGCGCAATTTTTAGACCATCCCCAAGACAATCAGATGTTATGATTGTAGCTGGTACTTTAACCAATAAAATGGCTCCCGCTCTTCGAAAAGTCTATGATCAAATGGCCGAACCACGTTATGTGATCTCAATGGGAAGCTGCGCCAATGGCGGCGGTTATTACCATTATTCTTACTCAGTAGTTAGAGGTTGCGATCGTATCGTGCCAGTTGACGTCTATGTTCCAGGCTGCCCGCCAACTGCTGAGGCTCTTCTTTACGGAATCATGCTGCTACAACGAAAAATTAACCGAACCGGAAAATTTAAAAGATAATTAACATTTAAAAAATATTAAATTATGCACAAGATAATTAGTAAAGTATCTGTTTTTTTGTTTATCGTTACAGCCGCTATTTGCAATGGTAATTACGCGATAGCACAAAATGCCATCCCTAACTATGTTGATGGTGAAAAGAAAGTTCAGGATTTTGTTCAAAATATTGGCAATACTATTGTTAAAATCACCAGCAATGACTCACTAACAGACGACCAAACTGAGCATGAAATGATTTCTTTCATCGACGCTATAATTGATCCTGAATGGATTTCCAGATTCGTTCTTGGTAAAGAATATAAAACGATCTCTGATCCGCAAAAAACACGCTTCTTAGATTTATACCGCAAATATATGACTAATACTTACGGCCCGAAATTTCAACATTATGATGTGGTACAATTCTCGCTATTAAGCGTTGAAGATCAAAATAGTTTCTATTTGGCCAGATGCGAATTTACCCAAAAAAATTCCAACACTCCGGTCTTAGTAGATTTTAGAGTTAAAAATAAAGATAGCAAAACCTCAGTAATCGATGTAATTACTGAAGGGGTCAGCTTAATTGAAACTCAAAGATCCGAATTTTCATCAGCAATTTCTCAAGGCGGAATAGAAAAATTCTTAGATGATTTAGAAGAAAAAGTTAACCGCTTAAAAACCAAACCTTCTTATTCAAAGCCTCATAAAATGGCTAAATCTGCCGCCACCAAAACTGCAGCGCGATAAATAAAAGATTGAGATGTTTGCGCAGTAATAAATCTATTGACCGCAGCCATGGTTTAGAGCTTTAGGTTTTGATATGCGCAGAGCCGTCACGCCGTAGCCTTGGTGAAGGGACCAAAAGCGGACTATCTACTGCCCCTACTCCTCTGCCTACCAGCCGCCATTTGTTGGGCTTCGATCATACTGACCCAGAAGCCTTTATGGGATTTGTTATTCATAATTCTGGCAGAATTAACTAAATAGCTTAATTGTCTACCTAAAATTGCCGCTGTCCATTTGCCAACTGGCTTGACAATATCAACGATCTGCACTTCTTCTATTTCAACTTTTTGCTGGTTAAGAGCGGGCAATTTTTCGTAGCCGCGGCTTTTCTTTAAATCATCTTTTTTGATAAATAATTCTTGATCTTCCTTGGGATATTTTGGCTTGTTACTTAGTAGCTCTTGATTGCTGGCTTTAATTTTCTTTTTTTCTACTAAATCCTGATATTTTTTTTGGGCAAAATGCATCAAAATCGTTAGGATCAGACGCGCTGCTAAAATCAGCAAAAATACTGCAACAAAGATCATCAATAAAATTGGGAAGGTTTTTTCAATAAAAAACATAAATTCAGTCATTGTCGCTACATATTTCTTTCATTTTTCTATAAGCCATAGAAAAACCGATTAATGAATAAGTATCTTTGGTAATATAATTTTGATCCGAAGATGAAATAATAGTCATTTCAACATTTTTTTGCAACTCTTTGATAATTTCAGTATCTTCATCAACATCATTGGCCCAACCAATGTTAATATAGGAAAAAAGATAAAAACTTTTAGCTGGAAAAGAAATTTTTACTTCGGAATCTTTTTGGTAATTAAAGCCACTATAAACACTGATTTCATCCGGGTTATTTTTGATATTAGTAACTAAAAAATATGGTAATAATTCTGGTTTTTTGACTTTTTTATCCTTATTTTTTTTATTTTTAGGCTTTCGATCATCGGCATTTCTTTTACCTTCAATCATAATTTTGCTAATTGGAATTGAAACCATGTAACATACTATCGAGTGTCCTCTTTGCACTTTATAAACTGTCCAATCAAGAAATTTTTGCTCTGAATTAATAGCTTGCCCAAAGACATTATTTGGCATTATTAAAAAAACCAAAAAAATAAAAATTTTGACACAGCTTTCAATTGACTTTTTATAGTTATAATTTAGTCTTGGCCCGCTAATTAAATTCTTAAAAAAAATCATTAAACTAAAATTAAAATGTCAGAAGAAATTCACGCCAAGCATAGTCCTTTGGCGCAATTTAAAGTAGAAAAATTCGTTGATTTAAAAATTGGTAATCTTGATATCAGTTTCACCAATTCAAGCCTCTATATGCTTGCCGCTACCATTATCATCATCGGCTTTATGCTTTATGCAACCAGAAAAAAATCTCTAATACCAGATAGATTACAATTAATCGCAGAATCAATCTATAATTTTGTCGATAATATAATTAAAACCAGTATTGGCAATGAAGGCAATAAGTTTTTTCCATTAATCTTTACTTTATTTATTTTTATCCTCTTTTGTAACCTTTTAGGCCTTACCCCTTACAGTTTTACCCCAACCAGCCAGATCATCATTACTTTATCGATGGCGCTGATAGTATTTGTTGCAATCACCATTTTTGCCATTGCTAGAAATGGCTTTTTTGGTTTTATCCATATGTTTTTACCATCAGGGGTTCCAACTTGGATGGCGCCAGCGATTTTTTTAATTGAGCTTTTTTCGTTTTTGATTCGCCCAATTACACTCTCAGTGCGACTTTTTGCTAATATGGTAGCAGGTCACGTATTGCTTAAAGTAGTTGCCGGATTTGTAATTGCGATGGGCTTTGCTTTTGGTTTTATGCCGCTTTTATTCAATGTTATTTTAACCGGCTTTGAACTTTTTGTTTCAGTATTACAAGCCTATATTTTTACTGTTTTGGTTTGCGCATATTTAGGCGAAGTTACCAAGGCTCACTAATTTATTACTTGTAAAAAGCTGCAGCGGTAACTAAATAGCTTTCGGTCTTGATTTTATAATTTCAAAACAAAAATATTTATGAATATCGAAAAATATACTGAAAAAAGTAAACAAATATTGCAATTAGCTCAGAATCTGGCCTTAGCAAGCAATCATCAAAGAATTTTACCAGAGCATCTACTCAAAGAATTACTCGCCGATGATGATCATTTAATTACCAAATTAATTGAATATTGCGACGCTAATTTGGAATTAATTATCGCCGAGAATCAAAAATCACTTGATAAAATTCCAGCAATTGAAGCCTCGACTTCGCAAATGCCGAGTTTAGCACCGGAATTAGCAAAAATCTTGATCTTATCTGAAAAATTAGCCAATCAAAATAATGATAATTTTGTCACTATTGAACGCTTTTTACAGGCAATTCTTGAAGATGATAAAAATCAAGCTGCTACTGCCTTAAAATTAGGAGGGTTAATAGTTAACAAATTACGAGAGGCAATTAAAAAAATTCGTGCTGGCAAAAAAGCTGATAGTGCTTCAGCTGAAGGCAATTATCAAGCACTTGAAAAATATGCCATTGATCTAACCAAAAAAGCCAAAGCTGGTAAGCTTGACCCAATCATTGGCAGAGAAGAAGAAATTAGAAGAACAATTGAAATTTTATCAAGACGTACCAAAAATAATCCGGTTTTAATTGGTGAGCCGGGAGTTGGAAAAACCGCTGTAGTTGAGGCCTTAGCGCAAAGAATAATTAATGGCGATGTACCTGAAAGCCTCCGAAATAAAAAATTAATGGCACTTGATATGGGCGCCTTAATTGCTGGCGCCAAATTCCGCGGCGAGTTTGAAGAAAGACTAAAAGCGGTGTTAAACGAAATTGAAGCAAGTGACGAAATAGTATTATTTATTGACGAACTTCATATTTTAATTGGCGCTGGTAAAACTGATGGCGCGATGGATGCATCTAATCTATTAAAACCAGCATTAGCCCGCGGCACTTTGCATTGTATTGGCGCTACTACCTTAGATGAATATCGCCTTTATATTGAAAAAGACGCCGCGCTAGCTAGACGCTTTCAGCCAGTTTATACCAAAGAACCTTCGGTTAATGATACCATTTCAATCTTACGGGGTATTAAAGAAAAATACGAAGCTCATCACGGCGTCACCATTAGAGATGCAGCCTTAATTGCTGCTGCAGTTGGTTCTAATCGCTATATTACTGATCGCTTTTTACCAGATAAAGCAATTGATCTCATTGATGAGGCGGCTAGCAGCTTAAGAATCGAGATTGACAGCAAGCCAGTAGAATTAGATGAAATTGATCGAAAAATCATGCAGCTAAAAATCGAAGCTGAGGCTCTAAAAAAAGAAGATGATAATGCTTCAAAAACCAGACTTGATAATTTAAATAAAGAGCTTGTTGAATTAGAAAAAAAATCCAGCGAACTTAGTTCATTATGGCAAGCAGAGAAGATGAAGTTAAATAAACTTAATGACATTAAAATTAAACTCGATCATGCGCGCTTTGAACTTGAGGCGGCTCAAAGACAAGGCAATCTAACCAAGGCCGGAGAAATTGCATATTCTACAATACCGGCGTTACAAAAAGAACTAGCCGCCCTTGAAAAAACTGCCGAAAAAGAGTCGGCCAGCAAATTAGTTAGAAAAAGCGTCACTGAGGATGATATCTATCACGTAATTGCCAAAATAACCGGCATCCCGGCTGAAAAAATCATGTCAAGCCAAAAAGAAAAACTTCTAAAGATGGAAGAGTTATTGCAAAAAAGAGTAGTCGGCCAAGACGGCGCATTAAAAGTAGTAAGTGATGCGGTTAGAAGATCAAAAGCCGGCTTACAAGATGCTAACCGCCCAATTGGCTCCTTCTTATTCTTAGGCCCAACTGGTGTTGGTAAAACTGAAACCTGCAAAGCACTTGCTGAATTTATCTTTGATGATGAATCAGCAATACTTCGAATTGATATGAGCGAATATATGGAAAAACACTCAGTTGCCAGATTAGTTGGCGCCCCTCCGGGATATGTCGGCTATGAACAAGGCGGTATTTTAACCGAGGCAGTTAGAAGGAGGCCATATCAGGTCATTTTATTTGACGAGGTAGAAAAGGCTCATCACGATGTTTTTAATATTTTGCTTCAAGTCCTAGATGATGGCAGGTTAACCGACGCTCAAGGTCACAAGGTTGACTTCACTAATAGTATTATCATCCTTACCTCTAATTTAGGCTCACAATTCTTGTCAAACCTAAAAGAAAATGAAGAAACATCCTTAGTTTACGAACAAGTAATGGAAGTCGTCAGGGGCGTATTTAAACCCGAATTCATCAACCGCTTAGATGAAATCATCCTCTTTAACAAATTAAGCAAAGCCAACATGGCTGGCATTATCGACATCCAATTTAAAAGACTGGCCGCCAGATTATCCACAAAAAACATCACCGCCACTCTGGATAAAACCGCCAAAACCTACTTAGCCGATCGAGGCTATGACCCAACCTATGGTGCCAGACCCTTAAAAAGAATCATTCAAAGAGAGCTAGAAAACCTTCTGGCTGAAAAAATTCTTAAAGGCGAGATAATTGAAGGCGAGAATATTATAATCAAAGCAGTAAAATCTAAAAATACCGAGGGTGGATATGAGATTGCCATTACAAAATAATAGCCAAACCTTATAATAAGCAACTATCAATAATAAAATTGATTCAAACGCTAGAAATGAATCAATAGACTTCATTGCCGCAACAGTAACATTTGTTATTGATATTGCTTAGAAAATAGGCCCAAAAGCGGCTAGCCTGGCCTGGAGGTTTCAAATATTTTGTGTAAATGATTTTTTTACTTTCACAAATAATCGATATAAAATACCGCATATAGCAAAATATTTTTGAGGAAAAATTAATGCTTTTAAAGCCTTGGGTATATTGATCTATACTTGGCTTTAAAAGCATTAATTTTTACCAAAAAGATGAAACTATATGTAGTATTTTATATCGATTTTGGTATAAGGAAGAAAGGTATTTTTATCTATATTTTGGCATTAATTTTTCCACAAATCCCAGCTGCCATCAGTCCTCATAATAAATATCTCGTCATTTTCTGGCTCAATTACTACTAGCTTAATCCAGCCATTGTAAAATAATCTTTGCAAGACTTCTTCTTTGGCAATTATGGTTGGTATTCTTGATTTAGGAGCCTCTATAATTACGGTTAGTCTTAGAGGTTGCTGGAATAGCTCCTGGTCATTTTTCATTACTGATTGCAGGGCAAGACCATGCATTAGATCGCTATTATTGCCTTGCATGACACCAATTTTACCGACCATATTTTTGGTGACCTTGCTGCCGGAGCCGTAATTGACATTGTCGATGGTAGAAAAATAATATTGATAATTGATCCACTCAGCAACTACCATCGGAGCGGTCATGATCGCGCTTAAAATTGAGCCCTCAGGGTCTTTTTGATAATCATAAGAATGAAGGAAAGATCGGGCTTCAAGATCAATTTTTTTAGTTAGGTTGCGATTGGCAATAATAAAGGCGGCATTGCCGACTAAGCCCCATTCCGGTCTGACTTGAGCAAAGTCAGTGTCGCGACTTGAGGATCGATTATCAAAATAATCAAAACGGCGATTATAATTAATGATTTCGGCTTTAATGGCATCTTTTTTGATTTGAGCCAAAACTTCTTGATTAAATGGCTGACTGATATGATCTTCAAAGATTGAAAGTTCATCGGTAGTGGTATTATGTTTGGCGCCAATAAATACAGTATCAGCTGCAATATTAATTGATTTTAAAGATAATCCCGATCTGATTTCTGGATCATTTAAAATATTAGCCATTGCAATTGCATTGATTGCGCCATGATTACCGCTACAAGCGCCACAATCAAGTGATGAAGCGTATAAATTATTGGCAGTACTGCTGCCATGCCCGCATAGTAAGATAATTTGAGCAAAATTATCGGTTAAACCAATTGATCTAAGAAAATCAAATGCGTAGGATAATTTGTCCGTAGCTACAATATTAGAAAGATCTAAATCGGGCAATTTTGGCGGTTTTGCTTTAGAAAAAAAGCGATTAAATAATGTTTTTCTGGCTACCAATAAGGCACATAATGGCCCAATTGCAGCGGTAAAGGCAAAAGATGCGCTGATATTTCTTTTAAGCAAAAAATACACATATCTTAACTTACATAAAACTGCTTCTTTAGGGCTTTCTTGATAATTTTTAGCAGTGATTTGATATTTAGGAACCAGCGCTCCCGGGCATAAATTTAAAATCTCACCCGATGAATCATCTTGATAACTTACAGGAAGTCCAAAAAACCCGCCAGCTCCAAAGGTTTGATAATTACCAAGCATCTCAAATGCTTTACGATATTTTTCGCTTCTAGTATCAATACAAAATATTAATTGCGATGCAAACCGATCTGCTGTCTGAATTTTAGCTTGTTTTAAACCATTACTTAATTTTGACAATAAAGAATTACGATAGGTTTCTTCAGAGGCCTCAAGCCAAATCTTGCCTTGTAACAACAAATCAAATTTTTCAATAATTTTAAATATTTTATCAGCATCGCTAAATTCAAGATGAACAATATCGCTCGGCAGCAACTCACTATATCTTTCAAGCAAATATTTAACTTGATTTATTTTATCAGCATTAACATCAGTTTTGACTGAATTTTTAATCCTGACCATTTTAGGATTCTCAATTATTGCAATTTCAGTCAATAATCTAATTGCTAAATAATCGGCAATTTTTGCTGGGGCAATTTTTTGCCATTGATAATTGGAAGCGTTTTGGCGCCATTTGATAAAACCAGCCCAGCCTCTTAGCTCTGCTAAATGAAGCCTAAGATATTCTTCCCACTCACTTTCTTTTAAATTAAGCTTTTGTAAGCCATATATGATTGCTTGGCTAGCCTCATCAGGCGCTGATAAAAAAATTATATTATCAGCCATTATTTTATCATAATTTGCCAATATTTTCCAGGCATTAAACAAGCCATTTTGTCGATTTGGCATATTCCAGGCCGCCTCACCTTCATCAAAAAAGGCTGAGCACCATTTAATGATTTCACCATTTAATAAATCATTACCTAAATTGCCTTTTTGATCTCTAAACCCGGCGCTAATTAATTTTGCCGAAGTATTTTTGGTTAGCTCAAATTCTTTGCTATTTATTAAAATATTCCAAAGAATTTGCTTAATATCTAAAATGTGATTTTTATATTCAATTTGCCTTACAAACTCTTCAGTAGCGCGCTCAAAAGATGATTTTAATAATGTTTCGCTAATTTCATTTTTATCAATTGCATCTAATAAAAATTTTCTTGGCAGATATAAATGACGATCATAAATTTGCGATACTCTTTTTAAGGCCACATCAAAAGGTAACTTTTCAAATCCCTGTAACGGATTAGAGGCTACAAAGCTTTTTATCGGCCATACCGGCGCGATAATATCAGTAGCATTTGCTATTATTTGTTCAATATTTTCTACAAAAGACATTTAATAAATATAATTTTTTCTAGTTGAGGTCACGCTTGCAGGATTAGATCTGCTGGTATTTAGAGCTAATACATAAAGCCAGTAACTAAATTTGCTTAAGCCAAGATTTTTAAATTTATTTTTTTTAATCGTAAATAACCACGCCGCTATAAAAACACCAATTACCAAAATATTAATCAGATTCAGCGGATGATGATCAATCGCCTGGCTTCCAAGAATATGTTTGAAAGCTAAAATTATAATTGCATAAATTACCGAAAATAAAATTGCTAATGCGGCACCAATTATTGGAAATTGGCTGACAAATGGCAATGATATTTGAACTGCAGTCATAAAAGCAAAAATTACTGGTATAATTGCAGCATCAAGATTAAAGATATTGATTTTAGCAATAATGATTAATATACCCCCTCCAAGGGCAGCAAAGATAAATGAGTATGCAATATTTTCAGCCGATATTTCTTTATTATCAGATGGTAAATAACCAATTTTAATCTCTTTTAAAGATGAGCTTGAGGCCAGGAAAGCAGTTGCTTTAAATATTGCATGCGTAAAAAGATTATCCATGGCCAAATAAAACAAACCAAGCCCATATTGCATCAAAACAAAACCAGTCTGCGTAATTGTAGAACATGTAAGCTGATGCTTAATGTCATTTTGCACCAAGGTCCACCAAGCCCCAATTAATACCGCTAAAGCACCAAGAATAAATATCATTAGTAGTATATTTGGCAATTTAGCATATAAGGGCAATAATCTAATTAAGATAAAAATGCCGCTATTAACTAAAACAGCATTAATGATTGCTAGTATTGGTGTTGGGGTATTGGCTGAACTTAAAAGCCAATTTTTAATCAAAAAACATCCCGACTGAATTAAGGCCGCAAGCATGATAAATATCAGTGATATCACCAGATTTTTATTATGAAATAAAATCACCTGACCGCTTAATATCTTACTAATTGAATCACCAGCGGATGCTTTTGACAAAATTGCCAACCCTAATATTAAAAAAACCGAACTAAAAAATAATTTCCCCGCCGCTAATCTTGCGCCATTTCTGGCTTGTTGCCAATTTGACTTGTGAGTCATTAATCTAACTGAGAAAAAATTAGCAAAACACCAGCTAATTAAAATAATCCCCAAATTATCAGCACAAAATAATAGCAATAAAAAGAAGGTTAAAAAACTTAAATTGGTAAAATAACGATTAAATTTACGATCTCCATCCATATATCGAAGCGAGTAGCTATTAACTATACCGCTGATAAAAAGCAACAAACAGCCCATCGTTAAAGTCAGATTATCAGCAATAAATAATCGCGAATTATGGTTAATTGACTTACTCCCAATTACAAAAATTAATAAAAAACTTAGCCAGATCAATAAATTAGCAATTTTTGCCGCTTTTTCCTGAAATTTAAAACCAACGAGATTGATCAAGGCGGCAGCTAAAGGCAATAAAGAGATGATCGGTAAATTTTTGATTAAACTTAAAAACATATTCATAAATCTTGATTATTTTAACAATTATAACTTACGGTTTTAAAATGCTGGCTCTTCTTCCTGTTTTTCTGCCACCACCGCTACTTTTGTCATTTTCACGGAGGCCACAATCCACTTTTGCAGTATTTTAGTTGCTGGTTAATGGATTCCCGCCTCCGCGGGAAGGACCAGGGGAGAGAAAACTAAACCTAACATAAAATTAAACAAATTCAACAAAGTCTTTAATTATAGTTTTGCTGCCGGTTTTTGCAAAATTAATATCGAGTTTTGGACCTTCAATTGCAGTTACTTTGCCATAGCCAAATTTTTGGTGAAAAACTCTTTTGCCAATTAGGCCACCAGCGTCATTTTTACTATCCTGACTATTGGCTGTTGGTAAATTTTTAGCAGAAGTTAGATAATTTTTCTTAAAGCCAAATTTACTTGAAGCTGGCGCGTATGATGATTGCGGCCTTCTTAAAAAAGAGCAATCTTGAAAATCAATTTGATCTTCTGGTAATTCTTTTAAAAAGCGTGAGGGCAAAGCAATTTGGGATTCGCCGTACATATAGCGGCTTTGAGCATAGGTTAAATAAAGATCTTTTTTGGCTCTGGTGATTGCCACATATAATAACCTTCTTTCTTCTTCAATACCATTTTTATCATCAATTGACTTAGCGCTTGGAAAAATACCATCTTCAAGTCCTGGTAAAAAAACCAAATCAAATTCTAATCCTTTGGCACCATGGACAGTCATTATACTAACGCTATCCTGGTTTGCATTATCATCTCTAGCCTCAACTAAACTTACATATTCTAAAAACTCAGTTAAAGATGAAAATTCTTCGAGACTGCGAATAAATTCTTCAATATTTTCAAGCCTTCCAGCTGATTCTAAAGTATTTTCATTTTTAAAACTTTGAATATAACCAGATTCATTTAAAATTAATTTTGCCATTTCGGGCAAGGATAAAATATTTATTTTTTGCTGCCAATTTTCAAGTTGGTAGATAAAATTTTGCAAGGTCTCTTTAACTTTTCCTTTTAAACCATTATCTGAAATTGCATTTTTTATTGCTGATGACAGAGAAACCGACTCAGTTTTTGCTTTTTGATATAAATTATTAATAGTTACATCGCCAACCCCGCGCCTTGGCACATTAATGATACGCGATAAAGCTAAATCATTACCTAAATTTGCCGCTATTTTTAAATAAGCAATCGCATCTTTAATTTCCATTCTTTCATAAAATTTTAAGCCACCAATTACTTTATAAGGCAAAGAATTATACATAAAGGCTTCTTCAAAAGACCTGGTTTGATACCCTGCCCTGACTAATACCGCCATATGAGAAAGGCTAATATTTTGCTGCTGTTTTTCCTTAATTAAATTGGCAATTCCTAAAGCTTCAGATCGATCATCAACAAATGATAATAATTTTACTTTTTCTCCAAGTGGGCTTTTAGTCCATAAATTTTTGCCATGGCGCTGCTTATTATTATCGATAACATTGGAAGCAACCTTTAAAATATTGCCACTAGAGCGGTAATTTTGCTCAAGCCTGATAATTTTTGGCTTAGAACCATTATCTAAAAAATCTTTTTCAAAAGATAAAATATTGGCAATATTAGCTCCTCTCCAGCTATAAATTGACTGATCATCATCACCAACGCAGCAAATATTTTTATGCCCCAAAGCTAATTTTAATAACCATTGATATTGGCAATTATTAGTATCTTGATATTCATCCACCAAAATATAGCGAAATTTATTTTGATAATATAAAAGCAGATCCGGGGAGGAGTTAAAAATCTCAAGATTATAAAGTAGCAAATCACCAAAATCAGCGGAGTTCATTGATTTTAAGCGATATTGATAGGTAGAATAAATTTCGCCTAATTTTGGCAAAAATAAATTATTATCATTTGAGCCGAGCTTTTTTTCACTTAGCGCTTTATCCTTATAATCGGATATTTTATATAAATAGCCTTTGGCCGGAAATTGCTTATGATCAATATTAAAATCAGCGATGATTTGTTTTAGTAATCTCAGCTGATCATCCTCATCAATAATCGTAAAATCACTTTTTAAACCTACTATCTCGGGATGCCTTCTTAAAATACGGGCAGCAATTGAGTGAAAGGTTGAAATCCATAAATTATTTACCCCATCACCAATTACCTGACCGATTCTTTTTTTCATCTCAAAAGCAGCTTTATTGGTAAAAGTAACCGCCAGAATTTCAAGCGGTGAAGCAAGATTGGAGTTAATAATATGAATGATTCTTGAAGTTAATACTTTAGTTTTACCAGTGCCAGCCCCAGCTAAAACCAATAATGGTCCACTAGTTGACAAGACCGCTTCTTCTTGCTCAGAATTAAGGTTGTTATTTAACATTATAATTAATTTTTACTTTTATAAAAAAATCACAAAAATCTCTAATCTTACAAATCTGACATTTGGGCTTTCTTGCCACACAAATATAGCGACCATGTAAAATCAGCCAATGATGAGCATGATTTTGCCATTTAATAGGAATTTTTTTTAATAATTCAGTTTCGGTTGCTAAAATATTTTTAGCATTTTTAACATTTTCGATCTTAACCAAACCAATGCGATTAGCCACTCTAAACACGTGAGTATCAACCGCAATAGTAGCATGACCAAATCCACAATTTAAAACCACATTTGCAGTTTTTTTGCCAACCCCGGGCAATTTTTGCAAATCTTCTAAATTATCAGGCACTTTGGAATCAAAATCTCTGACCAAAATTTCTGATAATTGCATAATATTTTTGGCCTT
>CAZUPN010000023.1:0-3771 GCA_964622015.1 uncultured Rhizobiaceae bacterium | reverse complement strand
AGCATTATAAAGACCAATAGAATTAATATATTTTTTAAGATTTTTTTCTCCCAATTTTAACATTTTTTTTGGGCTATCAACTAACTTAAACAACTCTTTGCTGGCCTTATTAACCCCGGTATCAGTCGCTTGCGCAGAAAGTACTACTGCAACTAATAATGTATAATGATTATTATAATTTAATTCGGTTTTTGGGTGGGAATTATCCTGGCTAAAAATTTCAAAGATTTTATCCACTAAATTTTGTTGCATTTTTTATTTACAAATAATCTTATTGATTTACTTTGCTAGACTTTAAATCGGTTCTCCCAAGAAAAAATAAACAGACAATATTATTAAAACAAATCCTGATGAGTTTTCAAGAATTAAAAAATAAAATCACTGGCAAGGTTCATTTTATTGGAATTGGCGGCATTGGTATGAGCGCTTTAGCCTTCATGTTAAGAAAAATTGATATTCAAGTACAAGGCTCAGATTTATCACAAAATTATTTAACTGAAAAATTAAAAAATAGCGGAGTTGAATATTTTATCGGCCATAAATCAGAAAATATCAATGATGAAATTTGCCTGGTAGTTAAAACCTCAATTATTAAAGATGATAATCCTGAAATTATTGCCGCTAAAGCAAAATCAATTCAAATAATTACCAGAGCCGAGCTACTTGCGTTAGTTATGCAAGGCAAAAAAAATATTACCATCGCCGGCACTCATGGTAAAACCAGCACTACCGCAATGGTTGGGCTAATTTTAGAATTTGCTGAGCTTGACCCAACCATAATTAATGGCGGAGTTATTAATTATTTTGGCAGTAACGCAAAATTTGGCAATGGCGAATATATTGTCGCTGAAAGCGATGAGTCAGATGGCAGTTTTATTGATTTACCTACTTCAATTGGCGCAATTACCAATATTGAACCTGAGCATCTTGAAAATTATGACGGCGATTTTGAAAAGCAAAAATCTTACTTTAAAAAATACGCTACCAATATTTCCTATAACCCTGAGCATAAGGGAATTATTGCACTTTGTATTGATGATTTAGAGACTGAAAAACTTTATTTGCAAATCAAACAAACTCAGCAAAATATTATTACTTACAGTATCAAAAAGCCTGCTGATTTAATCGCTAAAAATATCACTTTAGATAAATCAGGATTAAAATTTGACGTCGAATTTAAGTCAAAATCTCTAGAAATAAAAGAGATTGTGATGCCGGTATTTGGGCTACATAATGCCAGTAACGCTCTTGCAGCAATTGCAATTGCCATTTCAATCAATATTGAAGCTGCAACCATTAAAAAAGCCCTATTAAATTTTAATGGCGTTAAAAGAAGATTCACTAAAACCGGTGAAGTAAATGAAGTGACAATAATTGATGATTACGCTCATCACCCAACCGAAATCAAAGCAGTTCTAAAAACCGCCCGCAGCTTAGTTGCTAATAAAAAAGTAATCGCGGTTTTTGAGCCTCACAAATATAGCAGAGTAAACGATCTATTTGCTGATTTTTGCAATGCCTTTAAAGATGCCGATATTGTAATCGTTAATGATATCTATTCTGCCTCACAAGCCCCCATTCCAGGCATCAGCCAAGATAGCCTAATTGCCGGCATTAAGGATAGCGGACATAAAAATGTGATCAAACTAAACCATGCTGATGAGCTGCCAAAATTAGTCAAAGATAATAGCAATAAGGGCGACATGGTAATCTGCATTGGCGCCGGCAATGTCACTTATCTAGCGCAAAAATTACCCAAAGAATTAGAGTTGATTAGCTAAAATTTCTGGATTGCGGCGTTGCCTGCGGCTCCTCGCAGCGGCAATCCAGGGCTTGTAAATTATATCAAAAAAACCCTAAATTTTCTTATATAGCCTTTTATCTTAATACGATCTTCTTTATCTGGAACCGCCAGCCTGATCAAAGTTGTGGGCAGTCTTTTTATTTGTCTTAAAAACATTTTTATGCGATTACAAATAATCTCTTGATAGGCTAATTTTAATATTAGACTATCCTCTTCTTTTAGCATCAGTTTTAATACATTATAATGGTTAAATATTACTTCTAATGGATGTAGCCTAAGATAATATGCAAGTAATTTGGTTGGCGGGAAGAAATCATTAATTTGTTGCGGATATTGTAGTGTAGAATTGCCAAAAAACCAGCCTATGATTTTTTTTGCCAGATCATCTCCGATAAATTTAGTATAATCAACCCAGACTGTGGGTCTCATATCAGCTTCAAAAAAATATATTTTATTATCATCAGATTTTATAACTCCAATATTTACAAAACCATTAGCACCTAACGCCTCTCCTAATTTAGCCACCTCTGTAAATATCTGATGATCAATGGTCGATAATTGATGATATATTCTTACCGAAGATGGTCCAAATTTATTTAAAACGACCGCCTTAACTTCAGAATAGCTAAAATGTATAAGCTTACCATCGCGATATAAAGCTGATAAATCTATTTTGGAGCCATTAATTTTCTTTTGAATTAATATTGGCAGCTCAAAGAGCTCAGGATTAATTGAATTGAAATCGGATTCTTTTTGACATTCAAATACCCCAGCACCGCCAGCGGAAAAATCTACTTTTGCCAGCACCGGATATCCTAATTCTTTAGCAGCTGAAATAGCCTCAAAAAAGTTATTTGTCACCTTAAAGGATGGGATATTAACATTTGCTTCAGATAAAACTTTTGAGAGCCCGATTTTTGAACAAAGATGCTTGAAATCCTTCTCATTATTAACTGGCAGTAATTTTAATTTATCCTCAATTGCAATATCAGAATTCAAAATATTCTTTAAAATATTATCATCGCAAGGAATAATAAAATCATAAAGATCAAGATTTCTTTGAGCTGCTATTATCGGCATTAATTTAGGATCTAAAACCAATTCATAGCCGGATATAAAATCACTTTGCTTTAGCCTTTGATCATTGGTAATAACATAAACATTAAATCCCGATCTAAAAAGCAGCGATGGTAAGGCGCACATCAGCCCCATAGCTTCTCCAATAAGCAAAGCATTTAATCTCTTCATAAATTATTTGATCATGATATTGATTTGTAAGAAAATTAAGGTTGCAAAACCTAAAATTAAAAATTTTTCTTACAACAAAAATTACTCATAATTTGGCAAAAAATAATCTATTTGTGCCATTTTAACGCTTGAAAATGCCATTTTTTAAAAAATATAAACTCTGCTTTCTAACCTTCTTACTATCAGGGCAAAAACTGTGAGAAACTTTAATAATGATATGATCTTTCATCCCCTCTAATTTAGTTCTTTCAACCGCAACTCTACCATCATCATCGCCAGGAATCATTAATGATAAAATTAGATCAAGAGTAGCATTGCCGGCAATAATTCCAAGCTCATAATTTAGCTCACCAAAAAGATGTAAAAACCTTTCCTGATTAGTAATTAATTGCTGCCCTGAGGGTCCGAAGATTTTTTTATAAAGCCAGAGATTCTTTGCCAAATCTGCAATGAGCCCGTCGCAAATCCAACTTTCTAAAAAATCCACCTTCAAAAGATTTGGCTCAAATTTTTTGCTCTGATTTTTTTGGAATTTTTGGGGTTTTTTGGGTTTTGATTTATGGTTTTTTGGTAATTTTTGTTTATTTTTTGTGTTTTGGACGCGGCTATCCCTTGTTTAGGTTGCTAGCAATGGAGATGATCCAGCCAGAACTACTAATCTTTTAAAGTTAAAAGTAATCGCCTGCATGAAGGCGCTGAATTGGTTCTTGGCGATTCCT
>CAZUPN010000022.1:4624-21411 GCA_964622015.1 uncultured Rhizobiaceae bacterium | reverse complement strand
CCCGACCCTCTGGTCCCAAACCAGATGCGCTAGCCAGACTGCGCTACGCCCCGAATTAAAAAAGATTTTGAAATTATTATAGATAGGATTAAAATCACTAGAAGTTGCATAAGTAAGACAAAAATTATTTAAGAAGTCAATATATTATTTAGTATTTTTTGGTTATATTCTTACTGCAGGTCGTTGCAGAAATCGAGTCTATCGGATATATCTGCTCAAAGTCATTCACTTTGTCATTGCGGCCGCAGTGACAAAAAGGGGATCATTCATCTAATAGAGTTAAAAATTTTGTTTTAAATCAATGATATTAAAAAAAATAAAAATTGCAGTTTTAATTTCTGGTCGTGGATCAAATTTAGAAAGTTTGATCAATGCTGCCAAAAATAAAAACTTTCCGGCTGAAATTGCACTTGTTATTTCTAATAAAAGTGATGCTTACGGTCTGGAGATTGCAAAAAAAAATTCTATTGAAGCGGTTGTTATTGATCATAAGAAATTTTCTTCAAGAACACAATTTGAATCAAAATTGCATAAAATAATTACCGATAAAAATTGTCAAATAATTTGCCTTGCTGGCTTTATGAGAATTCTTGGCGCCCGGTTTGTTAATAAATGGCATGATAAAATTATTAATATCCACCCTTCATTACTTCCATCATTTAAAGGCGCAAACCCAGTTGAGGATGCAATAAATTATGGTGTAAAATATAGCGGTTGCACTGTTCATTATGTGAGTCCAGAACTTGATTCGGGGCCAATAATTGAACAAGCGGTAGTTAAAATATTGCCCCTTGATAACAAAGAGAGTTTGGCGCTTAAAATTTTAAAAGAAGAGCATAAAATATATCCCAAAGCGCTTAAAATTATATGTAACAAACTTAATTAATCATTTATGTCAAATATACTGCCAATTATTACTCACCCTAATCCAATTTTAAAAAAAGTTTCTCAAAAAGTAGAAAAGGTTGATGCTGAGATCCAAAAACTAATGGATGATATGCTTGCAACCATGTATCGCCAAAGGGGATGCGGCTTAGCGGCAGTTCAAGTTGGAGTTTTAAAAAGAATATTGGTAGTTGATGTAGATTATACCATCAAGCAACATTGTCATGAATATCATTGTGACGAATCTCTAATCAGTAATACTAATCCACGATTTTTTGTTAATCCTGAAATCGTTACTAAATCCAAGGAAGTAGTGCCATTTGAAGAAGGATGTCTATCTTTTCCTGGCATTTATTCTGAAATAATAAGATCACAAAAAATATCAGTAAAATTTCTTGATTATAATGGCAAAGAACAGTTAATAGAAGTAGAGGATTTTATGGCTGATTGCTTACAGCATGAAATTGATCATTTAAATGGCATTACGTTTGTTGATTATATCTCGAAATTAAAACGAGATATTCTTTTAAAGAAAATGAAAAAGAGCAAATAAAATGAATAGATATAAATATCGGGCAATTAGTGACAATGGCGTTTATTCTAGTGGGGTAATAGCTGCTGAAAATCCTTCCGATTTAGCGCATATTTTACGAGCAACCGGGTTAGAATTGGTATCTTTTAAATATGAAAAAGGCGGTTCAGGATTTTTTGATAGCATAAAATCAAAAGATTTAATTTCGATCTTTATACATTTTGAGCAGTTAAATAGAGCAGGGGTAGCAATTGTTGACTCGATTTCCGATTTAAAAGACACCGCAGAAAATATCAAAGTTAAAAATCTAATGCGTGAAATTCACGAATCAATTAAAAATGGTAGTTTATTTTCTGAAAGCCTGGCCAAACATCCAGATATATTCAGTCAGGTTTATATCGGCTTAATTTCTACCGGAGAAAGAACCGGTAATCTTACTGATGCTTTCGCTAGTATAGTTGAGCATTTAAAATGGAGCATTGAGCTTAAGCGCAAAACCAAAAAAGCATTAATGGCGCCGTTATTTGGTATAATTATGATGTTTGTAGTTCTCGGGGTAATGACTACTGTGGTAGTACCAAAAGTTACCGGATTTTTAGCTGGACAAGGAATAGCATTGCCACCTCCAACCATAGCATTAATCGCTTTTTCTAATTTTATGCAGCATTATGGCTATACTATTCCAATTATTATTATTTCAATAATAGTCATACTAAAAATACTTGCTCATACACCGGGTATGGATATTAAGCTTGATCGTATTAAATTACATGTTCCAATATTGGGGCCAATATTAACCAAATTAGACGCATCAAGATTTTGCCACTTTTTTGGCATGACTTTTAAAAGTGGCCTTGGAGTAATTGAATGTCTTGATTCTGCAGCCCTGGTATTAAAAAACAAAGCAATTAAACAAAGTATTGCCGAGGTTAAAAAGCAAGTTGCTGATGGACAATCTTTGGCCAAAGCAATTTCATCAACTGGCTATTTCCCCAATATGGTATCTAGAATGTTTAAAATTGGCGAGGATAGTGGTAATATGGAAAGTTCGCTACAAAATATAAAATTTTTCTATGATCGCGAAATTAATGATTCAATTGATCGCCTGGTTGGAATGATTCAGCCAACTTTAACCTTGGTAATGGGTGGCATGATTGGTTGGATAACTATCGCGGTATTTGGGCCAATTTATGGTACTTTCTCATCTATAAAATAGTTAATCTGATTATTAATATGACAAGATATGATGATGGTGATGTTATTTTTTGTAACAAAATTAAAGATAGCGAAGTAATTGCAATTGATAAATTAGTAATTCAAAAAATAGCAGACCGTGAAGATGCCTTAAAAAAGGCTGAGATATTATCCGAAACTTTACCTTATATAAAAAATTTTGCCGGCGAAATTTTTATCATTAAATATGATGGTAGTGGATTAGAAGATGATCTAAAAAATTTTGCCAGTAACGTTGTGTTATTAAAACAGCTCGGGATCAGCCCAATTATTGTTCATGGCGAAAATTCGCAAATTAACAAAATGCTCAAAAAATTAAATATTAACCCGCCTTTTATTGATGGTATCAGAGTTACTGATTCAGATACAATTGACGTAATTGAAATGGTGTTATCCGGTTCAATTAATAAAAATATCGTTAAAGAAATTAATAATGCCGGTGGCAATGCAGTTGGAATTTCTGGCAAGGATGGCAATCTAATTATGGCAAAAAAACTAACCCGCACCAAAAAGAGTCCTGAGCATAATATTGAAAAAATTATTAATTATGGTTTTGTTGGCGAGGTTTACAGAATCAATATTGATTTTTTAGCTGCCTTTGAAGATTTAGATGTAATCCCGGTAATTGCCCCAATTGGCGCCGGTGATAATGGCGAAACTTTTAATATTGATGCTGATGAGGTAGCGGTTAAAATAGCCGCAATTTTAGGTGCGGCAAAATTAATAATTTTAGATAATTTTGACGGTATATTTTTACCAAATCAAGAGCTGGTTAGTGATTTAAATGTTGCTACCATCAAAAAAATGATCAATGACGGGATAATCAAAGGCGAGATAAAATCAAAAGTAGAAAATTATATCACCGCCTTACAAAATAACGTTGAATCCGTTCATCTGCTAAATGTTAATACCAAAAATGGCTTACTGGTAGAAATTTTTACTAAAAATGGTATTGGCACTATGATTACTTAAAAGCCTAGCTGCAAGAATGGTTATAATAAAGGCTACAGCAAAAACTGCGGCATATTGTTATTTCGGCGAAAGCCGCAATCCATCAAGCAGCAACAGTCTTTGACCTTGCAACATATCGTAATCACTTAAAACTATGTATTTACCTCACTGGCCGATCCCATCTACCCTTGGTAATAGTAAAATTGACTATGAAACGGTTTTTGACAGGATGGGGCAGGTGCTTGCAAAACTTAATAATCCTCATCTTAATTTGCCGCCAGTCATTCACGTTGCCGGCACTAATGGCAAAGGTTCAACTATCGCTTTCTTAGCTGCTATTTTCCAATCTGCTGGCTATAAATGCCATATTTACACCTCTCCTCATCTCCATGATTGCAATGAAAGAATGGTAGTTGCCAATCACAAAATCAGTGATAATGATTTATATATGGCGATGGAGGAAACAAGAATTGCTGCTGCCAATATAGCGCTTACTTTCTTTGAAGGATTTACCATTGGGGCATTATTAGCTTTTAGCCAAAATAAAGCGGATATTTGCCTAATTGAAACCGGTATCGGCGGAAGAATTGATGCCACTAATATTATTGAGCAAAAATTAGCAACCATCATCACCCCAATTTCCTTTGACCATACTGAATATTTGGGAAATTATATTGAAAGAATTGCTGCAGAAAAAGCCCTGATCATCAGAAAAAATACTCCAACAATAATTGGTCCACAAGCAAGCAAAGCCAGAGAAATTATTGAAATTATTGCCAATGATTTTAACTCGCCAATGATTTTATATGATCGCGATTTTGAAATAATTCTAAATCAGGATGATAGTTTTGATTTTAGCTATCATAAAAAAAATTCATTTTCATACCATGAGCTATCTTCGCCGATATTAATTGGACAGCATCAATATATTAATGCCGCAACCGCGATTGCCACAATATCTACAATTGAAGATTTCTACCCAAATTTATTTAAAATTACCAAAGATCACATTAATCAGGGCCTAAAAAAAGCCAATTGGCCAAATAGATTAGAAAAAATTACCAACCATCTAAATAAATTATTAAAAAATGACCAAAGCGAATTAATTATCGACGGTGCCCATAATCAATCCGGCGCTTACGCTTTAGCGAGATGGATCTTAGAGCAAAAACTAAATGACCAACAAAATAACATCATCAAAAAAAATTTTCTAATCGTCGGTTTTAGCAAAAATAAATGCAAAACCGAATTTTTAGAAAATTTTATTAATGTCATCGATGAATATTCAGCAGTAAGAGTGCAAGGCGAGCCAAACCCCGAAACCGCCGAAATCATCAGCAATATCGGCAAATCAATTGGCCTTAAGATCACTGCAGAGGAGAATATTGAAGAGGCCATCAGCCATTTAGCAAAGTCAATTAATTACCAGCAATGCCGCATAATCATTTGCGGCTCTTTGCATTTGGCTAGAGATGTTAAGGGGTGATTAAGCAAAATCAGCGATCAAAAAGTACCAGTTTATAATAAGGTATCTGGTACTTTTTTGGCAATTTTTTAAACAAAATTAGCATTAGAATAAAGAAACTTCGCCCGATCTTCAAAAGCGGACATCATTTTTTTTGCCGCTTTTTCAAAAACCGCGCTAATCATTTTTTCTAAAATTATCGAACGAAAAGAAAAATCAATAAAAAAATCAACCTCGCAATTTCCCCGGCCTAAATCTTTAACATGCCATTTGGTAATCAAGGTTTTAAAAGGTCCGTCAATTGCTATTGCTTTAATTTCAAATTGATGATTAATTTTATGATGACTAACCAAAGAGGTATATTTTTCAAAAAAATTCTTAAAATTAACCACCAAATCAGCCTTTAAATTTTGATCATCAATGATCTCGGTAATTTTAGCAATCTTGCACCAGGGTAAAAATTGTGGATAATTTTCAATATCGATTACTAAATCAAATATCTGTTTGGCAGAATATGGCAGTGTTTTGCTTTCGCTAAATTTGGTCATTTCTTTCTTTAGAATTTAATATTTATCTTTTTTAAGTTGCGTCATATACAGCTCTATTTTGTCATTGCGGCCTGCGTCGCAATGACAAAATAGAAAGAATGTGTCAATCACTAGCCATATTCTTGTTTTTATTAAAAAATTTTGCCAAATCCCTTACATGATGAATTGGATAAAAATTTATGTCCTTGGCAGAATTTTTGATATTTTGCCAATTTTTATTTTTTTCATTGGCTTTAGGAAAGAAGCAGTTTTTGAAGCCTAATTTGGCAGCTTCTTTGATTCTTGATTCAAGATTGCTTACCATTCTAACCTCTCCGGTGAGGCCGATTTCGCCGATTATAAAGCTTGAAGGCGGGATTGCAATATCGCGGCTGGCAGAAATTAAGGCCATGACAATTGCAAGATCAGCGGAGGTTTCATTGATTTTGATGCCACCAACGATGTTTAGATAGACTTCTTTGTCAAATAAATTAAGGCCAAAGCGGTTATTTAATACCGCAATCATCATTGCCAGGCGATTTAGATCCCAGCCCACCACTGCTCTTCTTGGGGTTGGTAAAAATGACGGTGAAATTAAGGCTTGCACTTCAACTAAAAGTGGTCTGGTACCCTCAATTGCAGCAAAAACTGAAGTACCGGAAGTATCGCGATCATAAGAGGTAAGAAATAGCTCGCTTGGATTGGTGACCTCATTTAAACCAACATCATTCATCTCAAAAATTCCAATTTCATTAGCGGCGCCAAAGCGGTTTTTAATCGATCTTAAAATCCGAAAATGCAAATCTTTTGCGCCCTCAAAATATAAAACAGTATCGACCATATGCTCTAAAACTTTTGGTCCAGCAATTTGACCATCTTTAGTGACGTGACTTACAATTAACAAGGTAATATTATTTTTCTTAGCAAAAATTGTCAGCTCACCTGCGCATGCGCGCACCTGAGAAACGGTACCGGGAGCTGAAGAAAGTTGATCAAGATACATGGTTTGAATCGAATCAATAATCATGATAATATTGCTTTGATCCTTACTGGCATTTTGACTGGCAACATTAATAATATCGGCAATATTAGTTGCTGAAGCCAGCTCGATATTTGATTGTTTAATTTCAAGTCTCTTAGCCCTAAGCCTGATCTGATCAACCGATTCTTCTCCGGAAATATAAATCACCCGATTATTATTTTTAGCCAAAGAATTAGCGGTTTGTAAGAGTAGGGTAGATTTACCAATCCCGGGATCACCTCCAATCAACACCACCGAAGCCTTAACCAGCCCCCCACCAAGCACCCGATCAAGCTCGTTAATGCTAGTTGCGATCCTGGGAAATTCCTGCGCCTTGCCATCCAAAGGAAATAAACTAATTCTATTTTGACTAACGGCAGAATTCTTATCTCGGGATTTCAATTTTTTATCCGCCACCGAATTAGCAATCAAACTATAATTAACCCCCGCACCACCTTCTTCATATTCCTCAATCAAACTATTCCAAGCCCCACAATCCGCACATTTTCCCGCCCATTTAAAATGTACCGCCCCACATTGCTGGCAACTATAGGCAATTTTTTTTGTCATAAATGGCTGAAAAATATTGTAGTTATTAAAAGGCAATTATATCAATGGAAGAATTTACCGGCAATTATAAATTTAAATATTTGAATTTTTATGTCAAAACAAAAAACCAAACAAGCGCAAGGCTCCTTATCAAATACTTGGAATCGCTGAAAATTAAACAAATCTTGAAGAAATTAACAAGGCTTATAAACACAAAATACGCAAATGGCATCCCGATAAAAATCCTTCAAAAGGCTAATTTTGAAAAATATGACGAGTTAGCAAAATCTAAAATGCCAAAACTTAAGGAATTTACAAAATTAACCAATATTTCTCTTTCTAAAGATTTATCAAAAGAGGCGTTACAGAAAATTTCTAACGCTTGTCCAAAGATTGAGGACAAAAAATCAAATTTACCAAATCCAGAAGAAAAAACCTTCTTTTTTGCTTTTATAATTACTAAATTCAAATCATTTTTTGCCAAAATCTTTAAGCCATCCCTTAAACAAAAAGATGAGCCGAAGATGGAAGGTGACATCAATATTGATTTAAAGCAAGATCAAAAGCAGCCGATATTGTCAATTGCTAATTTTGCACATAATAAGCAAAAGGCTTCTTATTTCTAACCCTACCGTCAATCATCAGCATCCAAATTCGCAACTATCGGATCATAAACCGCAACCCCGCAACAAAGCAGTCGCATACTCATTAACATCGCTCTACTGGCTGTTACCACTTGCTTAAAAATTTAACTATTTACCAATTGTCATTTCCGCCTCTCAAATGGAATGACAATTGCAAGCGTAATAGTCGATAATAAAAAAACAAACCTTAGGTTGAAAACTTCTATTTAGTAATTTAAAATAACACTTCATATCTTTTTGTGATCGGAGTTTTAAATTAATGGATAATAGCCTAAATTATACAACTTATATCTTTAGAAAAATTAGAAAATTAGCTGTTTTTGCTGTTTTTTGGTTATTATTAGCGATGGATTTTGGTGGCTCATTTTCTCAGGGATTTTCGCTTTTAATGCTTAAGGATTGCGGTGCTCAGGCTTTACTTGATTGTTCAGATCCAGCGATAGCGCCTGCTGTTCGTAAGGCGGGGACTAATTGTATTATGAATCTTTGTGCCGCTCTTGCGCCGGGTATTGTTGCTCAAGGGTCGGGGGATAATCCTAATTGCACCGATCTTCTTTGTTCTGATCCTGCTTTGCAAATAATTCGTCCTGGCATTAATTGCGTGATGAAATCTTGCGCCAATCTACCATCTAATCATGTTGCTAATCCCAATGTTAATTGCGTGATGCCTGATTGTGCAACTATCAGCGGCAGTCCAATTGTAAATGGAACAGGGGCCAATTGTTCTTACATGGGATTGCCGTTATGCGCAAGCATTACTGATAAAAACCGACTACCGCGGATTAATTGTGCGGATTTGGTTAATCTGCAATTAAATACTGACGTTAGAACTGCTCTTGGCCATAATGTTGAATTAAAAAAAGATTCAGTCATTGAATGTAAAAATATCAACAATCCCAGCCCCGAGGCTAGTCCAGCATTAATTGCCGGTATTGATTATGCGGTTCATAATCGTGATTGTATTAGATTTTGTGATCAAATTACAGGCGATGGCAAAAAAGAGCCGGGAGTAAATTGCTCGATTAGAAAATGTCATCAGCTACCACCCTCTATTGCCCCAATCCCAAATGGTTCTCATCCTAATTGCGTTTTGCAAACTTGTAACTTACTTACAGCCGATGAGCTTGATAATCCTAAATTTGACGAGGATAAAAAATATTGCGATGCTGGCGAGGTAAAATGCTATCAATTTAGTGAGGCGCAATTGCAATTTGTAAAACCAACAAAAATGTGTCAGTTGCATAATTGTCCATTACCGCAAAATGCGCCACCAAGCTGCGGCATTGATGATAGTTTTCATTTTGCTAATAAAAGCCAATCTTATTTGAATAATTATATAAAATATATTACTGGAGGGCTTAAAATATCATCTAATTGTACTACCGCTACCACTATTTGCAGACAAATTACTGCCCGCCCTTATCAATGCCTTCCTGAGATTATTACCAACAAACTTACTAAACCTCACCCTGAATGTGATCAAGAAGGGCAAAATAGCAGATGCGATAATCATGGCCTTTGTTATAGATCAATTGATTGTAATTTAACCTTAAATTCTAATTTACCAGAATGCGCTATTGGCGAGGAATCTAGCGCTGACAATAATGCTGAATCAGAAAATACATTTGATGCCTGGTTTTATCGCCCGATTCCGCTACAAGATCGTTTATATAAGGGTGTTGATGAGCATGGCAATGTGAGGCCGATGCATTACAATCCAGGCGCTAGCAATTACAAAGAAAGATTATGCTATAGCAAAGAAGATTTAAATAATTTGGGATGGGGTGATTATGAAATAACTCATACCAGCATATCTCCTGGCCTATGTCCTAGTGAAGAAAGTTTTTTTAATTCTTCATGGAATGGGGTAGTTAATTTATTTTATGGTCGTGGCGCCGACTATCTAAATTTATGTGGTACTAATAATCAATTATATCAAGCTCCCGACCCGCTAAAAACTGCCTATATACAAAGTTATATACGTACCGATTATACAAGATCAGTACCAAGACGCCATATTAAAGTATGTGTTCGCTTCAAAAATAGTTATGCCACTGATGAAGCTAATGGCGTTCAGGCCTGCGGTAAAAGAGAATGTCAAATTAGCTGTAATATTTTAGGCTGTAATTTTCAGGCTTGCGGTTCTGATTATTGTCAAGATTTAGTGATCGATGATAATAATCACCGGGAATGTGACATCAATAATCAAATGTTTACCGGCTTGCCAAATAAACCTTGCCTTAAAATAATTGATGATAATATTCGCATCAGGGCAGTGCAATATGGTAATCAGATTTGTGCCTTTATGGATGTTAAAGGGCAGCGTGCAGATATTGATTTGGCTAATGCCGTTAATGGTGCACATTTTTTTACCGGCAATGAAACTTTAGATGATGAATATAAAACCTGTATTTCTGGTATTAAGGGCCCTAACGGCACTTGTATGGCGGGCTTTAATAGCAAAAAAAATCCTGATAATAGCACTTATTTTCGTACAATTTTTTTGATTCCCTATATTGGCGATGCCATAAATCCTACCGCAATTGATCCTAAAGCGCTTCATGGTTATTATGATATTTCTGGTCAATTTTTTAAGCAGCAGCAATGCGCTAAAATTGAGCTAAGAATTAGCCCGCCTAAACTTTATAATCTGGCAAATAGCAATAATTCCGGACGCTTATTTTACCCTTCACCATTAATTGCCAGCGTTAGAACTAAAAGGGGGGGCTACGATGCTATTGATAAACATACTGATTTCTTTTACCCTGAAATTGAAGTTGGCTTTGGTACTAGCAGGCAGTTAGTAAGCCTAAAAGCCGGCTGTACCGGATATAAAAATAATGACAGCAAGGATAGTAACTGCAGTGACCAAACGACAAATTCTCCTGCTGGTACTGATATCTCAACTACTATCAACAAATTAAATTATGCCACTAATATTTTTGTTCAAAAAGAATTTAACCAAACTACCTTAGAGCCGTTATTTTGCCTCTATCAAAAGATGCTATTAAATGATCGAGAAAAGATCATTCCAATTGATTGTGTGAGTCGTAATTATCCTAAAATTAACCAAATAGCTCTAAGATTAGATTCAAATCCTAAATATAATAATTTTAAAGTTTTAATGAATTATGTTATCGATCCCGGCATTAATAACATCAATGATAATTGCGATAAAAATCAAGATGATAATTGCTTTCCAAATATAAGATCAGATGCAATTAAATTTGAAAATATCTCAGCTGACAATCCGCTTTGTAATTATAACGCTGCGGTTAATCCGGCAGAACAATATCCAATTTGCCTTAAAAGAGATGAATGCAGTAAGTTAAATATCGAATGTGTTGATAATGAATTTGCTTTTTATCAAGCTAAATATTCTCATGATTCCAAAATTACTGATTTTAGCGGCTATCTGGCAATTCAAAAAAGCTGTGATGAGCAATTACTGCCCGCTTGTAACCTTAAAAAAAGCACTGATTTAGCATATGGCTGGTTTAACGAAGCTTGCATTGTTTCTGGTTTTCAAACCAAGCTTAGAAAAATAATTGCCTATAAATTGCCAGGTAACATTATGGGTAAATGCTTAATTGACAGCAGCAGCCCCTATTTAACCGATAAAGATCCAGCCACCAATTGTAACGATGGCGGCAGGGCACCAAATTGCCTCTGTCTTTCATATAATCAAGGTGATGATGTGCTGGCAGCTAACCAAATTGCAAGGTTTGAAACTCCTCATGAAGCCGGCTTATGTGTTAATATACCGCTACCTGAAACTTGCCCGCCAATTAGTCATAATTTAGAACCAAATAGCGACATTAATGATTTAAATTATACCTATCAGTCACTTAATAAATCAGAATATAATCCTCCATATATACATAATGCAAATGGGGTGGATATTTCTCATAAATATCGCTCTTTAGGCAGTAAAGAGTATAATATTCCAATTGCCGGTCATGCTGAGTTTCCAAGAGCTCTGGCGGGAATGGATAGAGTACCGGGAAGATGCGTTGGTTATTTTAAAAAAGCGATAAAAAATGATATTGAGGTAGATCCAATGTTAAGTTGTATAAAAAATGGTAATCAAAATCCAAAATGGGGCAACCAAGTTATTAATCCTTGCGTAAGATATAGCTGCGACGCAATAATTGCTTTAGATCCTGATCCTAGAGGAAATTATCCTGGAAATTATGATGCACTTGAAACTGGTGAGAATAGGGGCTTAAGTAATGGCTTTGCTAATTGGCCTAAATACACCCAAAGCAATGATTTTTTAGAAAAAATAAGCGCTACTTCCTGTATTACTGGCTTTAAACCAAATAATGGCAAATTACCATTTAGAAATTGCAGCCAGCTTGGCTCATATCTAGAGGTAACTAATAGCTGCGTTAGAATCACCTGTCCGGCCATTAACCCAAGAATGCCTTTGAATAATTCTGATCCAGCCTGGAATGACTGGAATAACGCCGGTGGTGCAATTTTTGCAGAAACTAAAGCTTCAAGAAGCACCACTAATATCCTAAGTGAGTCAATTGCAACCGGTGTTTGTAATAATGATTTGGGTTATTTCCAAACCGGGTTGCCACCAACTCGAGCCTGTGATCATTTGGGCAATTGGCAAGCGGTACATAATGTTTGTGAGACTGGATGCGTTGCCATTAATGATCAAATTGGTAATAGTCAAAATGATGGCTTTGCAAGCTGGGCAAGGGCTGAAGTTAAAAGCCCCGATAGCTCAGTTACCAAGCGCGCAGTTTCATGCGTCAGCGGTTATGTGCCAAATCCATATTCTACTGCTGGGCTACCAACCAGAAAATGCCAAATTAGAACTAATAACAAAGGAATGACTTTTAGCGCCTGGGATCCGGCAAAAAATAGCTGTATTAATCAATGTCCGGGCTCTGATATTGACCCAGTTAACGGAGTTACGATTCATAAAACCAGCATCGGTAATGTTCAAATTAATTGGCAGAGCACCAATTTATCTGACTTTGCCTATGCTTCAGATCAGGATGATTTAAATGTTAGTAATTTTCAGTCACAAAGAAATGATCATCATTATTTACTGCGCAGAAAATGTAATGCCAATGGCAGATGGTCAGAGCCAGAAGTTATGTGCTCTGCATCTGAAGGCATGATTGGCAATGCCTGGTATAAGCTCTTTAGCCAACCAACCTTAAGCAACTCAATTGCAATTGGTAGCAAAATAACCAGTGATCGCTGTGTTCAGAGCTATTCATGGCACAATCCCCCGATTCGCGAATGCAGATACGCTGATGATAATCAAAATATCGATCAGGTCTATTTAGCCTTGGTCAATAGTGATTGTGAGCAATCCAGATGCCGCATCAATAACCATCAATCTTTTGGAAATTCTGAATATATCAGTTCGTCAGCCATCAATTATTACCCAGCCGGAAGAAAGCTCGCTTTAAGATGCAAGTCTGGTTACGGACATCATGAAGATGCAAGTGGAATTCTAAGAAAAATCACCAACAATCCAGAAAGCGATATCTGCCAATCCGAATATCGTAACTGGTTTGGCGACACTAATAGGGTTGCCGCTCCTCCAACCGTAACCTGCGGCGATGATGGCAACTGGCAGGCATTAGAAGATAATTGCACCATCTGTAAATCCTGTAATAATAACAGCCAAATCAAAGGCCAAACCACAGTTAATTTACTGGATAATTGCGCAATTCATCAGCAATTTTGCCTCTATAACACTTCCAAAGGTACCTATTATAATGAGGATGGAGCCGGGCAGTGTGGTAGCAATGCCGGAACCCCATTAGCAATTGATGATTTTGCTCTAAACCACCTCGCCAGCAAATCCCAAAATGCCAGCCTGACTCACAAATGCTATGAAAATAATGATGAATGGAGCTTTGGCTATTGGTTTAATAATCAAGCAATTAAAGGCTATATGAATGCTGGTATTAAACTAACCTGCTATGATGGCAGAATTTACTCACGAATAATCTATAGCGACCTTGGCTACAAACCAAAAGATCGTCAATGCGAAGCCTGGCAAATAAATTTTGATGGGCTAGAAACCGGGTTAAAAAATATGTGCAGAGTATCAAAATAATTGATTAAATTATTTTTTTCGTACAAAATATCATTCATATATTAGTATCAATCAATTCAGATTAATTTTTAATAAATTATCTCACTATAGGACATTTTTTAACCCAACAAAAATAAAAGATTGTATTAAATTTAATCTGACAGTTTTATTGTAATAATGTGCGTCAATCATGCATTTTAAAAAAGAATCTGATACCTTTTTATACCAAGCCTCATCTTTGGATAGTTTATTATAAGCAACATATTTTTGAGAAGAAAATTTAATAAAAAAGTCAATCTATCAGGATATAGATTGACTTTTTTATTAAATTTTATTCCAAAAAGATGAAGCTTATATAACTATCCAAAGATGAGAATTGGTATTATGGCCTATTTTTATCATTATGTACCCAATCGAGTTTGCGGTTTATTTCTTTGAGGATCATTAATTGTCTGGTTTGGCTTTCATAGAGGGTTTTGATTTGTTTTTCTAGTAATAAATTCATTTTTTTATGGAGACTGCGGATTTGTATTTCAGATTTTAGGTCGATCATATAATCATTTTCGCTTCGGATGCGTTCTTTGGCTTCTTTGCGGTTTTGGCTCATCATAATGATTGGAGCTTGGAGGGCGGCGATAGTTGACAATAGCAAATTAAGCAGGATAAAGGGATAGGGGTCAAAACGGGTTACTAGTGGCAGAATTGAATTTATGGTCATCCAGATTACTAGAAAAATGCCAAAAGAAATGATGAATTTCCAGCTGCCACCAAAGCTTGCTACTTTGTCGGAAAGTTTTTGGCCAAAGGTTAGAGTTTCTTCGGCTGGATTTGAAAGGCTATGAATCAGTAATTTTTCTTTTTTAATGGTGTCTTTGACAATTTTATGTAGTCTTCTAATATGCTCATTTTCTTCACCCACTAATTTATTTATTTCTTCAGCCTCAATTTGATCTTGCTCTTCTTTTACCTGCTCTTCTTCAATTGAAGATTCTCTTTCTCTTTTAAGTAAATCATCAATTTCACGGTTTTGAGCGATGATTTTTTCTTGATTTTCTTTTTCTTCTTTTATCAATTGCTCAATTTTGTTATTTTCCATAATTATAAATGTTTGATTAATTTGTAAGTAATACTGTCATAAAGCGCTAAATAAGAAGCGTTGATGATATTGGTTGAAACCCCGATGGTTGACCATTTATTATTTTCTAGGTCACAACTTTCAATTTGTACTCTGGTAACTGCTTCAGTAGCATCTGATGGAGTTAAAATTCTTACTTTATAATCAGTTAATTTAATTTTCTTTAACATTGGATAACGTCGTGACAAGGCTTTACGCAAGGCTTTATCAAGGGCATTAACCGGACCATTTCCCTCAGCAACGCTCATGATAATTTTTTTGCCGATTCTGATTTTAATTATAGCTTCGGCCATCGCTTCAATATTACCTTTATTATCGAGACTTCTTTCATCGATAACTTTAAAACTGATCAGATCAAAGAAATTTGGTATCAGATTTAAAGATTTTTTAGCCAAAATCTCAAAACTGGCATCGGCTGAATCATAAGCATATCCCTTAGCTTCTTGATCTTTAACTTTATTTACCAAATCGGATATTTGAGTTGCTTTAAGCTGATCATTTAAATTAAGCCCGATTTCTTTGAGTCTAGAGATGATATTAGCGCGACCCGATTGATCAGAAATCATGATTTTTCTTTTATTGCCAACAATTTCAGGCTTAATATGCTCATAACATTTAGGGTTTTTATTGATTGCTGAAACATGAAGCCCGCCTTTATGAGCAAAGGCATATTCGCCAATATAGGGGGCAAATTTATTTCTCTCTTTATTTAAAGTTTCGTCTAAAAAATGGCTTAATTTAGTAAGATTTTTTAATTCATTTTCTTTGATGCCAACATCATAATTCATTTTTAAAATCAGAGTCGCAATCAAGCTAATCAAATCAGCATTGCCGCAGCGCTCACCAAGGCCATTAATCGTGCCTTGAATTTGCCTGGCCCCCGCTTCAATTGCAGCTAAAGAATTAGCAACCGCATTACCAGTATCATTATGACAATGAATACCGATATTTTCACCGGGAATAATTTTAATTACCTGACTGACAATTTGCTTGATTTCGCTTGGTAAAGTGCCGCCATTAGTATCGCATAAGATTACCCATCTAGCGCCAGCTTCATAGGCCTTTTTAACACAGTTAAGGGCAAATTTTGGATTATCCTTATAGCCGTCAAAAAAATGTTCAGCATCAAAAAAAGCTTCTCTTTGCTTTTTATTGATATAAGCAATTGACTCGGTAATCATTGCAATATTTTCGGCGTCAGAAATGTTTAAAGCATTTTTTAGATGAAAATCCCAGCTTTTACCAACGATGCAAATATTTTTAACCCCGCTATTAATTAAGGCATTTAAACCCTCATCATTAGCAGCCGAGCTATTGATTCTTCTGGTCATGCCAAAGGCGCAAAATTGTGATTTTTTTAATTTTGGCAGATTAGCAAAAAATTCATCATCGGTTGGATTAGCCCCCGGCCAGCCGCCTTCAATATAATCAATGCCGGTTTTATCGAGCATTAGAGCGATTTCCTTTTTATCCTTAACGCTAAAATTTACGGTGCTGGTTTGGGCGCCATCTCTTAAAGTTGAATCATATAAATAAATTCTCGGTTTTTTAGCCATATTTTTTTAAATTAAAAACTAGGTGCGGGAAGTGGTTTGCAACCCCTTCCCAATCTTCATGTCAAAAATAAAGCAAATTTTTTATAATTGAAGCATGATTCAAGCGTTAAGAAAGAGGTCAATAGACCGCCTCTAGGCAGTTATATAAATAAATTCGTTGTTTTTTAGTCATATTTTTAAATTAAAAACCCAGTAATTCCAATTAAAGCAAAAATT
>CAZUPN010000022.1:0-4614 GCA_964622015.1 uncultured Rhizobiaceae bacterium | reverse complement strand
CGAGCCAAAAAGATTTAACTACTTTTTTTTCAGCCCATCCCAGTTTTTCAAAATGATGATGAATTGGCGCCATTAAAAAAATTCTTTTTTTCTTAATTTTATAGCAACCAACTTGTAAAATAACTGAAACTGCCTCAATTACAAATAATAAAGAGATAATAAAAAATATAATTTCCTGCTTAATTATTATCGCAATTAAACCAAGAGCCGAGCCAATTGCAAGACTTCCTACGTCACCCATAAAAATTTTTGCCGGCTTTAAATTAAATTTTAAAAATGCGGCAATGGCGCCAATTAAAATAAAGCAAAAAAAGATTAATTCGTCGCTATTTCTAACATAAAAAACATGTTTTTTAGCAGATAACATTTCGCTTGAAGCATTAAAAATCAAAATTATTAAGCAAATTAAATTAATTATTGCCGGTACTGAAACCAGCCCATCAAGCCCGTCAGTTAAATTAACCGCGTTAGAGGAGCCAATAATTACCAGCCCGACTAATAAAATATATAAAATTCCTAAATTAATTTTTAAATGATGAAAAAATGGCAAATAAAGATGATGATCATTATGAATATTATTAACCATTCCAAGCCAAATTGTTACAAAAGCAATGATAATAAATTGTATCACCAATTTAATACTGCCTTTAATACCTTGAGGATTTTTATAAATTACCTTGATTAAATCATCGCCAAGCCCAATTAAAGCAAAGGAGGTCATCACTAACAAAGTAATTAAAATATAGCTATTTTTTAAATCAAGCAATAGTAAACTGGTAATGATGGTAGCGCCAACAATTAACGCCCCACCCATGGTTGGCGTATTTTTCTTATTATTTAAATGACTTTCAGGCCCGCTGCCGCGAATTGGCTGAAAGAGCTGCTGGGATTTAAGGAAATAAATGAAATATTTAATTCCAAAAAATGCAATTAAATAAGATAATCCAAAACAAATTAATGATTTTAACCAGAAATTTTGTAATAAATATTGTAAAAACATAAATTATATTCTATTCTCAAAACGAATAATGTTCATTTGCTTACTAAGCCATGTTTATTTTGCTTTTAAGTAAAGGGGCAAAAAATATAACCAATAACTAGAATAATCAATGTTATTTGTTGATGTTATTAAGAATTTTTTTACAATTGATTAATTTTTAGGTTTTATGAAATCGTTACCAAATGCACAAGCGGAACTAGATATCCATAACTATGTCGGGGAGGATACGTGCCTTAGTTATCAAAATGTTTTTTGGCTGCTTCCCGAAACATTTCAAAAAAAAATAAAAGATCTAGATAAGATTTTTTGTACGGTTACTGTAATATCTGAGGATCAGTCTTTGGACAATTCTCTTCGTGACGAAATTTTAAAATTCATTGGTAGAGATCCGGCGCTAGATCAAGCTTCAATTGCTTTAGTTAGAGGCAGAATTAATCCCAAAACAAGACAAATAGAAGGCAATACTCACTGGACAGCGTTAAATTTAAAAAAAACAGTCACTAATGGCAAAATTTCTATTCAGATTAGTCATATGGATTCGAGCGGCGGCGGTATTCCGCGGGCTGTAACTAGGGTAATTAATGATATCGCTAAGACAGATAAAAAAAGTTTAAGTCAAGATTTGCAAGCAAGCCCAGTATTTCAAAAAGCTATAAGTTTGTTACCAACGACTAATTTTGAAAATCCAGCTGTCATAAAATGCGCAAGACAGACAGAGTACTATAGTTGCGGTTATCACGCGGTTTTTAATCTGGTTAGGATGTACGATAATAATGCAAGTGAAAAGATAGTTCAGGGTGCTAAAAGAGTTAATATTAATCAATTTATCAAAAGCGAAAAGAGTAATTTACAAGAGCAATTTAATGGAGCGGTTTTGCAAGCTGGGACAAATTTTGCTCAAAGAGCATCGTCTAAACCAGTTGGTGACAAAAAAACTTCATCAGAACTAAATATTAATGATTTAGAAACTGCTAGAGTTTGTGTTTTTTCAATTATTAATGAGCCAAATTTTGGTTACCTTAAAAAATTAGAAGAACTATTAAAAATAGAGCAGCAATTGAGAGCCGAAGGAGCTTTCCAAGAAATATTAAGCCCGCTACAAATCGAAAAGAGTTATAGTAAGGTAATTGGAGAATTTTCAGAATCCATTAGAATTTTTATTTCTGAAAAATTTAAACTTGATTACGCATTGCAAAATTTGTTTGAGGAATTGTTGCAAACACTAAATAGTCCCGATATAAGCAATAATCTAGAAAAAATAATGCCGTTTTTGAGTCAATTCGAAATCTTTTTTAAAAATTTAAAAACAGACACTGCTACTCAAGATAAAGATTTAGAAAAATTATCTAAATTATTATCAGAAATTACCAAAATTCCTGCCGAATTTTTAACAAAAATAACTCAATATACAGACAATTTCAGAGTCGCAAATGATTCTATATCCAATACTCATGAGGAAAAAAAGCCCAAAGCAAGCCCAACCAAACCTTTATCTGCAGAGCCTGTTATCGAAGTAAAGGCGGCTAAGCAAGCTGTAGAAAGACTTGTTAAAGGGGTTGATATAAAAGAGTTTAATCCAAGTATAACGGTGGCATATCAGAAAAATATTGCGAGTCAAAAAGATAAGCCAATACCAACGCTTCCTTATGTTGGTATAGGTTTTAGAGCAAGGCGGACTACGCAAAAAATTAATGGCAACATAGAGAGGGTCATGGAGGTTATTGTCGATTTTAATTCAGATAATTCAACTAACTCAACAAAAAAAAGATGCAAATATAAAGATGGATCAAATAATGGGGAGGAGGCTAAAGAAATTGAGATAGATCTTGTTGGCAAATTTATCACTTGTATTATAGTTAAAGATCTCGAAGATCCAAGTAAATCCAGTCGTTTTACAATAGAAGGGATATATGAAAATCATGAAAAAAAACATGGAAAAGGTACAAAAGCTGCCACAGATGCTGCTAAGAAAGAAATTGCTTCTTATTTTCATGGTGATGGAAAAAATGATAACGGAGAAATTGAATTTGAAGTTTATGATCGTTCTATCAATGAAATTAAAACAGTTTCTTGTAAAAGAGATGTTTATGTTACGAATAATTGTAGCTTTGCAAAGGATGCTTTAGGAAGAAAGGCAGAAAAAGGCGCCTTATATAAGCCAGAAGTTCATGATGTTTCTGGTGATATTTTAAGAAGTGTCAAAATTAAACCGATGACGCAGCGCGGATAGCCTAAGTTGGGCCAACAATTTTTACGAGATAGAGCGCGTCCAAAACTCCGTGTCAATTTAAAAGCTAGATTAAAATAAGTTGCTAATTTTAAATTGACAAACTTGATGACAAAAAAACAACAATCAAATCAACAATATAGCGACCTAGATTCTTTACAAGAATTAAAAAAATTAAGAAACCAAGGTACTTTATTTAAGAAGCTTCAGGCGCTAAAATTGGCTTATGAGCATGGTATCAAAAATACAGCTGATTTTCTAGATGTTTTTCCTGTTTCAATAAGGAATTGGGCTAAGGTGATAAATAATTTAGAAATATTTATATTAAACATATTGAGAAATGGTTACAGCTAGCATAGCAATTGCTGACATTTTATCAGTTTTGATAGATAAGGCCAAAATCACTGAAGCGCATTTAGCCAGAATGGTTGGCATGCCAAGAGCTACAATTAATAAAATTCGTTCCGGTAAAATTATAAACCCTAAATCTTCAACATTAACTCTAATTGCTCAGTATTTTAATATTACGGTTGATCAGCTGATTGGTAATGCGCCTTTAGTTAATGACAGAATAAAAAAATTTACTCATATTCCAATAGTTAGTCCAAGCGATTTAAAAGTTCCGCAATATATTTTTAATAAAATAAATTTTATCAATTATGATAATTGGATTTTATTAGAAGATAATAACGAGCAAGATCGCAATTCATTTAATTTATTTGCTACCAAGATCAAGGGAGATGCGATGCTACCTTATTTTGATGAACGGACAACTTAATTATCAATCGGATTTTACCAATTTCAAATCGTAAATATGTATTGGCCTAAATAATGGGTAGGGATGAAATAGTATTAAGACAAATATTTATTGATGGCTCAAAAAAAATATTAATACCACTTAATAAAATATTTGAAACAATTGAGTTAACTACAAGTGACAGAATGATTGGTACTTTAGTGCAAAGCAAAAAAGAATTCTAAAATGACTATTATATTAACAAAAATATGGCTACTAATTGAAAATTTTATAATTTTTTGCTACTCCAAAGAATATCAGCTGAAATTGGAAAGCTATAGCTATTGCGATAAGCATAAATCATATTTGCTGGTATTTAGAGTAGGTGGTAAGAAAGTTTTTAGAATTATTACTGTAGATGATGTTTGTTTTGATAAGGAATTGCTATCTATGATTCATCCGGTAGATGCATATATAGTAGGTATTATTTATGCCATACAAAAAAATGGTATTATCGTTAAATCAAATCTCATGGATTATTTTAAAGATTACAACTCATATGCGATTATTGAACCATTTTTAAGCGTAGAAATAGATTATGAGCCCGTTGCAAATCTAAATCTCTAAAATTTTAACCTCAAAAAACCCAGT
>CAZUPN010000021.1:0-22090 GCA_964622015.1 uncultured Rhizobiaceae bacterium | reverse complement strand
TAATGATACGATTTCTGGTATATTGGGGGTGGAATTTAATATGCGGTAGCCCTGTGGATTTTGGTATTAGAGCCAAATTATTTTATTTTCTGAATCTGACTTAGGTTATTTAAAAAATTATTTGTTTGCAGTAAAATCAAGGGTTAAAGATGGTATTTTGTAGCTTAATAATTTCTTAGCGTGCTCAAAATTTCCAATCCCAGCGTGACCCCAACTGGCGTTCTAGAGGTTTTTCATAAACTTATCTTGAATTATTTTGTAAATGTTGACGATAATTTTTTTGTAGCTTTTGCAGTATTTCAAGATTTCTTTGTGATTTTGGTGCTGTAGAACTAAAATGATTTTCTAACTCCATAATTCTTTTATCAGAAATAGCTAGAGCTGTATTGATTCTGACTGAAGCATTCGGTTGATCGACTTCCAATCTCGTAGCAAGAAGATATTGAGAATAGGAATCTCGATAATTATGATAATCCATTGGCTCTTCTGGGCGCTCTATAATATGTAAACCTAAATCATTTGGAGTACGGCCTGAGGAGCCAATTAATATTTTTTTAATTTTTTTATCTTGTTTTAGTATTTCTTTGACAAGATTACTCATTAGTGGTTTAAATAAAATATCATAATTTTCATATGATCTTTCCCATGAATCTAGTACTAGATTGTTATCTTTGCTAATCCAAACCCAGCTTTGAGCAATTATTTCTCCTTCTAATTCTGTCAGTAATTCTTTTTTTAAGATTAATTTAATCTCAACAAAATCAGATTCTCTTTGATATTGATCTTTTAAGTCTTCTTGTAACTTAGTAATTTGTTTTTGATATTTTGATTTGGCTTGCTTATCTTTTTTAAATGAATTTAAGAATCCTTCAGTTGATGATGATTTTTCAAGATTTTCTAACCAATTTTGCAGATTATCGCACCTTCCCTTAGCGGCTCTTTTAAAAACTACGTAAAATCCTCCATAAGCAGAAGTCATGCCATGCATTGCACAATCATTGCCTTCTGCCCCAACATATTGGCAACATTGTGTTTTAGTGCCAAGAATAAGGCCCCTATAATCATCTTTAGATAATTTTTTTATATAGCATCTTGATATATCAAAGGTTGAATTGATAGACAAATTAGGATCTATAGTTAAATTCTCAAAATCAATATAAATATCAGGAATATGATCCTCGGTTTTTACCTGAAAACCACTATCCAAAACTCTTTCAAACATATATTCCGGAATGGTGTTTTCATGAAATATTTTTGCTAATTCTGGATTTTCACTAGCTCTTTTGTATTTAATTGCTTTTGCTTGAGATTCTACTTCTTCTAAATTAGTTGGCGGCCTACCTAAATTTTCTTCAATTTTTTGAGCAAGAAAGAGATATTTCGTTAATTTCGGCCCATGCTCAATTGCCAATTCTTGCCAGACTTTTTTATTCCATTTGCCTTCTGGAATAGTAAATATCGATAAGTCATGAAGGGGGCGATCATTTTCTTTTACATAAGAAAAATAACTATAGTCTAAACTAAAGCCTATATCATCATCTTCAAATGATTCTTTAATTTTTTTAGCCAGCTTATCAATACCACCCTGATCGTTAATTATTGTTAGCAATTCCGATTCTTGGTTTTTAGATAGCGCTAATTTTAATTTGATTAATTTTTCAATTAAATTTCTTCCATTATTATCAAAAGCATTTTTGCCAAAAATGGAGTTAAGTATTTTGACTATTTGAGGTTTTTTATCAATTAAATCTTGGTCATATACTAAATTTTGTTTAAGACTTTCTAGCGTTGTTATCATTGCATCAACTTTCTTTGCTACAGATTGATTATGTTTTTGAAGATATGATTCTAACTGAGATCGGTCGTTAAACAAACATGCATATCTTGCGGCCATTTGGCCTAAGTTAGTTTGATTATAGAGATTTGGTACTTTTATTATTTCTGGTTGTTCTTTAATATATCCCAAAAGATCATTGTAAACTTCGATTTCAAATGGAAATTGTTCTTCTGATATTGCTAATTTATCAAGATTATCATGGTACAAAGCGTGATAATAGGCATTGTTTCCCTGATTATCTTTATATAATGGATCAAAGCCATGATTAACTAACAGTTGAAATATTTCATCATTTCCTAATTGCGCAGCTAAATGCAGAATGTTTTCTGGTTGCTGGTTCATTTCTTGATTTAAGATATTAATATCTATCGATCTAATTTCTAATATTTTTTTTACCAGATCAGGGGTTTTTTGTTTAATTGCAGCCGATAGACAAGCAAGATATTCTTTTGGGGTAATGTTAGCTGCAGATTTAATAATTCTATCTAGTAAATCGTTATTCAATTTATCGCAATTATTAATACTTACAAATAAAGTATTACCATCAACTATTGCCAATTGATTCAAAAGATATTCAGCCACATCACTTTTACTACCTGCAATTGCCTTTATTAACGGCAATATAACTGCAGTACCAAATAATATTCCAGCATCAATTAGCTTTGTTTGATTAATGTCAATATTTCTTGTTTGATGCAATTTTTTTACTAAATCCAGCATTCCTTTATTACAAGCTTCAAGAAATAACCGGTCTTCATCTTTAATTTTGAAATCGTTGCCAATTTTATCTAGAATTAATAATGCTTTTTTTTCTTGCCCCAAATATATTGCAGTTGCAATTAAGTGATGTTCTTCTTCAATCTTAACTACTTCATCAGCTGTTAAATATTTAAGCAGTAATTCGATTACTTGATCATTTTTATCATAGATTAGCTCTTTGAATATGTGCGATCCTTTATCACCATGCCCAGATCTTTTTTGATTAATAATTGATGCATCTTTTTGGATTAATAATTCTACGATTTTTAATTTGTTGTTACGGATTAAATGCGATAGTGAATAGCAACTATGTTCTGGCCTTTCATCAAATTGCAAACCGTTATCAATTGCTAATTCCATTAATTTCTCATCATCATTTTGAAAAGCGATCTTGGCTATTATTTCAAGATTTTTTTGTTTTTTGTTTAGATCTTGTACTTCAGATAAATATTCTTTAAGATAATCATAATTTTTATCTTCACATAGCAATTTGATAATATCATACCCGGTATAATCATTTCGTTGATTTTCATCATGATTGGTAATTAAAGATAATTTTGCCTTGAATTGAATTAGCAATTTAATTGCTTCATTATTTCGTAAATAGATTTCCAAAGGATATCCATTATTTCCTTTGCTATTTGGATCAGCGCCCTTTTCTAATAAAATTCTTAATATCTCTAATTGGTTATCATTTTTATGATAACAACCTATAGTTATTAACGAGTTATAATCTATAGTTACCGCTGATTTTGACTCGGTCATTTTAAATAAGTCTATATCAGCGTGCAAAATAGCAACTTTTAATATTTTATTAACTAACTCTTGGCTATTAGCCGGAGTATCAATTTTTGCTAAAAAGAACTTTATTAAATTTATTTGGTATTCATCTATATTTAGTAAAATTTCAGCGATATTCAGATCTGGGAATTTACTGACCAGAAACTCGGTGATTTCAATAATTATCTCATCTTGCCAATATTGTATCAGATGAATTAAATTAATCATATCTTGGCTAGTAATATTATCAAAATGATTCAATAGCCATATTATCTTTTCTTTTTTATATGTTTTTGCGGCAGATATTAGCTTGTTAAAATCTATAGGTTGGTCAGATTTTAAAACGATTAAATCTAATCTTTTGATACTATTATCATCGTTATAACAATTCTCACTCTCAAATTCTTTTTTAAGTAACTTTTCAGCCGATGCTGCTGATATACTGCTAACTTTACCTAAAAATTGGTAATATTGTTCGGAATTGTTTTTATCTGACAATTTAAGCACTATGCTATCATAATCTACAACCATTCCATGATTTTCTACAAAGCTAATAACGGTTTCTATGTTATTTAAGTTACCACTTTCGGCTGCTTTTGCTAAAATATCATTTTTAAAATCTTCAGAAATTTCTTCTAATCTAAGCTTTTCTAGTAAAAGTTTAAGCTGATTATTTGAGATATAACTAACGCTGGAAATGATAAAATCTTTACAGCTTATAGATGGCTTTTTTTGTTCAATTATAGCAACTAATCTAGAGTAACTATCGTTTTGATGCGATCCAAAGCTATGTTGTGAGCTAGTAATATAAGCTAGAGCAGCATTAAGAATTTTTGTTAATAATTTCAAATTAATTTCATCTGATGGAGTTCTGTTGATTAATAATATTAATGTTTGTGGATCGGTAGATTCTATGCTGTCGCCTTCAACATCATTAATTGTTAATTCTAGAAACTGATCAACTAAGTATTTTCTAATCGGATTAGAAAATCTTTGATTTAATAATATTCTTGCTAATTCAACATTATGGCCAGTTCTTTGAAATAATTCTTTAATTTTACTTTCTTTAATTAGATGACATTTACTAGCTACTCTTGGTAAGCTAACCTCTTGATATTTTACCAGCAATAAATCGCATTCTGGCCATAAATCGCACTCAATCAATGGCTCTAGAATCTTTTCAATAAGATCTTGCTCTAACTTTACTTCAAGCGATTTTTTTACTAACCATTTAAGCGCCTCGGTATTCCATCTTTGAGTTGCTAAATATTTTCTAGCTACGTTTGATAAGCTAATTTCTTGATATTTTGTTAGCAATAAATCGCATTCTGAAAATAAGTTATGTTCAATCAATTTATTTATTATTTCTTCAATTACATCTTGCTTTAATTCCGCCTTAAGTAGCTTAGACGCTAACCATTCAAGTGGCTTTTGACCTTGTGCCGATCCTATAAATTTTAGGTAGTCAAAATTTTCTATTATAGCGTGTATTTCTTCAGCAAATTCATCTTCATCACTATAAATAGCAGATTCCAGAGTTTTCAAAGTAAAAGATTGAAATGGTTCAGCATTGATATCTATTTGATTTTTTATTAGATAACGCATTAAAATTTTTGCAATTTTATATGGGTAACATCGATTTATGTATTCTTGCCTAATTTCAAGGTTTAGTCGAATTACTGCTTCGGTTAAAATTTTTTCTAAAAAGTCTACATTGTTCCCATCTTGAAAATATATATCAAAAGCATTACTAAGAATTAACTTTATTGACTCGGTATCAGATTCCGGCTTTTGCATTTGTAGCAAGTATAAATATGCTATTTTTTTTATCTTGATACTCAGAAACCATAACTGCTCCCTAATCAGACTTTCGCTAAGGTCTAAATTAAATTCTTTTGCTTGATTTAGATGTTCTTGTAAAGATTCTGCATTATCTTGCAGGAGATCATTTCTGACATGTAGAATATAAAAGATTTTTTTAAAAAAACTTGGCAACTCCATAAATAGCGAGATTATTGCCACGCGTTCCTCAGTATTACACTTCTGAATTTTTTCCAGGATTTTTTTTATAAAATCATCATCAACAAGCTCAGTTCCATTATCTTTAGCTTTTTTTATAGCTGCTTTTAATGCTTCTTGATCATTTTGCCCTAAAGCATCAAAGATTCTTTGTTGATATGTATAGCTTTTCATAAATTTGGGTAACATTGCATATTTAAGGAAAATCTGTCATAGAATTCTTATTGCAAATAAATTTTAAAAGTTAGTCTAAAAATATTGAACAATTTTTTTATTTCAAAGAATCATGGGTAAATTTTTTTGGTCTTGGACTCTATTCATTATCAACAATACCAGCTACAAAACTAACAAATTTTTTACTACCACCTACTTTACTAACAAAACTACCATTTTGCATATTCTCAATGTCTTGATGATTATCGCTTTTGTCAAGCAATACTTTATCTAGGGCTAATCCCCTCGAACACTCAAGAAAGCGTCAACTTAAATTTTAAAACACGCTTTCTACTCATGTTTTTACTAGCTTAAAAGGCTTTTCTATTTATTAGACTGATTCATAATTTTAACCCCAATAACGCTTATTTCCAACTCAAAAAATCCTCTTGCATTCAATCATAACATAGTCCATTAGTATTTTTGTTGTTCTTGAACGAATAGCAAATAATAAAAATAACTACGGAGGATATTATGACCGAATTGCAATTGACTTCAATATTTTGTTTCACTGCCTGCATTCTGCTTATTAGTGCAATTGCTCGCAGAGGGGGGGGAAATAAAAAAGTACCAGGTACTTTTTTATTGGATAGTATAAATTGGCAGATATTTTGAGTCAGCTATTGGTGAAAAAACTTCAAAATATTGCTTGAAGCGGTCTTCGATTTTGAAGATAATTTTGGGGTTTTTGTCGGTTTTATTGGTTCGGTAAATGTCCCAGATTTCATATTCCTTATAGCCATATTTATAAGCGACATCCATTTTCATTTCTTTGGCGATAATTGAATTAACGGTTGAAAAAATCCATTTAGCTGAGGTTTTTTTGGCGATGATGGTAACTGAAGTGAGATTGTTAAATTCTATACCTAGATCAGAATCAATTGCTGGTTTTATTTTATATAAATTGAAGGCTAAGGTCAGTGGCGAAGGGTTTATTACCCATAAATATTTAACTTCCAACTCTTCAATTGTAGCGCTTTCAAGATTTTGACTTAAAAGGAATCCTTCAATTTCTTTTATGAGGTCGGGATATCTGGTAAAATCTTTTTTCCATGGTTTATTTTTGGCACTAACTATCACTAATTTATAATTGTCGGATAATCTTAATTTTTGCCATTTGCTTAGATAATTATGACTAACCAGAATTTGATTTTTGGGGATAAATTTTGCTTTATTGGCAATTTCATAGCTGTCATTTCCAAGTCTTTTGGCAAAATAATTATCTTTTAGGAAGGATTCTATCTTCTGATAACTAATGTCAGCTGCTGATTTTTTGGCTAATTTGGAAACGGATTTTGATAATTTATTTTTCATTTCCTGATCTAAAAATTGCACCGAATCTCGATTTGACTTAACCGCAATCTTAACTAATTTAAGATTATGTTTTATATCTTCGCCAGCAGTTGCAATCAGTAGACCATTAGCTTTAAAGGCAATTTCAGCAATCTCTTCTACTGCTTTTATTTTATCACTGGCATAAAAATAATTTTGTTCATTAATTTTAACTGCCACTTTCATAAACGCCTCATCATCTAAGAGATTTGCGCCGGCATATTCGAGGGGATAAAAATTATTATTGGTGTTGATATCAAGAATATTGGTCATAAAAACTGGGTCTTGCCTTAATTTATCGTCAACTTCTGCTAAAATTTTGGGATTAATTTTAAATAATCTAAAAATAAAATCATGATTTAATCTAATAAGATCGCTAGCTTTATTAAGGCAGTTTGGCTCAGTTACTGAAGCTTTAAAAATAAATTCGGGATTTTTTTTAAGGCAATAAGCATTATCAATGATATGACAATCACCCGGCCTAATTTGATTAATTATATCATCAAAATTACTTTTAAGCAAATAGCAATTATCCTGATTTGCCAAAGCATCAAAAGCAAATAATAAAGTAGCTAAGAAAATTATAACAATTATACGATTAATTGATTTAATCATTTATCCCTTCATTGTCGAAACGCTAGAAATGGCAATAGTTTTTTGCTTATTGTAATAAAGCACTAGAATCGCCAAGCCAATTGCAGCTTCAGCTCCGGCAACAGTTAAAATAAAAATTGCAAATATTTGACCAACCAGATCATGTAAAAAACTTGAAAAGGCAACAAAATTAATGTTAACGCTAAGTAACATCAGCTCAATTGACATTAATAATGAAATCACATTTTTGCGATTCATAAAAATGCCGCTTAAAGAAATTGAAAATAAAATTGCTGATAAAATTACAAAATGATTGATTGAAATTTCTGCCATAATTAACTAATGCCCTCGCCGGATTTAACTTTAATAATTTCAAGTGAATTTGCTTTATTTCTAAGCAATTGTTTAGAGATATTTTGCCTTCTAAGTAATGGATTTTGCTCTTTTAGAGTTAAAATAATCGCTCCAATCATCGCAACAAATAAAATGGCGCCACAAAGCTGAAATGGATAAACAAAATCAGTATATAAAATATCGCCTAGAGCCTTAACATTAGAAACATTATCGGGAGTTGGAAAAGATGGGGTAATTCTAACTGGTAGCGAGGAAATTTTAACAATGGTAAAAATTTCTAAAAACATGATCAGGCTGATGATGAATAAAAATGGCAGGTTTTTGTTGATTTTATGCTTTAAATCAATTTTATCAATATCAAGCATCATCACCACAAATAAAAACAAGACTGCAATCGCACCAACATAAACCACAATCAACAACATCGCCAAAAACTCCGCCCCAAGCAACACAAAAAGTGCCGCTGCATTTAAAAAAGCCAGAATTAGAAATAGCACTGAATAAATGGTATTTCTAGCACTGACTACTATCAGCGCTGAGGACACTAGAATAAAAGAAAATAAATAGAAAAAAATTGTTAAAAAATTCATGTTTTTATAAAAATAATCTAAAAAAATACCCGCTTTACTTGCGGCAATAATGCTGTCTTGAAATCAAGGACTTATTTAATTTTCTGGATTGCGACATGGCAATCCAGAAGAATTCCTATTTACCTATAATCAATATCAAGATCAATATTTTGCTTAAGCGCAACTTCCCAGCGATCACCATTTGCCAGTAATTTCTCTTTATTGTAATACAACTCTTCTCTGGTTTCGGTTGCAAATTCAAAATTGGGACCTTCGACAATAGCATCAACTGGACAGGCTTCTTGACAAAAGCCGCAATATATACATTTAAGCATGTCAATGTCGTAAATTGTAGTTCTTCTACTGCCATCTTTGCGCTCCTCAGCTTCGATGGTAATTGCTTGCGCTGGACAAATTACTTCGCATAATTTGCAAGCGATGCATCTTTCTTCGCCATCTGGATATTTTCTTAGCGCATGTTCACCTCTAAATCTAGGGCTGATTGGGCCTTTTTGATAAGGATAATTGATAGTAACTTTAGGTTTAAAAAAATATCTTAGAGTAAGGACAAGACCAAGAACAATCTCTTTTAGCAATAATGAAAATGAAGTTTTAAATATATACATTTAATTTTTTCGATCAAAAAAATAATTTAATATTAGATGCTAAAATATACCATATAAGCAGAAGTTGCAACTACCGAAAATAATGAAATCGGCAAAAATACTTTCCAGCCTAGTCTCATTAATTGGTCATAGCGATATCTAGGTAAAGTCGCCCTCACCCAAATAAAACAAAATAGTAAAAATAAAATTTTAATCATAAACCAAACGAATCCCGGTATATAATTAAACAATGGAATATCAAAAGGCGGTAACCAGCCTCCTAAAAATAAGATGGCAGCAAAAGATGAGATCAAGATCATATTAGCATATTCGCCAAGGAAAAACATCGAAAATGGCATTGAGCTATATTCAACATTATAGCCAGCTACCAGTTCAGACTCAGCTTCTGGAAGATCAAAGGGCAAACGGTTAGTTTCTGCGAGGCCAGAAATAAAAAATAAGATAAACATTGGAAATAGCGGAATTGCAAACCAATGATTTTTTTGCGCTATCACAATATCGCTTAAATTTAGCGAGCCTACACATAAAATAACGGTAATAATAATTAGACCAATTGAAACTTCATAAGAAATCATCTGCGCTGAAGATCTGATTGCCCCAAGAAAAGCATATTTAGAATTACTGGCCCAGCCCGAAATTATAATGCCATAAACTCCAAGCGATGAGGTAGCAAGTAAATAAGTTACTCCGACATTAATATTGGCAATAAAAAATTTTTCAGAAAAAGGAATCACCGCCCAGCCAATTAAAGCTAAGGTAAAAGTAATAATTGGCGCCAGTAAAAATAAAATTTTATTGGCATTAGCCGGTATAATTACCTCTTTAAACATTAATTTTATCCCATCCGCCAAAGGCTGTAACAAGCCAAACGGCCCCACCACATTAGGTCCTTTTCTGAGCTGCATTGCCGCAATAACTTTTCTTTCCATTAAGGTTAGGTAAGCAACGGCACCAAGCAACGGCAAAATTATGATTAAAATTTTGCCAATAATTGGCAGAACATCATCAATAAATAAATAAAATAAATTTTCAAACATTTTAAAAAAAGAATTAGACGGGTTCGTAGATTAACGGCGTTTAATCTAGTCCCTATTTTTGCAGATGTCAATTACCTCTGTTTTTTTAATAAAAATATTTTTGGTGAAAAATTAGTAACTAAACCTACTCCGGTTAAAATAATTACCAAACCAATTAAGGTATTTTGGGTAAATTTCTCAGCTAAAAACAGCACTCCCCATAATGTTCCAAATATCGGTAGTAAAAATGTTACGGTTAAAGCAGAAGTGGGACCTACATCTTTAATTAATTTAAAATATATGATATAAGCAATTCCTGAGCATAATATTCCAACCCCTAAAACTGCCAGGATGGCGTTAATATTCATATTGATTTGCCTGCCATCAAATATTGGAATTAGCAAAATAGGAAGTAACAATATTGTAGAAGCAAGCATACTGCCATGAGCAACTGAAAATGCGTTGATTTTATGGGCAGATTTTGAATATTTAAGATAGTTTGAGGCAATACCATAGCAACAAGAGGCAATTAAGGCTGATGCTATATAAAGCGAGGTATTGATATGATTTTCAAGGGCAGATTTAGCCGAAAGAAGAAATACTCCAAAAATACAAATTAACATGCCAAATAATGCCTTAAATGATAATTTAGCCTTACCAATTAAAATACTAATCATGAAACCAAAAACCGGAGTAGTTGAATTTAAAATTGACAAAGTTGAGGCATGTAGCTTTTGTGAGGCAAAGCCAAACATTAAAAATGGTAAAGCCGAATTAACAAAAGCAATGATAAAATATTCAAGCCAATATGATTTAAAATTTAATTTTTTCTTATTAAACAGGCTCACAATATAAAGAAATATTGTGGCGATCAACACTCGAGAAAAAGCAAAAATTTCCGGACCAAAGGTTGGAATTGCAACTCTCATAAATAAAAATGACATTCCCCAGATGGCTGCTAGAGTGAATAAAAGCAGGTAATCTAATAATTTCATGGATAGTTTTTAAGATATCTAATTGATAATTTTTGTAAGCAAGCTTATGATCAATAACTTAAATTATTTAGCAATTTTAAATTTAACTTATAAATGAGAATTCTTGGAATTGATCCTGGCTTGGTTAAAACCGGATATGGTATTATTGAAGTAAAAAATAATCATTTCTCTTTTATTGCTTCTGGCACTATCCATACTGATCCAAAAGAATCAATGGTTAATAGGCTTTGCGAGCTCCATAATAATTTAATTTCAATCATCAACAATCACTGTCCCGAAGAATCTGCAATTGAGGAAACTTTTGTTAATATTAATCCGGTTTCTTCGCTAAAACTAGGCCAAGCGCGCGGCAGTTTAATTTTAACTTTAGGAATTTGCAATTTAAAAGTTTTTGAATATTCAAGTACTGCGGTAAAAAAATCGGTGGTTGGGGTTGGAAAAGCCCAAAAAAAACAAGTGCAAATGATGATAAAAATATTGCTGCCAAAATCAAATTGTCAAAGTGAAGATGAGGCTGACGCTTTGGCGGTAGCAATTTGTCACAATAATAATAAAACTAGATATTAAAAGCCCCAAATTGTCATCCCCACGAAGGCAGGGATGACAATTTGGAGAGTTGTAGGGATGACAATTTGGAAACAATAGTCGTAAATAGACATCTTCTTGCAATTAATAGACTCCTTTATGATAACAAAATTAACTATTTAAAATAAAATCGATGCAAGAATTTAAATTTGAAATAACTAAAGATGAGATTGCGGAGTTTGGCAATTGTCGTTTGGATAAATTTTTAACTGATAAATTTCGACCAACTAACCCCGAAATTACTCGCAGTAAAATTCAAAATCTGACCAAAGACGGATTAATTGAAAATCAGGACGGCAAAAAAATTACCGATAATTCTCATAAGATAAAATTGGGAGAATCTTTAATTGTCAAGCTTCCCAAGCCAAAACCAAGCCATTTAATTGCCAAGAAAATTGATTTTGAAATTATCTTTGAAGATGAGGATTTGTTAGTGATTAATAAGCCAGCCGGGCTTACGGTTCACCCTGGCGCTGGTAATCAGGAAGATACTTTGGTAAATGCGCTGTTATATTCTCATCAGGATAATCTTTCAAAAGTTAACGGCAATTTTAGGCCTGGTATTATTCACCGTTTAGATAAGAACACTAGCGGTCTAATGCTGGTTGCTAAAAATGATTTAGCCCATCAAATTTTAAGCAATCAAATCAAAGAAAGAACAGTCAAAAGATGTTATATGGCATTTATTTATGGCAAAATTGAACCGGCTTTTGGTAAAATAAATAAAAACATTACCCGTAGCAGAGTTAATCGCCTTAAAATGATGGTTAGTCGCAGTGCCGGTAAAAATGCAGTTACTAATTATCTAACTAAAGCAGTATTTTTAGATGGGTTGGTAAGTTTAGTTGAATGTAAATTAGAAACCGGCAGAACTCATCAAATTAGGGTTCATATGGCGTCACTTGGCCATGGCTTGGTTGGCGATATGACTTATTGCAACAATAAAAGAGCGATGCCAGATTCAATCAGTCAAGAAACCAGAGAATTTATCAAAAATTTTTCAAGACAGGCCCTGCACTCCTATAAAATCGCCTTTTTACATCCAAAATCAAATGAAGAAATGAGTTTTGAAATTGAACTAGCTGATGATTTAAAGGAATTAAAAATCCATTTATTAGAAAAATAATCAATATGGATTATAGCAATAAATTTATTATCATCTCTGGGCCAACTGCAAGCGGTAAATCTGATTTAGCATTAAAAATTGCCAATCATCAGGAGGTGGCAATTATAAATGCTGACGCCCTGCAAATCTATAAATCACTTGCGATTTTATCTTGCCAACCAAATATTTTAGACCAGGCAAAAATTGAGCATAATTTATATTCAATTTTAAGGCCCGAAGAATCATCTTCGGTTGGGCTATGGCTAAAATTATTATTTGAAGCAGTTAAAAACGCCTGGGCTAAAAATAAATTACCGCTAATTGTTGGTGGCAGCGGCATGTATATTGCAAAATTAATCAAGGGAATTGCCGAAATTCCTGAAATCACCACCGAAATTAAAGATCAGGCCCGCAATTTATATGACTCAGTCTCGGTTGCGGAATTTAAACAATTATTACTTGCTGTTGGCGCAGAAGAAAATACGATTATCAATCTTGATAAACAAAGATTAATCAGAAATTATGAAGTTTTAAAACAAACCTCAAAAACTATTTCTTTCTGGCAAGCAAAGCCACATAAATTTTTATTTCCGGATGCTAAATTTTTACATTTTAGCTTAAATCCTGATCGCAATTTACTTTATAATAATTGCAATCAAAGATTTAATCTGATTACCAAATTAGGGGCAATTGAGGAGGTAGAAAATTTAATGAAAGCGCCAATAGCTCAATATTCTTCAATCGCCAAAACCATTGGTTATCAAGAAATTAGAGATTTTTTGCTTGCCAACATTAATTTTGAAGAAATGATTTTAATTGCCACTAAAAAAACCAGAAATTATGCTAAACGGCAACTTACTTGGTTTCGTAATCAATTTCAAGATAGAATTATCATTGAAAATTACCATCAAGAATTGCCAAAAATTCTATCGCTTATAAAAAATCTGTAAACACACAAATGATTAGAAATAAAATCTTCACTATCATTATCCTGACGCTAAATCTTGCCCTAATCTCATGCCTGCCTTCTAAAATTATTATTAAGGGCAAAAATAATCTTAGATTACAGCAAGTAGATTTTTTAGAAATTAATGGCTGGCAAAATGATAATCAAAAGCAAGTATTAAGCTCTTTTGTTAATAGCTGTAAGAAATTTTCTACCATGAATGGCAATCAAATTATTGGCAATGCCATCAGTAACATTAGGGCCAAAGATTTCTACGATGTTTGCGATATCGCAACTGAAATTCAGCGTCTTGATCAGGTAAAGAGTAATATTTCCGACGCTCAAATCAGAAATTTTTTTGAAAATTGGTTCACGCCTTTCTTGATTGAAGATAGCGGCGGCAATAGTGGCGGCAAATTTACCGGCTATTATGAGCCCGAGCTTCGCGGCAGTAAATTTAAAAGCGATCTTTATAGATACCCTCTTTATTTAAAGCCTCAAAACCTAGCTAATCAGCCTTATTATACCAGGCAACAAATTAGCGATGGCGCTTTAAACGGTAAAAATTTAGAGCTTTTATATGTTGCTGATAAGGTAGAATTATTTTTTCTTCATATTCAAGGCTCGGGAATAATAACCTTACCAGATGGCAATAAAATTAAAGTTGCTTATAGTGCAAGCAATAATCACCCATATAGTTCAATTGGCAACTATTTAGCTAAAAATACCAATCAAGGTGAGGTTAACCTCTCCGCAATTGGCATTAAAAATTGGCTAAAAAATAATCCTAAATTAGCCGATGAAGTCATGAATAATAATAATTCCTACATATTTTTTAAAATCCCCAAACATCAAAATATCATCGGAGCCTTTGAAATACCATTAATCAAAGAAAGGTCTTTAGCAATTGATAATAAGACCATGCCTTACGGTTTTCTGGTCTTTGTAGATATAAAAAATTCCAATCAGGATTTTCAAAAATTAATGATTACCGCTGATACCGGCTCAGCAATCAAAGGCATGGTCAGAGGCGATATATTTTTTGGCGCCGGTCCTAAAGCCGAAGAAAAAGCATCGATAATGAATGCTATCGGCCAATATTATATTTTACTACCAAATCAAGCAGTTAGGAAAATTACTCAAAAATAATCAATAATTTAACTTAAAAAAAAGACTAATGAAAAAAAATCTTTTAATTGCAATTGACGGTCCTTCTGCCTCCGGCAAAGGAACTTTAGCAAAAAAAATTGCCAAATATTTTACTATCCCATATTTAAACACCGGGGCCCTTTATCGCCTGCTTGCCCTTAGAGCAATTAACCAATCTCTTGATGTTTTGGATGACAATAATATCGCTTTACTAATTAAAGATCTGCAAATTGATGAAAATGAACTAGAAAATGAAGAATTATTCAGCGAAAAAATCGCCAAAACCGCCTCAATAATTGCTAAAAATAGCAAAATAAGAAAAGCCCTTTTTGATTTTCAAAGACAATTCGCCATCAAAAATCAAGAAATTTTCGGCGGCGCAGTTTTAGATGGCAGAGATACCACCACCGTAATCTGCCCCGATGCCAATCATAAATTTTTTATCACCGCCGCAGTAGAAACAAGAGCTCAAAGAAGATTTGAACAATTAAAATTACAAAATATCAACATCAATTACCAAGAAATCCTCAATCAATTAAAACAAAGAGATGAAAATGACTATCAACGCAAAGAAGCCCCGCTGATGATTGCTAAGGACGCAATCATTATCGACAATTCCAATTTATCAATTGAAGAGGGATTTTTAAAAATACTTAATGTGATAAATGAGGCTAATTGAGAAGAGGCAAGATATTTTCCGCTGCAGCTGTGTCCTATAAAAATTTATAAATTCGCTTCAGTTCCACAAAAAGATTCCGGTATAACGTTTCAATAAAACATTTTACCATTTATAAACCATCGCTCTTTTAAACATTAAAGGAGATTTATTATGCCAACAAAAACAAAACGCGCCCCCCTAGAACTAAGCAAAGCAGACCTAGTATTATTAAAAAATTACTCAAATTCCAGAACTTTGCCAAAACGAGAAATAGCGCGAGCGCAAATCTTATTATATTACCATCAAAAACTACCAATTAAAGACATCATGCTCAAAGTTGCTACCAGTAGCCCCACAATCAACAAATGTATTGATAAAGCATTGGCAATGGGCTTCAAACATGGCTTAAAAGATTTGCCCCACTGTCCCAAACCTTCTGAAATCACTCTTGAAGCAAAAGCCTGGGTCACCAACATTGCATGTACCAAACCAAAAGATCTTGGGCTAGCTGCAGAAGTCTGGAGTCGACAATCACTGGCAAATTATGTAAGACTGCATGCAAAAGAAAATAGTCATTTATGCCTAATAAAAGCAGCCAAAGCAACAGTTCATAGAATATTAAAAGAAAATAAGTTACAACCTCATAAGGTAAAATATTATTTAGAAAAACGTGATCCTGATTTTGAACAAAAGATGCGCCAAATATTAATAGTCTATCAAGAAGTAGCATTTTCAAAAAACTCCAATGATATTCAAAATGACATCATAACGGTATGTGTAGATGAAAAGCCGGGAGTACAAGCAATTGCCAATACCACCAAAGATTTACCACCGGTTGCGGGTAAATATAGTTCAATTAGTAGGAATCATGAATATATAGGTCATGGAAGCGCTTCGATTTTAGCTGGTATTGATTTACATGATGGCCGTGTCTTTGCTTGGGTAAAAAGACGTCATCGAAGCTGTGAGTTTATCGAGCTACTAACAGAGATTGACCAATATTATCCACAAAACCTACAGATAAGATTGGTACTTGATAATCATTCTTCACCTGTGTCGAAACAAACCCGAGCATTTTTGAATACCAAGCCTGGTAGATTTATCTATGTACATACACCAAAACATGGATCATGGCTAAATTTAGCTGAGACTTTGTTTGGTAAGATGGCTCGTAGTTTTTTGCGCCAGATCAAGAGTTGCTTCCTGGAATGAGTTAAAAGAGAGGATAATAAAGGTTGTTGCGGAAATTAATCAGAGTCCGGTGGCGCATCGTTGGAATAAGTTTGGTGCGCTTTGTCGAAATGTGTAAATGTTTTGTTGAAACGTTATCTTAGTCACCCGCAGCACCCTATTGCACCAAGCGTGTCACATCCTATAGGTTAATCACTAGTAAGAATCGCATCTTCTGCAGTTTCCTTAGTAATTAGATTTCTTTGTAATAAAAATAAAATTGCATCTTTCATGGTTACCATTCCGCTTTGTTTGCTAATCTCAATGATTGAATTTAATTGCGGGATTTTATCTTCTCTGATTAGGTTACGAACTGAGGAGTTAGAAAGCATGATTTCATAGGCGGCAACTCGGCCACCGCCGGTTTTTTTGAGTAATCTTTGGGAGATTACGGCTTTTAGGGATCCAGAAAGCATTGATCTTACTAGTGATTTTTCGTCACCGGGGAAAACGTCGATAATGCGGTTAATGGTTTGGGCTGCTGAGCTGGTATGTAGGGTTCCAAGTACTAAATGGCCGGTTTCAGCGGCAGTTAAGGCTAAATGGATAGTTTCAACATCGCGCATCTCGCCAATTAGAATTACATCAGGATCTTCTCTTAGGGCGCTTTTAAGGGCGCCCGCGTAAGATAAAGTATCAACTCCGACTTCACGCTGATTGATTAGGGATTTTTTATTTTTATGAATAAATTCAACCGGATCTTCAATGGTGATAATATGGCAATTTTGATTAACATTAATATGATTGATTAAAGCCGCTAATGTTGTTGATTTACCACTACCGGTTGGACCTACCACCAAAATCAAACCTTTGTTTAAATTTGCCAAATCTCTGATTGCAACTGGAGCTCCAAGAGAAGCAAGGCTTTTTACTTCGGTTGGTATTTCACGAAACACGATCGCTGGGCCCTTAACCACATGAAAAGCATTTACCCTAAATCTCATTTGATTGATTTGAATTGAAAAATCTATTTCTAATTTTTCTCGATAAATCCCTTTTTGTTTGTCACTCATTATCGAATCGAGAATAGTCACAATCTGCGAACTCGATAATGGCGGAACCTCAGGAATTGTCATTAACTCACCATTGGCTCTGATTAATGGCGGGCTGTCAGTTGTAATATGAACATCTGAACAATTATTTTTTATAGCATAAGCGAGGATTTTTTCAATCATCTTTAAAATTTGTTTTTAATTGAATCAATTCTTTTACGTATTTGGGTAATTGATATATTGATATCATCCTGCTCACTATAATTATCTAGAACCTCCTGATAGAGAATTAAAGCTTTGTCATATTGGCCGGCTTTATCATAAATTACCGCGAGGTTAAATTTATAATCATTTTTTTTAGGATCCAAATAAATCGCCTGATTTAAAAAATAAATTGCCTGATCGTAATTTTTGACATTATTATAGGCCATGGCAAGCTGCGCAATAATATAAGCGGAGTTCGGATTTTGGCTAGCAAGGCGCGATAATAGATAAATAGCCTCTCTTGGTGATTCTTCAACAATTATTGCCAGTAAATTGCTGATAATTTCATCACGATTTTTAGGATCAGCTTTTAATAGCTCGTAATATAAAGCCTTGGCTTGCTTAAATTGACCAAGCCTTTGATAGGTGGCAGCCAAGGCAAATTTAGTGTAATAATCGCGTTTATTGGTGGCCAAAATTTGCTTATAAAGCGCAATTGCCACCTCATATTGACCGGAATTTATAGCATTATAGGCAATTGCTTGCTTTTGATTGATGCTAATTAAGCGATTGCTTTTCTTATATTCAGCAACGCTAACATCGATATTTTCATTAGGAGTCGCCTCAGCATCCTTGTCAGAACCAGTTGAATCTTTCTTGCTTTTATAAAAATTATTGCCGTTATTGCTGTTGGCCCCACTAAAAAGCAGAGTTTTTTCGATTTCTTGCATGATCTGATTAGTTGAAACATAATCAGCAGTATCATCAGCGTAACTATTGATCTGATGCATAAAAATTGAGCTACAAAATAAAAGCAGCAAAAAATTTCTGTTTTCTTTCAGTTTTGGCAACCAATTTTTAAGCATTTTTCAATTTTATTACTCTTTATATAAACCATCACTGCCATAATTGCAGCCGGAGTAATTCCTGATATTCTGGAAGCTGCACCAATTGTAACCGGACGCGCCTTGGTTAATTTTTCCCTGACCTCATTTGACAGGCTTTTTATATCAGTATAATCAATATCAGGTGGAATTTTCATATTTTCTTCCTTTTGAAAAATTTCAATATCCTGTTCCTGGCGCTTTATATATGAGCTATAAATTCCATTAATTGCAATTTGTTTTTTAGTTTTTGCAGAAATTAAATTAGTTTCGTCGGGCCAAATTTGCGCTAATTTATCAAAATTAATATCTCTAAAACCTAAAAGTTCAATTGCGTTTCTAACCACGCCATCTTGCTTGATAATAATGCCATAATTAGATAATTTATTTGGCGAAATTTTTAAATTTGCTAATAATTCTGAGGCTTGATTGATTTCATCTTGCTTGGCCCAAAATTGCTGTTTGCGCGATTCTAAAACACAGCCAATTTTTATTCCCTTTGCGGTTAATCTCATATCAGCATTATCAGCCCTAAGACTTAAACGATATTCAGCTCTTGAGGTTAGCATGCGATAAGGCTCTATAGTGCCAAGAGTAGTAAGATCATCAATCATTACCCCAATATAGCTGGTAGCACGATCCAAAATAAATTCTTCTTCACTATCAAAAGCTTTGATCGCAGCATTAATACCGGCAATAATACCCTGCCCAGCCGCCTCTTCATAGCCGGTAGTACCATTAATTTGACCAGCAAAAAATAGATTTTTAACTTTTTTGGTTTCTAAAGTCGGCTTTAATTGTCTTGGGTCTACAAAATCATATTCAATTGCATATCCAGCCTGAGTTACTTCGCAATTTTTAAGACCAGGAATAGTTTTTAAAAATTGCAACTGCACTTCTAAAGGCAGTGAAGTTGAAATACCATTTGGATAAATTAAATCACTGTCAAGCCCTTCTGGTTCTAAAAAAATTTGGTGACGATCCTTATCAGCAAAACGATGAACCTTATCCTCAATTGATGGACAATAACGTGGGCCCACACCGCTAATATGGCCACCATACATCGCTGAAAAACCCAAATTATCAGTAATTATTTTATGAGTCTCAAGATTAGTGTAGGTAATGTAGCAAGAAATTTGCGGAACTAAAATTTGATCATTTAGATAAGAAAATGGCGTTGGCGGATTATCTCCTGGCTGCTCTTCAGTTAAAGAAAAATCAATTGAGCTTTTTTTGATTCGTGGCGGCGTCCCGGTTTTAAGGCGTCCCAAATTAAATTGATGTTTTTTTAGAGTTTTTGACAGCCCAATTGAAGGCGCTTCATTAACTCTACCAGCGGCAGTTTTTTTATCGCCAATATGAATTACGCCATTTAAGAAAGTGCCAGTAGTTAGAACCACTGATTGACATTTTATCTTGTTGCCATCAGCTAAAATTACTGCCTGAATTTTATTATCTTCAATTTCTAAATCCTCAACATCAGCAAAAATAATTTCGAGATTTTGATATTCGGGTATAATTTTATTAATCGCCTTTTTATATAATTTGCGATCAGCTTGAGCCCGAGGCGAATGGACCGCTGGACCCTTCGAAGCATTTAAAATCCGAAAATGAATCCCGGCCATATCAATTGCCCGGCCCATAATACCATCTAAAGCATCAATTTCTTTAACTATGGTCCCCTTAGCAACCCCGCCAATTGCAGGGTTGCAAGACATTTCGCCTAAATTTTCAAAATTTTTGGTAATCAATAAAGTCTTGGCCTTCATCCGGGCAGAAGCGCAAGCAGCTTCAATGCCAGCATGACCGGCGCCAATAATTATTACTTCAAAATTTTTAAAAATTTCATTCATTTAAATTTAAGCAATTATTTCATAGCCGGCAAAGAAATAAGCAATTTCATTAACAGCATTTTCCAAACTATCAGAACCATGAACTGAATTTGCCTCAATTGACAAAGCAAAATCCTTACGAATAGTTCCAGGAAGGGCATCCTTAGGATTGGTAGCTCCCATAATCTCGCGATTTTTCAAAACCGCATTTTGCCCCTGTAAAACCTGGACCACTACCGGGCCAGAAGTCATAAACTTAACCAAATCTCCAAAAAATGGACGCTCCTTATGAATTTCATAAAATTTTTCTGCCATTGCAAAAGTAAGCAAAATCCGCTTTTGCGCCACAATTTTTAAGCCCGCTTTTTCAAAATAGCTATTGATATTGCCGGTAATATTTCTATTGGTTGCATCCGGTTTAATAATTGATAATGTAGATTCAATTTTCATTTGTCGTTAATTAATTTATGTTATTATAATTGATTTTATTTACTGAATTCTTTGTAAAAAAAGAAGAGCGGGGATGATACAAAATAAGTTTCTTTTGTCAAGAAAAAGGGTCAGCTGCTTTTCATCAACCACAAAGAGCTGTTTGCTGGTTGATCGAAGACAGCTAACCCTTTATTTAGATTAATCCATGCAGCAATTAAGCTGCCATTTTTTAGCTAAATATTTTTGAACATCTTTTATTTCAGAGACTTTTAATTGTCGGTTAAAAATTATGATTTCACCGATGTAGCCATTATAAAGGTTAAGGCCATTTGCATTACTTCCAATTAAGTAACCAGTGCTAGGAAAAAAGTAAGCACTTCCAGGAAATGCCACCCCATAATTTGTACCATTCATATAAAATCCAACTTGCCCAGATACGGTATTAACATTATTAGTGAAAACCATAATTTGTGGAACTGGCGAAGTAAAAGCAGGAACTGTAAAACTTCCAGAACCTTGACCACCGCTACCATGTTGGATTGTAACCAAAGTATCTGCTCTGTAGCCAGCCATTATTCTTAATATTTCCCCAATTACCACAAAATGTTGGTCCTGCTGTTGCTGACATTCTTTGTATAACCGTAAATATCGAATAACCAGAGTAATAATTGAACGGATTAGCACTGACAAGCAGCGAATCAGTAGAGCCATTAAAATTAAGCACCGGTAAACCATTAATACCTTTAGCTATATAATTTGGTTGATTGTTAGTGGTATATTGAAAGCTCAATTAATGAGAAGGCTTTTGGGTACATAATTCTCTTTTTTTCCAGATTTTTCATAAATTAATAAACTGCGTTAATTAAGACTTGGCACAAGTCTAAAATTCTAAATTTGCTATATTTTAAGGTCAATAAAATATATTAATCACGAGTTGTGCAAGCTCTAAATCACGCTTGAAAATAACATAGAATCCTCT
>CAZUPN010000020.1:846-22379 GCA_964622015.1 uncultured Rhizobiaceae bacterium | reverse complement strand
GCTTTAGGTTTAGCAATTGGTTTTAGGGGTAATCCGCGTTTAATTGGGCAATATGGCGATAAAGCGCAAATCACTGCAGAATTTGATATTGCTAGCAATCAAATTTGTCAAAAATTATTAGCTAAAAATGATTTATTAAATTCCGATGGTTCAAATATTTTAAGAATCAGAAGAATTATTCAAGAAAATTCCAATCATAAAATATATTTAAATGATGTTTTAATTGGGGTTAATTTGCTTAGTAAAATTGGCGAAACTTTGGTTGAAATTCATGGTCAAGATGAGCAAAGGGGATTGCTAAATCCCGCTTTCCATTTGGCAATTTTAGATGAATATGCTAGCAATTTTGATTTGTTAACAGAAGTTAATCGCTGCTACAAAAAACTAAAAGAAATTGATGAGCAAATTGCTGAAATTGCTGCAAAAAAAGAGGCCACACTTAAAGAAAAAGACTATTTAGAATATATCATTAAAGAGCTTGAGGATTTTAATATCATCGAAAATGAAGAAGAGGATCTGGTTAGAAAAAAAGATGCTTTAATTGGCAAAGAAAAAATCCTGCAATTTATTGAAGGCTTTAAGGTTAATATTCTTGAAGCCAATAATTACCTGATTCAGGGACAAAGAATATTGATCAAAAATCAAAATATAATTGATAATTATTTAGCTAAAAATCAAGAAAAATTTGAAGAAATTAACCGTGAAATTGATGATCAAAATAACCAGCTTGATGCCAATATTAATTATCTAAAAAATCTTGAGCGCGAAATCTCTTTGATTAATGATAATAAAGATCAAATCGAGGAAAGATTGTTTTTAATCAGAAATTTAGCTAGAAAGTTTAGCGTTAGTTCAAAAGATTTATATCTGGTATTAGGCGATGCCAGGCAAAAATTAAAATTAATTGAAAGTGCGGAAGTAATTGGTAAAGAGATTCTAATTGCTAAAAATAATTTGCTTAAAGAATATAAATTATTGGCCAAAAAATTAAGTCAAAAAAGAAAAGAAGCCGCTCTTGATTTGGCAAAAAAAGTTGAAAAAGAATTATCATTTTTGAAAATGGCAAATGTCAAATTTAAAGTTCTTTTTAATGATGATTTACCTAGTCAAAACTATAATCTGCTTGGCTATGACCGGGTAAAATTTATTACTGCAATAAATAGTGACAAATTTGATGATTTATCTAAAATTGCAAGCGGTGGCGAATTATCAAGATTTATGCTGGCACTTAAAGTTGCATTGATTAATCTAAAATCAGTACCGGTAATGGTATTTGATGAAATTGATGCTGGAATTGGTGGCGCAACTGCTGATTCTATTGGTAAGAGGTTGCAAACATTATCGAAGAAATTACAAATTTTAGTCGTAACTCACCATCCGCAAATTGCAGCAAAATCGGATTTGCATTTCAAAATAATTAAAACCAGTGAAGGCAAAAAAAATCAAACCCTAATCAAAAAACTTGATTTAAAGGATAAAATATCAGAAATTGCTCGTATGCTATCCGGACAAGAAATAACTAAAGAAGCGATGGCGGCGGCTAAAATTTTAATTGAGACTTAGTGAGTGTTGCAAATTGTAATTAAGAATTTGCTTTTAAATTTTTTGGATTGCCGCTTCGCTTACGCTCCTGGAAAATGACGAAAGTCCCTAATCGGTCATTCTCGAGAAGCGTAGCGACGCGGCAATCCAAAAAAGAATTTTTTTAATAAAATTATTAACCATGAAGGATAATGCTCTTTTAAGAAATTTTAGAAATTTTATAACGATTACGGCGTTACTAATTTTTATTATGGCGCTTTGTTTTTATATTACCGGTACTTTAGTAATTGTTGCGATTAACGGTAGTTTAAGCGTTATAAGTGCCTATGCCAAGCTTGGCATGTATGATCAATTTGCTTATTTGGCAAAAACAATATATGCTTATTGGAAATTTTATCTTGTCAATCATTCTAAAATAAAGCCCGGTCAATATAATTTCTTTGTTGCTAAATTATGGATTACTACCTTATTGCCATATAGTTTCTTACTCAGCGCGGCATGGGTTTTTAGAGCGCCACTTGCTGATTTTAGGCCGTTTAAAAAACCAGAATCAATTCATGGCGATTCAAAATGGGCAACTAATAAGGATCTTAAAAAAATGGGTCTGCGCTGCAAAGAAGGGGTCATGCTTGGTAAGTTCAAAAATAAATTTTTAGTTGCTGATGGTTATCAGCATATTTTATTATTTGCACCAACCGGTTCTGGTAAAGGTGTGGGTTTTGTTATTCCTAATTTATTATTTTGGCGTGATTCGGTCATTGTTCACGATATTAAATTAGAAAATTACGAGCTTACTAGCGGTTGGCGTAAAAATCGTCTAAAGCAGAAAGTATTTTTATGGAATCCGGCCGATCCTGATGGTATTTCGCATTGCTATAATCCAATGGATTGGATTAGTAAAAAGCCAGGGCAGATGGTTGATGACGTGCAAAAATTATCTAATTTTTTACTTCCCGAACAGGAATTTTGGCAAAATGAGGCAAGAGCCTTATTAACCGGAATCATGCTTTATCTGGTTGCAGATGATAGTAAGCCTACTACTTTAGGTGAAGTAGTTAGAACCTTAAGAAATGACGATGTGGTTTATAACTTGGCCGTTATTTTAGATACGATGGGCAAAAAAATTCATCCGGTTTCTTATATGAATATCGCTTCTTACTTGCAAAAGCCAGATAAAGAAAGAGGTTCGGTTACCTCAACTGCCAACTCTTCTTTGGAATTATGGGCTAATCCTTTAATTGATAAAACTACCGCCAGCTCAGATTTTAATTTACATGAATTTAAAACCGCTCCTCATACTGCTTATATTGGCTTAACTCCTGATAACATCGCCCGTCTTAAACCATTAATGGGAATGTTTTACCAGCAGGCAGCAGCATTTTTTACCGCCAAATTGCCACAACCAAATGAAAAATATGGGGTGTTGATGTTGATGGATGAGTTTCCGACTTTAGGAAAGATGGAGCAGTTTTTAGCTGGTATTGCTTATTTTCGTGGTTATCGAGTCAGGTTATTTTTGATCATTCAAGATACTGAGCAGCTAAAAGGTATTTATGAAGAAAGTGGGATGAATTCATTTTTATCTAACTCAACTTTTCGTATTACTTTTGCTGCTAATAATATGGAAACCGCTAATTTAATTTCGCAATTACTTGGTAACAAAACCGCAACCCAAATATCATATAACAAGCCAAAATATCTTGATTTAAATCCTGGCGCCCGTTCTTTGCATTTATCAGAAATTCAAAGAGCTCTATTACTACCTCAGGAAGTGATCCAGCTACCTCGCGATGATCAAATTATTCTAATTGAATCTCAGCCGCCAATTAGATCAACCAAAGTCAGATATTATGAGGATAAATTTTTTAAAAAAAGATTAATGCCAAAAATTCAAATTCCAAAACAAGAGCCATATATGCCGGATTACTCAAAAAATAAATCATCTAAAAATGATGAGAATTCTGAATCAACCGATAATAAAGGCTAAAATGAATTTTAATAAATATCTGACTTTAGTAATTTTAATCTTTTTAGCCAAATTAGTTTGTCTTGGGATTTATGATTTTCACCACCCATCCGAAATGCGCTATGCAACGATTGCGATGCGTATTGTGCTAAGTGGTAATTATTTAATGCCATATTTTTCACCGGAGGTTCCTTTCTTTGGTAAGCCACCTTTGGCTTTTTTGGCTAGCGCGGTCTTCTTTAAAATTTTTGGCTTTAATGAAATTGCAGGCAGAATGCCGCATTTTCTTGCTTTAATTGCGGTTTGCGGCCTAATTTTTGAGGTCTTAAAAAAGATCTATGATAGGCAAACCGCAATTGCTGCGGTTTTAATTTTGACTTCATGTGGATTATTTTACGCGCTACATAGCGTGATGACTGAGGCCTTCTTATTACTGGCCATGACTATGATCAGCCTGTGCTTTTTTATGCAGCTAAATGATCAAAGATCAAAAAATATCTATGGCTATTTATTTTTCTTAGGGCTTACAATTGCAATGTTAACCAAGGGTCCGGCTGGTATCGTGATGCCTTGTTTTTCGATATTTATCTATCTCATTATCAGCTCAAGATTCAAAGAGGCATTAACTAAATTTCCAATTATTTCCGGTAGCTTGATATTTTTAGGACTTTCTCTTCCCTGGTTTATTGTAGCAGAAATATATTATCCGGGATTTTTAAAATATTTTATTATTGGTGAGAATTTCAATCGCTTTGCAACTTCAGGCTGGAAGGGTGACCAATATGGTTTTGCTCATAATGTTGCAATGGGTACCATATGGTATTATTTTTTAATTTCTGTCTTACCGGCTTCAGTATTTCTGTTCATCAAAGCAAAAAATATCTTCACTTCAACCAAAGAGTTATTCAGGCAAGATCAGGCCTTTAAGTTTTTCCTGATCTCAACTATTGCTCCGCTGGTAGTTTTGACCTTTATGAAAAATATGATTATTACCTACTCGATCTATTCAATAGTAGGTTTTTCTATTATTTTGGCCAGAATAATAATTGTTAATCAATGGTATAAAATTCTGTCTTTTATCGGTTATTTTACGGTTACTTTATATTTGGCGGTAATTGTAATTTTTGTTAGCCATGTTGATTTAATTGAAGAAAAGCTGAATCATCAAGCGTATTTGATTAGGTATATACCAGAATCATATATCGATAGTGCGGACTCAATGATTTATTATTTTGGAATCAAAAAAAATATTTTTTCTGGCTATTGGTTCTTTAAAGACCGTGTTAAATCCGTAGATCAAAAGCAGCTAATTAAGGTAATTGATACTAAAAGCGTACCATTATTCGTGCTTGGCGATATCGCGGAATATAATGCGCTACCAAAAAAATATCAGCAAAAATTACCGATGGTAATTTGCGCTACCGCCAGTCATGTTTGCTTGTATAATAAACTTAATTAATTTTTCCCGGATTGCCGCGGCAATCAAGAAGTAGCGTAGCTAGAAGTTTTACACCCAAGGCCGGTCATATTCTAGCGCCGCTTCAGAAAGTGGTTGAGATGGAATTTCAGCATAAATTTTATCATGCATTTTTACTACTACCTTGCCACTATCAGTAACCTTACCAATTACTGCAAAATCAAGACCCCATTTGTCAAATATCGCTTTTGCTAATTGTTCTTGTTCTGGTTTAATTACTACCAGCATTCTTTCCTGGCTTTCAGAAAGCATGATTTCGTATGGAGTCATATTTTCTTCTCTTTGCGGTACTTGATCTAAATTTAATTCAATTCCAGTGCCGCCTTTTCCTGACATTTCAAAGCTTGAAGAGGTGAGGCCAGCAGCTCCCATATCTTGAATTGAAATTATTGCATCGGTTTGCATTAATTCTAAACAGGCTTCGAGTAATAATTTTTCAGCAAAAGGGTCGCCAACTTGGACGGTTGGTCTTTTATCATCATCACCTTCTTTAAATTCATCAGAGGCCATTACGGCGCCATTAATACCATCACGACCGGTTTTAGAGCCAACATAAACCACGCTTGCCCCAACTTCACTGGCACTTGAGTAAAATATTTTATCCTGATCAACCACCCCAATTGTCATCGCATTGACCAAAATATTACCATTATAACTGTCATCAAAAGTAACCTCGCCAGCAACCGTTGGTACCCCAACTGAGTTACCATAGCCACCAATTCCTGATACAACGCCATTTACTAAAGATTTAGTTTTTGAATGATCAATGTCACCAAATCTTAAAGCGTTAAGATTAGCAACCGGCCTTGCTCCCATCGTAAATACATCGCGTAAAATTCCGCCAACACCAGTTGCAGCGCCCTGATAAGGCTCAATAAAAGATGGGTGATTATGACTTTCCATTTTAAATACCGCCGCCTGATTATCGCCAATATCAATAATACCGGCATTTTCTCCGGGCCCACAAATTACCCATGGTGCTTTAGTATGTAAAGTTTTAAGCCATTTCTTAGTTGATTTATAAGAACAATGCTCACTCCACATTGCTGAAAAAATACCAAGTTCAGTAAAGCTTGGTTTGCGGCCCAATATATCCAGGATTTTTTGATATTCCTCGTCATTTAAATTATGATCTTTAATTAATTGTGCAGTAATTTCTGGTTCTTTCATGTTAAAATTTATGATAATTTTTTAATTTTTTTTAAAACAGATAGCGGCATTGTAAAAAGCTAATAAAAATTTAGCAAAATATTTTTAAGAAATAATTCAAAAAGGTACCCGGTACCTTTTTGTTTGTCATTTACACCTCGCTTGGCAATGATAAAAAGCGGCAGTTGAAATATTATACCAAAATCCATATAAAATACTGCAGATAGCTTCATCTTTTTGGTAAAAATTAATGCTTTATTTTATATGGATTTTGGTATTAATTATTGTTAGGCGGTGCTAAATAATTTTTTCAGTTCCTTGCATTTATAAATTAAGAAATTTAGAATTTAGCCTTCATTTTTGTGGTTTTTTGCCCATTAATCAAAAATTAAAAATATGCATAATTTTATTGCTTTTTGCTATCTGATTTCTTCGGTTTTATTCATATTGTCTTTATACGGGCTTTCTTCTCCTAAAACTTCAAAGATTGGTAACTGGCTTGGTATTGTTGGAATGATATTGGCGATTTTAACTACGCTTTTACTGCCGCAAGTTAAAAATCTGGGGCTAATTATTATTGCGATTTTGATTGGTGGTGGTATTGGTTCGATGATTGCTTTAAAAGTAAAAATGACTGCGATGCCGCAATTAGTGGCAGGATTTCATTCTCTGGTTGGGTTAGCGGCGGTATTGATTGCAGCGGCAGCGCTTTTTATGCCGGAATCTTTTGGTATTTTTGAAGATGGTCATGTTAAATTTTCAAGTTTAATTGAGATGGGCCTTGGCTCGGTGATTGGGGCGATTACTTTTAGCGGTTCAATTGTGGCTTTTTTAAAATTAAATGATAATTGGAAAACTCTTAAAGCAAAATTTTCATCAGAATCTTTAAAATCAAAATTTCCATTAAAATTTTGTACTAAATTTTGTGGCCAGGATCCGCAAAAATTTGCAAAATATTTAGCAATTTTATTATCGATATTATTGCTTTTATTTATCTTAAGTGGTTCTAAATTTATTTTTATAATTCTGAATCTGGTTGCCTTTTTGGTTGGCTGGATGCTGATTGCTCCGGTTGGTGGCGCTGATATGCCAGTAGTGGTTTCGATGCTTAATTCTTATTCGGGATGGGCGGCAAGTGGTATTGGATTTACTTTAGCTAATAATTTATTGATTATCACCGGGGCTTTGGTTGGGGCGAGTGGTGCCATACTTAGTTATGTGATGTGCAAGGCGATGAATAGATCAATTATCAATGTTATTTTTAGCGGATTTGCTAATAAAGCGGCGGATAGTGAAGCTGTGGCTAAGTCTGAAACCTTGCCGGTTAAACAGGCGAGCGCCGATGATGCCGCTTTCATACTTAAAAATTCCTCATCAGTAATTATTGTTCCAGGCTATGGTATGGCGGTAGCCGCAGCGCAACATGCGGTTGCTGAATTGTCAGAATTATTAGAAAAATCCGGAGTCAGAGTTAAATTTGCAATTCATCCAGTTGCAGGCAGAATGCCGGGCCACATGAATGTTTTACTAGCCGAAGCTGATATTAGCTATGATAAGGTTTTTGAATTAGAAGAAATAAATAATGACTTCAGAAGCGCTGATGTTGCCTTGGTAATTGGTGCTAATGACGTTACTAACCCGGCGGCTAAAACCGATAAATCAAGTCCGATTTATGGTATGCCGATTCTAGAAGTTGCCAATGCCAAAACCGTTTTTTTCCTCAAAAGATCAATGGCCTCCGGCTATTCTGGCGTCGAAAATGAATTATTTTATCGCGATAATGTATTGATGATTTTTGGTGACGCTAAAAAAATTGTCGAAGAAATAATCCGAAATTTATAAATCTTAATTTTAATCAAATATGAAAGTAAACGCAAACTCCCTAAGGGTTGGTAATGTAATTGAATATCAAAATCAATTATGGGTAATTTTAAAAAGAGAGCACACTATGCCAGGTAAAGGTGGCGCTTTCATCCAGGTTGAAATTAAAGATATTGTTAATGGCACTAAGTCTAATGTCCGTTTCCGCTCTTCTGAAGATGTTGAAAGAGCCTATTTAGAACAAAAAAACCTGCAATATCAATATATGGATCAAGGTGAGTTGGTAGCAATGGACATGCAAAGCTTTGAACAATATAATTTTAAAAAAGAATTAGTCGGTGACGCTCTACAATTTTTACAAGAAGGAATGGAAATCAATGTTGAATATTGTAACGACAAACCAATCATGATCCATTTACCTGAAAGCGTAACTCTAGAAGTAACTAGTACCGAAGCCGTAATCAAAGGCCAAACCGTCTCCTCCTCTTACAAACCAGCAACCTTAGAAAATGGCGCCAGAGTTATGGTTCCACCTTTCGTTTCAAATGGCGATAAAATCATCGTTAAATGCGAAGATGGTAGCTATGTTGAGAGGGCGAAGAAGTAGCTAAAAAAAGTAACCTTGGGTACCTAATCTTAGATGATTCAAACTTCAAGAAGGGGGTCTCACAGATCACTTCCAGGCGCAGACAATATCATCCTAGTTAGGGGCATTATTGCGATAGCGGTATTATTTTGGTAATATAAAAAATCTATCAAGGCTTATCTTAAAGCTGCAGCAATGGTCTATGACCGATTCCTTATGTTTTAATCATCTCTAAACCATTAATATTAAAGCTGATTAATTTCATTTTTTTAGTAAAAATTTTATCAGCCGCTCTTTGTTAGCCTTAAAATCACTCTTGATCCAGAATTCTTTGGCTATTTCAAGCATTTGGCCAATTTTTTTGCCTTTATAGCCGAGTTTGGTTAGGCAATTGCCATTAATTGGGAAATTTGGTTTAATGAAATTGGTGATGAGATCGCTATTTTGTTTGATTTGATTGATGGTTTCTAAGGTTTTATCGCAAAAATTTTGCGCTAGATTGAAGAAATAAAAATCGATTACCAGCCCTTGATCAAATTCAATTAATAGTCTTTTTAGTTGTTCTTGATTGGGTAATTTACTATATTTTAGAATGGTTTGGCTTAGAAATTGGCAGTAATTTTTTTCTTTATTGGTGAGGTTTAGTTTGGTGGTTATGAGTTTAAGATTTTCCTCAAATTTCCTGTCATTGTTAAAGATGGCGGTAAAAAATGGCAGCAGATAGTTGTTCTTAAAGGTTTTGGAATTGTGGCTGCGGATTTGGTAATATAATTTTTGGGGTTTAATTTTATCTTCTAGCAAAAAGAGATTTTTTAATTTTTGATAATCGAATTGATGTTGATTGCCAAGAATTTCTTCGCTGATTTTTGCGTCATTTAGGGTGTTTAAGGTTTTAATTAAATTCTCTTTTTTTTGGCAGGAAAAAATTTTTAATATTTCGATTCTGACTCTTTCAGCGGATAATTTTTGGAGGTTGGACTTTAGTGTGACGCAGGCATTTAGGCCTTCTTGGTCAAAATCAGAGCTGTAAAAGCAGCTAAATCTAAAGAAGCGTAAAATTCTTAGATAATCTTCGGTGATTCTCTCCTCAGCATTGCCGATAAATTTTACTTTTTTATTTTCTAGATCTTTTAGGCCATTAAAATAATCATAGATTTGGCCTTGATCATCGAGATATAAAGCGTTGATGGTAAAATCTCTTCGGGCGGCATCTAAATAATAATCATTGATGAATTCGGCTTTTAAATGACGACCATCTGGGTCATTATCTTTTCTGAGGGTAGTAATTTCAAAATTTTTATGATTGATGACTGCAGTTATGGTGCCGTAATTAATGCCGGTTGGGATTGCTTTGATTTGGTGGATTTCCAGGATTTCAATGATTTCGCTTGGTAGTAATTTGGTGGCAAAATCAAAATCATTTACTGGTTTTGCTAGAATTAGGTCTCTTACGCAGCCGCCAACTAGTCTGATTGAATCAGGATTTTTAGCGAAGGTTTTGAATATAGTTTTTACTTCGGTTGGTAGGGATAAATTAAAATATCCCTCACCCCGACCGCCTCTTACAAGGGCAGAAAGAGAAGAAGACTCCTTTTTTGTAAGGCAAGAGGAGGAAGTTCCCGCAAGAAAAAAAGATGGAGGTAATGGAGAAATTGTTTTTATAGACAATGTTTAAAAAATGAAAAGTTAGTAATTTTGGGTTTTTTAATGCTGATAATGAATAATCCTAATTGATCTGCGGTTTTTATTACTTGTTCTTTATCGATGATTAAAGTGGCGCCAGATTCGATGGCAATGCCTTTGATGCCCTGATTATGGCAATTTTTGATAGTGTCAATGCCAATTACCGGCAGATCGGCTTTTTTGGTTTGACCAGTCTTTTTTAATTTTACTAAAATTGCATCTTTTTTGAATTCGGTATTTAATTCAGAGCATCTTTTGATTAAATTATCAGTGCCTTCAAGCGCTTCAACGGCAATAATTTGTTTTTGAGCCATAATTACTGATTGGCCGATATCAAGATAAGAGATGGTTTTGATTGCCTTAATTGCAATTTTTATATTTTCTAAATCATCATCATTTGGCGCTAATTTAGTTAACACCCCTTCTTTTGATAGGATATCGCTAAGCAATTGATCGATAGTTAAAATTTTTAAGCCTTCTTTTTCAAAAAAATTAATTACAGTTTGTAAGACCGAATTATCACCTAAGATTTTTTTAGCTAGTATTTTTGAGAGTAGTAACCCACCTTTTTTATCTACTTTAATTGTAGAAAAATTAGGCTTATTGACCGCGCCAACCAAAACCAGATTTTTAATTTGTTTGCTCTTAATAATTTCTATAACTTTTGAAATATCGCCGTAAGGCAGGGTGATTGGGTTAAAATTTGAATAATCAATTTCATATGCTTCTGAATCTAGTAAAAATAACAAAAATTGCCGTCCTCTTTTTTGACAATCTTCGATTAATATTTTTGGTAAGTTTCCTCTGCCGGCGATAATTGCAATTTTGTCTGTTAAATATTTATCTTGTGCTAAATTATCCGGCATGATTTAAACTGGCGCCTCCATCAATAAAAATTATTTGACCAGTAACGAATTTATTTTCAATTAAAAACTCAATTGTCTGTAAAATATTTTCGATTTTGCCCTTTGATTTTAAAGGAATTTTGGCAATTATCTTGGAGATTGCAGTTTGACTATCGCTATTATCAATGCTGTTTAAAATAAATCCGGGAGCGATGGCATTGACTCTGATTTGTGGCGCCAATTCTAGGGCAAGCATCTCGGTGGTTTGTGCTAAGAATTTTTTACTTAGCAAATAATTAAAATATTTAGTGTCAAAGCGCTTGATATTTTTATCAACCATATTGATGATATTTGCATCTTTTATTTGATTGATGATGGCATTTTTAGCAAAAAAATGAGATAAAATTAATGGTGATAAAAGATGTATCTGCAGATTATTGATTAAATCTGTAGAGTTGCTTGAAATAAATTTTGATTGATTAAAAATTGAGGCATTATTAATTAGCAAATTCCAATTATCCAAGTTTTTTTCAAGATAGCTTACTAATTTTTCTACCTCTGTAACTTTGAGTAAATCACATTTAATAATCTGGCATTTAACTGAGTATTTGCTGATGATTGAATTTTGTAGAATCTCAGCTTCTTTTTTTGAATTATTGTAAGTAATTACCAAATCATAGCCCATTTTGGCAAGTTTAGCGGCAATTCCAGCGCCGATTCTTTTTGCTCCGCCGGTGATTAAGGCTGTTTTATTGCTGCTTTTTTTTATCATGACATTGCTAGCATTTTTCTTAATGGTATTGCGGCTTTTTTTCTCAAATCTTTATCTAAAATTAGTTCTCCACCATAAAGGCTGTTTTTACAATTGTTAGCTAAATCAAACATTGCTAAATAGATTTTTTCTAAATTATTTAGCTGCATATGAGGGCAGGTGTTACATAAAACGCATCCTGCAGAATCAACAAAGGGACAGCTATAAAATTTTGCGGTCGGGTTTCTTTGTTGCATTTGATGTATTATTGATGGCTCGGTTAAAATAATAAATTCTGCGCCTTGATATTTGCTGCTATATTCAAGCAAGGATGAAGTAGAGCCGATATGATGGGTGTAATTTAATAGATTTTCAGGGCATTCAGGATGGGCGATAATTTTAGCATTTGGGTGATTAGTAATTAATTTTACCAATTCTTTTTCGCTAAATTGTTCATGAACTATGCAACTTCCTTGCCAAAGCAACATATCGCGGCCAGTTTCTCTAATTAAATATCCGCCTAAATGTCGATCAGGAGCAAAAATAATTGGCTGATCTTTTGGAATTTGATCAATGATTTTTTTGGCGCTGCTTGAGGTGACAATAATATCCGACAAAGCCTTAACTTCTGCTGAGCAATTGATGTAAGTCAGAGCGATATGATTAGGATTTTTCTTTCTAAATTCAGCAAATGCGCTAGCCTTGCAAGAATCTTCAAGGCTGCATCCAGCTTTATAATCAGGGATTAAAACTTTTTTATCAGGAGATAAAATCTTAGCCACCTCGGCCATAAATTTTACGCCACAAAATACAATCACATCAGCGTCAGTTGCTGCGGCTTTCTTGCTTAAATCAAGAGAATCGCCAATAAAATCAGCAATATCCTGAATTTCTGAATCTTGATAAAAATGACCAAGAATTACCGCATTTAGGTCTTTCTTAAGTTTTAAAATTTCTGTTTCTAAGTCAAGATTAGCTAAAGCAGTAGTGCTAATTTGGCTTTCTTTTTTTAATGGTAACATATCTAAATTATAGGCCTAATAAATTAAAAACTTCATGTTTGGTCTTAGCGGCAATCTCTAAAGCTTTGTCATCGCCTCGCCTAAGGATATTGCGAACATAGCCAATGTCATTTCTGAGATGCTGTATATTTTGACTTATTTTAGATAATTTTGCAACTATTGCCTCAGCTAAGTCGGTTTTGAATTTGTGATAGCCAGAATTTTCATATTCTTTGGCAATTGCTTTTGGATCTTTACTGGTTACCGCAGCAAAAATATTTAAGAGATTATAGATTTCGGGACGAAGCTCGTCATAGGCAATCACGCTGATTGAATCAGTTTTACATTTTTTAATTTTTTTAACGATTTCTTCTGCACTATCATCTAAATTGATTCTTGAATAATCACTAGCATCAGATTTACTCATTTTTTTAGTGCCATCAGTTAATGACATTATTCTCTCCACCCCTTTAATAATCATCGGTTCTGGCAGTTTAAAATATTGCCTTTCAAGCTTGTGGTTAAAGGCGGCGGCAATATCACGAGTGAGTTCTAAATGTTGCTTTTGATCCTCACCAACCGGTACTAAATCAGATTTATATAGCAAAATATCAGCCGCCATTAACACTGGATAAGAAAGCAAGCCTAAATTAGTAGCCTCATCTTGTTTTAGCGCTTTATCCTTAAATTGCGTCATACGATTTAGCCAGCCAAGCGGTGTAATACAAGCAAAAGCCCAGGCCAGTTCCAAATGCTGACTGATTTTTGATTGCTGAAAAATAATTGATTGCTCGGGATTAAGCCCTGAAGCTAAATAGCAAATTGCAACCTCAATAATATTTTTTGCTAATTCTTTAGGATTTTGAGGAGTAGTAATTGCATGCAAATCCATGATTCCAAAAATACAGCGATGCTGATTTTGTAAATCAATCCAATTAGAAATTGAGCCCAAATAATTGCCAAGATGCAAATTACCGGAAGATTGAACGCCGGAAAATACTGTTTTCATTATTGTTGTTTTCCTTGATTTTGGGGTTGGTTTGGTAGTGATTGTGCTACCTTATGCCCAGATTGCTTACTTGAAACTATCCCGCCTTTTTTGATCATTTCTGCAATTGCTTTCTGATCATCGGGTGGAAGTTTTTCAACTGCTTCAGGTCTTTTTGGTTTTGCTGAATTATTATCGGTCATAAATTTAAAAAAAAATAAATTGCTAAGCTGAGGCTTATAGTTTAAATTCTCAAAAATTGTAAGGCAAGAGTGACAATCGCTTATTTTTTATTTTTTTAAATAATGAAAATAAGAGGAAAGTCCGGACTCCTTTTAAGGGATGGTGCCAGTTAAGAGCTGGCTGGATTTAGAGTTTAATCGTTCTAAATTCAAGGGAAAGTGCCACAGAGAATATACCGCCTGGCTTGATTATTTTAGGCTCGGTAAGGGTGAAAAAGCGAGGTAAGAGCTCACTTGCTATTATGGTAACATAATTTTAGGAAAACCCCGCCAGGAGCAAGACCAAATAGGAATGGTGCGATTTAGCTTGCTAAATCAAATGCCCCTTAATCATTACCATTCGGGTAGGTTGCTTGAGGCTAGTAGTGATGCTAGTCCTAGATGAATGATTGTCGCTTTGATGATATAGTAATATTTTTATCAAAGAACAGAATCCGGCTTATTCCTTGTCTTACAATTTAAAAAATGAAGGTGCGAGAGTGCAAATAATAAGGTGTGGAAATAAAATGAAGGCGTAGGAATAAAATAAAAGTGCAGGAATAAAATGAAGATGCGGGAGGGGATCTATTGACCCCTTGCTTATATTGATGTCATCAAGCTTTAAGAATCGGTATAGCTATCGGAAAATGAGGCAAACGTTAGGAATACCTATTCCCGTTATGGCGCTGATCCATTCCCGCTATGGGGCTGACCCATTTCTATTAACTAACAATTAACAAGCTAAATTTAGCAATCAAATCATGCTAACAACTAATCAAATTAGAACAAAATTCTTAGATTATTTTGCTAAAAATGATCATCAGATTATTCCATCATCATCTTTAGTGCCATATAATGACCCGACTCTGATGTTTACTAATGCCGGGATGAATCAGTTTAAGAATTATTTTACTGGTCTTGAAGAGCCAAAATTCAAACGGGCGGCAAGCGCTCAGAAATGTGTCAGGGCAGGGGGCAAGCATAATGATCTTGATAATGTTGGCCATACTGCGCGTCATCATACTTTTTTTGAGATGCTTGGTAATTTTTCTTTTGGTGATTATTTTAAGGAAGAGGCAATTTTGCTAGCTTGGAATTTTTTAATTAAAGAGCTTAAAATCAATCAAGATAAGCTTTTAGTGACAGTATATCATAGTGACGATCAGGCTTTTGATTTATGGAAAAAAATTGCCGGGCTTGATGAGAAAAAAATTATCAGAATCGCCAGTGATGATAATTTTTGGTCCATGGGCGAAATTGGTCCTTGCGGGCCTTGTTCAGAGATTTTTTATGATCATGGTGAGAAAATTTTTGGTGGCATTCCAGGCAGTAAAGACCAAGATGGCGATCGTTATGTTGAAATTTGGAATTTGGTGTTTATGCAATTTGAAAAAAAAGCTGATAAAAGCCTAGTTGCTCTACCAAAGCCATGTATTGATACTGGTATGGGGCTTGAGCGTATAACTTCGGTTATTCAAGGGGTGAGCGATAATTATCAGATTGATTTATTTAGTAACTTAATTAGTGAGATTAAAAAATTTGTATGAATAGGCAAATAAAAAAAATTACCCCTAAGCCTATCAAAAAACCAAAGAAAGTTAAATTATATTTTACGATGGAGGAATTTGCCTCTTTAATCAAAGAAAGAATGATGCAAAATGATCCAAGCTCTTATACTTGCTGGCTAACCAGTTTGGGGGTAGAAAAAATTGTCAAGAAAATTGCTGAAGAAGCTATGGAGGTTGGCCTTGCGGCATTTGAAGATAGTTATAAAAATAGCCCTAAAACCAAACAACATTTAATTGACGAAAGTTGCGATCTGATCTATCATTTATTTCTTTTGCTTGCTCATAAAAAAATTGATTTCAATTCTATATTAGAAGAGCTGGCACTGAGAAGCAGAAAAGAATTTAATATTAAGAGGATTTAATAATGAGTGATCAAAGTCTAAATCACAATATCGAAATCTCGGTTAAAATTTTACCAAAAGCGATTCAAAAGGTAAAAAATGTCAAAAATTCCGGGCAAAATCAAGGTAAGTTCTTGAGAATTGGCGTTAGCGGTGGCGGCTGCAACGGTTTTCAATATTTATTTAATCTCGATGATAAATTCAATGAAGATGACATTATAATTTACAAAGAAGGTAAGGAAATTATTGCGGTGACTGATAAAATGTCGCAAGAATTTTTAAAGAATAGCGAGGTTGACTTTATTGAAGAACTTGGTGGTTCAGAATTTAAAATAAAAAATCCTAATGCCTCTTCAAGTTGCGGCTGCGGCTCTTCTTTCAATGTTTAGTAATTAAAGATTTAAAGCTTTAAACATAAAATAAATGCCAGCAATGGTAGTAATTGTTGCAATTATTCTTTTAAAAGTCCCTTCACTAATTCTTAGATGTACTTTATAGCCAATATGAATTGCAATAAATACTGGAATTGGCGCCCACCATATTTTAGAAAATTCTAAATCAAGCTTATTGCCTAAATATAACTGAATAAATCTAATCAAATTAAAGGTAACAAAAAATGCTGCCATGGTTGCTCTTAATTGTGACTTATTTTTAAAGTCATTTTGTAAAGCGGCAATTAAAAAGGCGCCACCCATGCCAAACATTCCTTGAGTAATTCCGCCGATCAAAAGTAGGGTACTTTTAAGCGATCTTGGAAATTTTATTTTATCAAAAAAGATCATTTTCATTGATAAAATAATCAGCAATATTCCAAATAAAATTAGTAAAAATTGTGAGCCTGATTCGCTAAAAACTACTACTCCAATAATAGTCCCCGCAATCGATATTGGTAGGCTTGATAGGAATATTTTTAAAGTAAAAGATTTAAAGCTAGAAACTATTATATAACTGCTGGCGCAAGTTCCAATATAAAGAGCAATTAAGATTAATTTTTTAATATCAATAAAAATTCCTAAAACCGGATAAGCAATAAAAGCACTGCCAAACCCAGCGATACTTTCAACAAAAAATCCCAAGGAAAAAAGCAAAGAAACTAATATTGCAATTGACATAAATTTTTTTTAAAAATTTAGAATTTAATTATTACTTGCTTTTTTTCTAAAAAAATCAAGACTGGTCCCTTTTGCAAGCCTGCTGATAAGTTATTTCAAATTTCTTAAAAAGGAAATATTTTTTAGCTGGCTTTTGCATATTAATCATTTCTCTTCTTTTGTCATTGCCGCCTTTCTTGGCAATGACAAGGGGGCATATTTACAAAACTAACTTATGAAATCTTTCCAAGAGATTATTTTTTTACTACAAAAATTCTGGAGTGATCAGGGTTGTGCGATTATACAGCCGGTTGATTTAGAGGTCGGAGCTGGAACTTTGCATCAAGCGACGGTTTTAAAAGCGCTTGGCAAAAAGCCATGGCATGTGGCTTATGTGCAAGGCTGTAGACGTCCTGGTGATGCGCGCTATGGGCAAAATCCTAATCGACTTAGCTATTATTATCAATTTCAAACTTTACTTAAACCAGCACCCAGTAATATTAGAGAATTATACCTACAAAGCCTTGAATTTATTGGCCTGGATGTTAAGAATAATGATATTAGATTTGTTGAAGATGATTGGGAGAATCCTACAGTTGGAGCCTCGGGCCTTGGCTTTGAGGTATGGTTTAATGGTATGGAAGTTAGTCAATTTACCTATATGCAGCAAGTTGGCGGCATTGAATGCGAAATAATTGCTGGCGAAATTACTTATGGCTTAGAGCGTCTTGCCATGCATATTCAAGGCGTTGATAATATTTTAGCAATTAATTGGAATGGGCAAGAAGGAGATAAAAAAATCACTTACGCGGATATATTTTTAGAAAATGAAAAGCAAAATTCAGCTTTTATTCTAGAAAATTCTAGTCCCGAGATCCTGTTTCGTCAATTTAGTGATGCTGAGACTCAATCAAATTTACTAGCTGAAAAAAATCTTCCAATTCCTGCTTATGAACAGGCTTTAAAGGCTAGTCATTTACTTAATTTAATCGATGCTGCTGGCTTAATTTCAACCACTCAAAGAGCGTCCTATATTGCCAGGGTACGCGATTTGGTTAAACAATCTTGCCAATTATCATTAACAAATAATTAAATAGTAAAATGATCAATATAATTTCAAATCTAGGCGATAATATCAGTAATATCAGTCATTTAAATTTTTATCTGCTGATTTTGATCTTATTTTTTGCTTATAGGGGGTTTGGGGTTGGTTATTTTCTTGGGATGGTAACAATTTATGCTTTATCGCTAAAATTGGAGGCTGGGTTTTGGGCTGTCTATTTGGCTGTGGCGGCGATATTATTGCTTCCTATTTTGCGGCAGAATTTATTTACCAGATTTATTATGTTAGCGATTAAGAAGCTGGATTTACTGCCTAAAATTTCTGAGACTGAGAAAATTGCTTTAACTTCGGGAACGGTTTGGGTCGATGGTGAGTTATTTTCTGGTAAGCCCAATTTTAAATGGATATGGTCACAAAAATATCCGGTTTTAAGTACAGAAGAAGAGAATTTTTTGAATGATCAGGTTGAAGAAGCTTGCAAGATGTGCGTTGATTATGAGGTTTATCATCATCGTGATTTGCCTGAAAAAGTTTGGCAATATTTGAAGGATAATAAATTTTTTGGCATGATTATCGCTAAAGAATATGGTGGGCTTGGTTTTAGCGCATTTGCTCACAGTTCGGTGATTCAAAAATTAGCTTCAAGATCGGTACCGCTTGCAATAACGGTGATGGTGCCTAATTCTTTGGGACCTGCTGAATTATTGCATCATTATGGCACCAAAGAACAACGTGATTATTATTTGCCACGACTGGCTGCTGGGCTTGAAATTCCTTGCTTTGCGCTTACTGAAGCGGGGGCGGGTAGTGATGCAATCTCAATTACTGCAAGTGGGGTGCTGTTTAAAGATGATAAAGGTGAGATAAAAATTCGACTGAACTGGTCTAAGAGATATATAACTTTAGGTGCGGTTGCAACCATTATCGGTCTTGCTTTTCAGTTGCGTGATCCCGATAAAATTTTATTTGATCATAAAAGGGAGGTTGGTATTACTTGCGCTTTAATTCCTCATAATGCCAAAGGCGTTAGGCTTGGCAGGCGCCATGACCCGCTCGCTACTCCTTTTATTAATTCGCCAATTAATGGCGAAGATGTCATTATCGGGCTTGATAATATTATCGGTGCTAAGGATGGTATTGGCAAGGGCTGGAAAATGTTGATGGAATGTTTAGCGGCTGGCAGGGCGATTTCGCTCCCTTCAACTGCGTCTGGCGGTTCTAAATTAGTGGCTCGGGTTGCAAGTGCTTATAGTATTATTCGTCAGCAATTTGGGCTGTCGATTGCTAAATTTGAAGGAATTGAAGAGGTTTTGGCAAAAATTGCCGGCAAAGCTTATATTGTCGATGCTTTAAGAAGCTTTAGTGCCGGAGCGGTTGATTTGGGGGCAAAGCCGGCAGTGATAAGTGCAATTGCAAAATATCATGCAACTGAAATGTTTCGTCAGACAATTAATTATGGCATGGATATTGCGGGGGGCAGTGGAATTATCAGGGGCCCCAGAAATTTACTTGCTAATGCCTATTTTTCAGCGCCAATTTCTATTACGGTGGAAGGCGCCAATATTATGACTAGAACCCTAATTCAATTTGGTCAGGGCGCGATAATGTGTCATCCTTATGCTTATAAAGAGGTAGTGGCATTAGAGCAAAATAATCTGGTTGATTTTGACCGGGCATTTTTTGGCCATATTGGTCATTTAGTGCAAAATTTAGCGCGCTCAATTTTGTTAAGTATCAGCAGAGGCTATCTTTTAAAGCCAACTACTAAAGGTGTAATTGCTAAATATGAAAGAAAAATTGCCTGGGCTTCAGCCAGCTTTGCCTTACTTGCTGATATTGCAATGGCAAGATTTGGTGGTGATTTAAAAAGAAAAGAAAAGCTAAATGGTCGCTTTGCCGATATTTTATCTGGCATGTATATGGCAATATGCTTGATTAAAAAATTTGATCATGATGGTCAAAAGCCACAAGATATTGAGTTATTTGAATATGCAATGAAGAGTTTATTTTCTGATATGCAATTGGCTTTTGAGGGAATTTACCAAAATATTTTTTCTGGCTTTTTTAAATATCTCTTCTTGCCATTTGCTTTTTTTGCAAGATTTAATGCCTTTTTATGTCCAGCAAATGATCAGCTTAGCCATAAAGTTGCAAAAAATTTAACCAAAAATCATGATTTTCGCGATTCTTTAACTGCTGGAATTTTTGTTCCAAGTCAAAAAGATCAGTCACTGGCAAGGCTAGAAAATGCCCTTAAGCTTTATGAAAAATCAGCTACCATAACTGAAAAAATTAAACTGGCAGTTAAAAGTAAAATTTTACCTAAAGAAAGAATTGAGAATTTAATTACTGAGGCTATAGCAAAATCAGTGATTAATCAAGCAGAGGCAAATCTTTTGACTGAAACTTTTGCAGCAATTTCAGATGCGGTTTTAGTTGATGAATATAGTCTTGAAGATTATAAGAAAATTTAGCCTTTAAAAGATGCAAAAGATTAAACAATTTATACCTTTAATAGCGCTTTTGGTAGTGGTAATTTTAATTAGCATTGCCATTTTTAAAATCTATAAAAAGCAGCGTGTCAGCAATAATGATTTCAGCAAAATTGACATTACTTTACCCAATTTTGAATTACCAATCATCGATGATCCAAATCAAGTTTTTAGCGCTAATGATTTAAGGGAAAAATATTCGCTAATCAATATTTTTGCCTCTTGGTGCGTGACTTGTATTTATGAGCATCAAATCTTGCTTGATATTAAAGAGCAGAATTTTATTGATTTATACGGTGTTGCCTGGCATGACATTGATGCCAATACCACAAAATATCTTGAAAAAAACGGCAATCCTTTTGTTAAAGTTATTGTTGATAAAAAAGGTTTTTTTACCAAAATTATCGGTCTTAAAGCAGTGCCAGAGACTTTATTAATTGGCCCCGATCTAAAAATAATATTGCGATTCCAGGGAAACTTGCAGCAATATATGATTGATGAAATAAAAAATCGAATTGCTCAAAAATAATTGATATTTGACAAACAAAAAAGATACCAGGTACCTTTTTGGTAGCTGCACTTTCCTTTTGTTATCACAACTAGGAGATTTCAGCCTTTGCGGCAATGACGAGTGCTAAAAAGGAAGTAAATATCGTTTGGTAGTAATTGATAATTAACGCTTGCATTTAAGGCTTTTATATTTAATAATCCGCCCCCTAATATTTAACTAAATCTCAAAAATTATATTAAAACATGAAAAGAACATATCAGCCAAGCAAAATCGTGCGCAAAAGAAGACATGGCTTTAGATCAAGAATGGCAACCGTTGGTGGCAGAAAAGTTATTAATGCCAGAAGAGCAAAAGGTCGCGCAATTTTAAGCGCTTAAAAAATCGGTATTGATTTTGAAAATTTTTCGTATCAAAAAATCCAAAGAATTTCAAGAAAT
>CAZUPN010000020.1:0-836 GCA_964622015.1 uncultured Rhizobiaceae bacterium | reverse complement strand
AAAGCGTCAAATTTCATTCAAAAACTATTCTTTTACTTTCAGCTCCAACTCCTGAATTTTACCTGCTTAATCAAAAATCTCCAAGAGCTAAAATTACTGAATTTTGCCGCTTTGGCCAAACTGTGAGTAAAAAAGTTGGCAATGCGATAATTAGAAATAAAGTTAAAAGAAGATTTAGAGCAGCAATGTCGAGGCTGTCAAAAGATTTAGTCAATAATCGAGATTACATATTAATTGCCAAAAAAGAAATCGCCAATGCCAATTATCAGGCAATTTTATCTGATTTGAAATTTTGTTTAAAAGGCATAAAAAAGGTACCTGGTACCTTTTTACAAACTACGGCAAGATAATTCAGATGGTTTAAATGATTTGCTAGATTGGGATCTATAGGAAAATGTTCCTCTTTTTAATTACGATCTTGTCTTTGTCGCAAATTTTTATGTCGAAAATAGTTACTAGATTTGCTTGACCATGTAAAAAAAGAAAACCCTTAAAGCTTAAGGTTTCTTTCATTATCATTTGGCGAAACCTTTCATTTTTTAATATCTCCAAATTTAGCTTTCTAAATGTTTAATGTAATACCAAAATCGATATAAAATACTACATTAGCTCTTCATCTTTTTGGTAGCAATTAATGCTTTTAAAGCCCGGTATATATCAATATAAACAAGGCTTTAAAAGCATTAATTTTTCCTCAAAAAGATTTTGCTATATGCAGTATTTTATATGGATTTTGGTATCGCATGTTATTGGAGGTGTAATATTTTGCTGCCTGCCGGCGCATTCAGTACTGGCAATGAAACTCATCATTTAACATTAATAGCCTTGGATTTAAG
>CAZUPN010000019.1:17721-22474 GCA_964622015.1 uncultured Rhizobiaceae bacterium | reverse complement strand
CATATTTCTGTTTGCTAGTTCTTGCGAGGTTTTTTTAATCTAAGTATCAAGCTCGTCTATCTTTTCTATTACTGGGAGATCTTTTATTATTGATGATTCTTCTTTGTGCTTAGCAAGCTTATTTGCAACTATGTTGGCAGCAGAGTTTATCCAATAAGAGACAATTTGAAAACTCAAAGCTCATAAAAAACCAAATATCCAAAGATATTATTAAGCGTCCCCTAATTGCCCCATCTAAGAATAATATCTCACCGATTATGGTGGGCTTGGGCGGATTCGAACCGTCGACCTACTGATTAAGAGTCAGCTGCTCTACCAACTGAGCTACAAGCCCTTTTTTAAAAGGAATTTGGTTTATTTTAGATTTGGGAGCCAATTTTTATGGCTTTGCCGGTTTTTAGATTTTCTAGAATTTTTAGAAAATTTTCTGGGGTTAAATCTTCGAAATAATCATCATTGATTTGAACTACCGGGGCATTGACGCAGGCACCTAGGCATTCTACCGCTTTTAGAGTAAAGAGGCCATCGGCAGTAGTTTCGTCCATTTCAATGCCTAATTTTTCTTTGGTGATTTTGATGATTTCATCAATTCCTCTTAGCATGCAGGGGGTAGTTTTGCAAAATTGCAGCAAGAATTTACCAACTGGTTTTAGATTATACATGGTATAAAAACTAGCAACTTCATAGACTCTAATTTCGGCCATATCGAGCATTTTTGCAATATATTCAATTATTTCTTTGGAGATATAATTATTATTTTGTCTTTGCGCTAAATCAAGTAACGGCATTACTGCTGATTTTTTTCGATCACTTGGATATTTGGCAATTATTGCTACCACTTTTTTAGAATTTTCCTGACTGAATTCAAATGTCATTTTACTTAAAATTACTTTATTTTTTTCCAGACTGCTTTTTTGGCAATCACTAAAATTACTAGCAAGATCACTAAGAAAATCATCGATCTAACGCCCATTTTTTTGCGTGACTCTGATTCCGGCTCCGCTGCCCACTCTAAGAAATTAACGATGTCAATTGCCATTTGCTCCTTAGTTGCATAGGTACCATCCTTATATTCAATTTGGCCATCATCAGTAATTGGCGGCGGCATTGAAATTTGGCGACCTTCAAAATAAGGATTATAATATTTACCAAGCACTGTTGGAAAGCCTTCTGGCGCATCCTGGAATCCGGTAATTAGTGAGTAAACATAATTAGGACCATCATGTCTAGCTTTAATAATCAGCGAAAAATCTGGTGGAATCGCACCACTATTGGCAGCAGCGGCCGCTTTATCATTAGCATATGGCGATATAAAGCGGTCGGAAGGCAAGGCTGGACGCTCAAACATCTCACCATCATCATTAGAACCATCAGTTGCGGTATAATCAGAGGCAATCTGCTTGACTTCATCTTCGCTAAAACCAATATCAGCAAGATTTCGATAAGAAAGCAACTTTAAACTATGGCAAGTTGAGCAAATTTCCTTATAAACCTGAAAACCTCTTTGAATTGATTGACGATCAAATCTACCAAAAGCCCCTTCAAACTCCCACTGCATTTTTTTTGGATGAAGAGCGAAATTATCAAGCGGATTCTCGTGACCTTCAGCACCATTAGCGCTGGCAATATTTGCAGTAAAGCCAGTAATAAAAATTATAGATATAATGAATAATATTTTTTTCATTTTGAAATATTACTTATGAGATTTGTTATAATGCTCATCAATTGAGTCAGGAATTGGTAAAGTCTTTTCAAATTTGCCAAGTAAAGGTAGTATCACCAAAAAATAGGCATAATAAACCAGAGTTGCAATTCTTGATGCCCAGATGTACCAACCCTCAGCCGGAGATTTTCCAAGCCAGCCTAAAAAGATAAAATTAATTACAAAAATTACAAAAACCCATTTAAAAATCGGCCGGTAATTGCCACTTTTAACCTTGCTTGAATCAAGCCAAGGAAGCGCAAATAATACTAAAATCGCCCCAAACATCATCAATACTCCGCCAAGCTTATCAGGAACCGCGCGTAATATCGCATAAAATGGCAAGAAATACCATTCCGGCACGATATGAGAAGGTGTCACTAGCGGATTAGCAGGAATATAATTATCAGGATGACCTAAGGAATTTGGATGGAAAAATAAAAAATAACCAAAAATCAGAAAAAACACTACAAAGCCAAGCATATCCTTAATCGTAAAATAAGGATGAAAAGGAATAATATCTTTTTTGGATTTAATTTCTACACCCGACGGGTTATTAGAGCCAACAGTATGCAAAGAAACTAGATGTAACATTACTACTCCAACAATTACGAAAGGCAGTAAATAATGCAAAGCATAAAAACGATTTAAGGTTGGATTATCAACCGAATAGCCACCCCATAACCAACTGACAATACTTTTTCCAACAATTGGAAAGGCAGAAAATAAATTAGTAATTACGGTTGCCCCCCAAAAACTCATCTGCCCCCAAGGTAAAACATAACCCATGAAAGCAGTAGCCATCATCAATAAAAAGATCGATATCCCTACCCACCATAATAATTCTCTTGGCGATTTATATGAGCCATAATAAAGGCCACGGGCAATATGAGCGTAAACTGCCACAAAAAACATTGAGGCCCCAACCGCATGGATATAGCGAATTAGCCAACCATAGCGTACATCACGCATAATATGCTCAACTGAATTAAATGCCAAATTAACATTAGGCACATAATGCATGGCAAGAAAAATTCCGGTAATAATTTGCACCAATAGCGCGATTCCGGCAATTGAACCAAAACTCCACCAATAATTCAAATTTTTAGGATATGGATGTTTTAAGAAAGTGCCCTCAATCATTGAAATTAAAGGAATACGATCATTGACCCATTTAGCAATTTTAGATTTTTCAGTTAAAGATTTTTCCAAATCATTTTCAATATGCGACATATTAGCCAATTTTAATTAAAGTTTCAGACTTGAATTCATAAGGAGGAACTTCCAAATTTTTAGGGGCCGGACCTTTTCTAATCCTGCCCGAAGTGTCATATTGCGAACCATGACAAGGACAAAACCAACCCTTATATTCACCCTGTCCATTAAGCGGAATACAGCCCAAATGGGTGCAAATACCAATTGTAACCAGCCACTGTTCTTTACCAGCTTTAACCCTGGCAGAATCAAGTTCTGGATCTTTTAATTCTGATAATTGGGCATTTTGAGCAGCAGAAATTTCTTCGGCGTTACGTCTTCTGATAAAAATCGGCTTTCCACGCCACATCACGGTTTTTTCTTCCCCGACCTTGATATTTGAAACATCAATTTCAACCGAAGAAACCGCAACCACATCTTTTGAAGGATTCATACTGTCAATTAGCGGCAAAATTGCACATGCTAAACCAACCCCAGCTGCGCTATAAGCGGTATTGGTAATTAATTTACGACGATTTTCATCTTTTAATTCTTCTTTGCATTTATCTATAGGCTGGTCAATCTTAGCGCCAGCGATAGGTTCTTCACTCATTGTTTTGATATTGATTTTAAATTGCGATTAAAAATAAAGTTTTAAGCAAGAATCACGAATTTTATTTAAAACTTCAAATTAATCAAGAATTAATAAAAATATGGCTATTTATTAAAGAATTTTTTATTGTCGCTAATTATCCTTAGCAATCTTAAAAAATTATTAAAATGTCTATTCTTAAAATTAAAAAACTAGCAAATGGCTTTGATTTATCTTTGCCTAAATATGAAACTGAACATAGTTCCGGCATGGATTTAATGGCCGCAATTTCTGAAACTATGATTATTAAAAGCGGAGAAATAAAATTAGTTCCAACCGGCATTGCAATTGCCATAGCTCAGGGCTTTGAAGCTCAAATCAGACCAAGATCTGGACTCGCCCTAAAAAATGGCATTACTGTTTTAAATAGTCCAGGTACCATTGATGCTGATTATCGCGGTGAAATTTGCGTAATTTTAATCAATCACTCAAACCAGGATTTTACAATTACCAAAGGAATGAGAATCGCCCAAATGATCATCGCCGCTTACCATAAAGCTGAAATTATGGAAGTGGAAGATTTAGATGAGACTAAAAGAGGAAGCGGCGGATTTGGCTCTACTGGAGTATAAAACTTAAGATCGTGATTTTTGTGGATTGCCGCGTCGCTACGCTTCTCGAGAATGACGATTTCTTGAGTCCGTCATTCTCGAGGCGACGCAGCAATCCAGAAAATTAATAAATAATCAAATTTATTTACCACTAACAACAAACCTAATGAAAATAATTTTCAAAGATTTCCTTGCAAAAATAATCGCCAAAGAAAAAGAGCAATTAATAATTTGGGTACCGCCATTTTTTGGCGCCGGAATTATTTTCTTCTTTTCTTACGGCAATCACTATTTCACATCGCCAATCCTACTATTTTTATGCGCAATTTTTTTAGCGCTAATTTATCACCACCGTCAAAGATTTATAATATTTTTTGCAATTGCAATTTTTCTTTTTGGTTATTTATGGGGATTTTTTTATGATCAAATTATTGCCGCTAACAATCAAATCAATGGCATAATTTATGTTGATATAATTGGCAAAATTAAGGATTTAAAGACTTATTATAATCCTATCACTAAAAGGCCAGCAGCTAATATTGTAATGGGGGATTTAACTTTTTATAAGCCTGATTATTCCAAGCAAAATCAGAATAAAAATAAAATAAAAAAGGCTAGTAAAAAACCTACTCACAAAAAATCTAACAAAAAACA
>CAZUPN010000019.1:6410-17711 GCA_964622015.1 uncultured Rhizobiaceae bacterium | reverse complement strand
TGTAGCAATCCACCTTGATCCCCCTCCGGTAATTAACGGCCAAGAAAATTACCAAAACTATGGTAAAAAACTGGCTCAATATTAGCGATTTACAGCAAATTGATCGTGAGTTTTTAGAGCGGCAAAAAAATTATCAGACTATTTTATGGGTAAATGATCATCAGCAAAAACGCCTGATTTATAAAGACCCTCCGGATCATATAATTGTCAATGTGATTACCAATTTTGAGGCAGTCAAAATTGGTGATTTAGTAGCTTTAAGGGCGCTAATTAAGCCAATAAAAAATAAGCAAATTATTGATGATTTTGATTATCGACTTGACGCTAAGGCTAAAAAAATCGGCGCTGAGGGCTTTGCAACTTCAAATCTAATATTGGTTAAACCGGCAAATGTTTCTTCTTACCAAGAAATTATTACTAATCTTAGACAATTAATTGCCGGCAAAATCGCAGCAGAAATTAATGGCGATAATCTTGGCATTGCCAGCGCCTTACTTATTGGCAAAAAAAATAATATTTCCAAAGAAACTATTGCTAATATCAGAAATTCTGGCCTCGCTCATTTATTGGCAATTTCTGGCCTACATTTATCATTAATGGCTGGAATTTTTTTCACCTTCAGCCGATTTTTACTGTCATTTAATCAATATCTAACTTTAAGATTCGATATTAAAAAAATTGCCGCAATAATTGCCATTTTTGGCTCTTATTTTTACTTAGAAATCTCTGGCTCCTCGGTAACTGCCACCAGATCATTTATCATAATTTTATTATTTTTTTTCAGCCATCTTTTAGAGCAAAAATCAACACCCCTGATTTCTTTGGCAATAGCCGCAAGCGCAATTTTATTATTTAATCCCTATTATATTTTTACTATCAGTTTTCAGCTGTCATTTGTTGCCGTTACTTCTTTAATTGCCTTTTACCAAAATTTTACCAGGCTAAAATTATTTGCTGGTAATAGCTCGATAATTATCAGATCCGGTAACTATATTTTACAAATTATTATCTGCTCAATTATTGTCGAAATTGCAACCGCGCCATTTTTAATTTATCACTTTAACAATATCTCAATTTATGGAATATTAGCCAATATTTTTGCGATCCCAATTGTCAGTTTTTTTACTATGCCGCTTGGATTTTTAGCGATCATTTTAATGCCAATAGGGCTTGAAAAATACTGCCTTAAATTAATGTCTCTAACCATCGATTTAATAATTAAAATTGCCAATTATGTCGCTAATTTAGATTATTCATATTTTAATTTTTTAGTAATACCAAAAATCAGTCTAATTTTATCAGCAATTGGCCTGCTATTAATCTGCTTACCAAAGGAAAGAAGATTTTTACCAATAGCGGGAATAATTTTATTAATTCTTTCTCTGGCAGCAATTTATCTACAGCCAAAATCGTCATTATTAATTGATGGCGAAGCCAAGTTTTTTGCAATATATAACCAAAAGGATGGCCTCATTTTTTCCAAAAATTTGCGGGCTTCAAAAAAACGAGATTTATGGCTCAAGAAAACCGGCCACAGTCAATTTAAATCATTTGATAATTATCCAAAAGAATGGCTCTTAAATAATAAAATTAACTGTGATCAACAAAAATGCATTTTAGAAAAAAGCAATTTCATCGCCAAGAAAACCTTGATTTTACTGACCAGAACTCAAATCAGTGAAATATGTAACAATGATTTTGCGATATTGATTAATTTAACTAGAAAATACCAAATTCCCGATTGCGTAGCCAAAGACAAAATTATTATTGATAATAGTAATTTACTTAATAATGGCACGCATTTTATTTATTTTAGATAGGACCTTTACTAACATTTTAAATAGCGGGCTCACCTGATGAAGCCCTAATCCTTGGTGGAGGAACTGGGGCTAATGGTTGAGTAGCTCTTGATGGAGGAAGAGGTGGCGCTATTTTTCCTAATTTTAAATCCTCAATTAAAAGCTTGGTGCTTGCTAAATCTTTCGACACCAGAATCTATGATTGCTTTTATCGAAGTTTCAACTTCTTTAGCAAAAAACTTATACCAAGTCTCATCTTTGGATAGCTATATTTTTCCTCAAAAATATTTTGCTATATGCAGTATTTTATATCGATTTTGGCATAAGAACCTGCAAATATAGTTGATAATTTGGATGAGGTTTAGTTGGATTTAATTAAGAGTGTAGATTTATTTTTTGATATAATTGCAGATCTCATATATTACTCTCAAAATATTGTTGCTAGGTTTAATTTTTGCTGATCAATTTTTATTTTTACCAATTGGCAGATATTTACAAATAAACTCAAATTTTTTTTGCTCTGTGGCTGGCTCAAGATGAAGATATAATTTTTTTTCTGCGCAGAATTTACTTAGATCTAATATATTTTCGACTTCAAATTGATAATCAAGATGATAGGATTGCCAGTTTAAAATCTGTTTTAATCCTTTGATTTTGGCCTTGCTTTCACTTGCAGCGACAATAAAAATATTTTGATGCAACTCGCTAAATTGATTTTTATCGTAACCTCCGAGATTAATAAAATAGAGTTTTTCTTTAGGCTCCGTTACTGGATCTGATTTTAAATGAATGTCATATCCATCGGCATGTTCAAGCGCACCCCAAGCATCTAAATGCAAACTATCGGGCACACCCCACCAGCTACTTCTTAGTTGCTCATAAGTATCTTCAATATTTTTAGCGGCAATGAATCTCATATCGTGTAATTCAATCAAAGACTTGTCATGGGCGCCACCGATATAAATTACAAATAGTTTCATATTTAGGATTTTTTTTCTTTAATATTTGGTAAAAAATAAGTTAGTAAGCCAATTGCCGGTATAAAAGAGCAGATCTGATATACTAAATTAATACTGGTTAAATCAGCAATTTGACCCAAAATGCCAGCGCTAATTCCAGCCATTCCAAAACCAAAGCCAAAGAAAAGCCCGGCAATGGTACCAACTCTTCCTGGCACTAATTCTTGCGCATAGACCACAATTGCTGAAAAGGCTGAGGATATAATCAAACCAATGATAATTGCTAATATTTCAGTTTGTAAAAGATTGGCGTAAGGCAGTAGCAGCGTAAAAGGCAAAGCGCCGACAATTGAAATCCAAATCACCAATTTACGACCGAAACGATCACCAATAACACCTCCAGCCAATGCTCCAATTGCTGAAGAGGCTAAAAAACAAGTTAAATGTAACTGGGAGCTGGCAACTGAGAGCTGAAATTTTTCAATTAAATAAAAAGTGTAATAACTTTTGATACTTTCAATGTAAAAAGATTTGGAAAAAGTCAGTAGCAATAAAATTACAATAAATAAGGTTACTTTCTGCCGCGATAAATTGTGATTAATTTTTGCTAATTTTGGCTTTGATATTGCTCTAAGATGAGCCTCCTTATACCATTTTCTGACATTATTTAATACCAACATCCCAAATAAGGCAATTATTGAAATCCATGATATACTTTTTTGACCATAAGGCAAAATAATTAAAGCCGCCATTATCGGCCCAATTGCAGTGCCACCATTGCCACCAACTTGAAAGATCGATTGCGCAAGGCCGTGCCTCCCACCTGATGCCATCCTTGCTATTCTTGAAGATTCAGGATGAAAAATTGCAGAACCGCAACCAATTAACGATACTGCAATCAAAATAATCCAAAAATAACTGGCCTCAGCAAGCAGCAATAAAGCAAAAAAACTCAATCCCATACCAATTACCAATAAATAAGGCTGAGGTTTTTTATCAGTATAATAACCAATCACCGGCTGTAATAAGGAGGCGGTAAATTGAAAAACCACCGTGATCAGCCCAATTTGGCCAAAAGTAAGCTGAAAATTATTTTTAAAAATTGGATAAAGCGCAAATATCAATGCCTGAATTGCATCATTAACAAAATGAGTAAAACTGACCGCAATTAAAATCATAAAAGCAGCCTTTTGTTCAACTGATTCTTTATTGATAATTGTCATAAATAAATTTTAAAAATTATCATTAACAAATTGATCTTCAATAGCGGTGATTTTAGTTAGTGATGGAGAAAAATTATTATTGATAATGATAAAGGCCTGAGCATTATCATTATCGATATTATAGCCACATAAACAGCTAATTCCATACATTGAGCCGGTCTTAGCGCGAATATTTTTTGGTAAGCTGGTACGTTTTTCAAGGGTGGAACCGACTTCACCGGGACTAACCAGGCTTGCGACAAATTCTTTTTGATCATAGCCTTTTTGCAATAATTCAAATAGGCTGTAAGTCTGCATATGATTATATCTTGATAATCCCGAACCATCAACGATCAGAGCACCTTCCATCTCAATAGCAAAATATTTTTTAATCAGTGATTTAAAAATTACATCTCCATCTGGCCAATCTTTAATTTCTGAAGTTTTATTAATATCAATAATGTTTAGATACAGACTATCAAAGACTAAATTATCTGATTTTTTTAAAGCCGGTGGTAAAAATTGTGCCAATCTTTCTGATTGATGATAATTGATTAATGTAATATTAGCGGGCAATTTTGAACGATCGTGAATAATAATTATTTTTGCCTGCAAATTGAGCTGATTAAATATTGGCTTTAATTTCCTTAAAATATAATCATCAATTGCCGCAGGAGAAATTTGAGTTTTAAACGGCCTTTGATTAAAGGCAATCTTGCCATAGGCTTTGATGATTTCGCCGTCAACTTCAAAATTAATTTTATTATTACCATTTGCCTTATCAACCATTAAATTGCTGGCATCAATTTGATAGCCAAGATCATTTTCAACTATTGCCGCCTTGCCCATTTCGTTAGTTTTAATTGTTAAATTAATTAAATTTTTATCTAAGATCATCACTGATACTGGCTGCGCATAATCTTTGCCAATGTCATATTTCATGATATTATTTGAAAGCGGCGGGGCTTCAAATTTAGAGGCATCAATAATGATTTTACCTTTTATTTTGGTATTTTTTAAAGACTCAAATAAGGTAATTAAATCCCGAGATTTTAAAGTAGGGTCGCCAGCAAAAGATAAAACCAGATCTTGAATATCATCATGTTTTTTACTAGCATAAAGCGCAGTTTGATAATGATAATCAGCGCCTAAATTCTTATAAGCAATTAAAGCAGTGATAATTTTTTGACAGCTTGCTGGAGTAATAAAGGCTTTAGAATTATGTTCTTTTGAGGGCTTGGCGGCGTTAACATCGCCAATCACATAAGAATAAAATAGTGGCTGCTCATCATATTTTGCATGATAAGAACAGCCACTTAATAATGAAATTAAAATTATCAAAGAAATAATTCTTATTTTCATATTTATATTTTAATTTTGCTCATAATTATGGTAACTATCAAGATTGCCAAATCTGGTAAATTCAGCGTCAAAAAATAAATTAACACTGCCAATTGGGCCATTTCTTTGCTTGGCAATGATTAATTCGGCTTTGGTGCGAAGCTCATTCATATCTCTTTTCCATTTTTCAAATTGTTCAGCATTACTTTCTGCCGGCCGCTCTCTTTCACGATAATAAGCACCGCGATAAATAAAGGACACCACATCAGCATCTTGCTCAATTGAGCCTGATTCTCTTAAATCTGAAAGTAATGGCCTTTTATCCTCTCTTTGCTCAACTGCTCTTGATAATTGCGAAAGAGCTAGAACCGGAATATTAAATTCCTTGGCAATTGCTTTTAGACCTTGGGTAATTTCAGAAATTTCCTGTACCCGATTATCTGAAGCACGAGTTGAGGAGCCGCGAATTAATTGCAAATAATCAATGATTAAAAATGATAGATTATGTTTACGTACCAATCTTCTGGTACGGCTTCTAATTGCCGCAATTGAAAGAGCGGGAGTATCATCAATAAAAAACGGCCACTCGCTAATTTCTGCACTTCTTAAGGCAATTGCCTCCCATTCAATTTGCGAAATCGCGCCAGTTCTAAATTTAGTAGCATTAATACTGGTCTCCATCGATAAAATACGGGCTGCTAACTGATCCGATGACATTTCCAGCGAGAAAAACCCAACTGATTTTTTATCGGCTTTATTTTCGATGTCGCGATTAAGTATCTTACAGGCATTAACCCCGATATTAATTGCCAAAGCAGTTTTACCCATCGATGGCCTGCCAGCTAAAATTATCAAATCTGATTGCTGCATGCCACTTAAAATCTGATCTAAATCCGCAAGTCCGGTTGGTACCCCACTAACATGACTATCTCTTTTTCTGGCAATTAAAGTTTTTTCCAGCGTATCTTTTAGACTCGAAGCAATATTAACAAAATCTTTTTTATGGCTAGAATTTTGAGTCAGACCAAATAAATTAGTTTCTGCCATCTCAATTTGCTCAGAAGCAGTGGCTTTTGCCTCAGTTTTATAAGCAAGATTAACAATATCTTCACCAATTATCACTAATTCTCTTTTTAGCGCCAAATCAAAAATCAATTTAGCATAATCAGCAATATCAACAATTGCCGAAGCCGAGGCCAAAAGTACCGATAAATAATTTGCCCCACCTATCGCCTTAATATTAGTCTCATCTTCAAAAAATTGCTTTAAAGTAATTTGATTAGCAACAATATTAACCTTCTCAATATTATGAATAATTTGCGAGTAAATTTTTTGATGAGCCGGCTCATAAAAATGCTCTGGCACTAAAAAATCCGCCACCCGGCTTAAATAATGATTATTCAAAATAATGGTCCCAAGCACCGCCTGCTCTGCCTCAATATTGAATAATTCTTTACGAATTTCCTGCTCGATATTTTGTTTAGACATGCTTTAAATTTGACTTGTGTTTTTTATCTTGATTGCGGGAATCGATCTAAATTGCCGCGTCGCTGCGCTCCTCGATAGTGACGAACTCATGTAATCGTCACTCTCAAGGAGCGCAAGTCAAGCGACGCAGCAATCCATAACCTTCCTAGATTTTATCTTTTTTTAGCAACAATATTTAGCCCCTCAACCATAAGAGCAAAAAATAGCGAAAAATATAAATATGCTTTAGTAATGTGAATATGTAGACCATCAGCAAGTAAAATTACCCCAATCATGAAAATAAAGCTTAGGGCCACGATTTTGAAACTTGGGTATTTTTCTAAAAATTTACTTAAATATTCAGAGGCAAAAAGCATGATTAATATTGAAACCATCACTGCAGCAATAATCACCAAGATATTTCTGGTCATGCCAATAGCGGTAATTATTGAATCAAAAGAAAATACAAAATCAATAGCGCTAATTTGTATAATTGCCGCCAACATGGTTTCTTTAGCAATGATTTTGGTTTTTAGATTTTTTTGATGGTCAAAACTATTTTTAATGTCGCTATAAATTTCAATTGCGCTTTTAAAAATCAAAAAAATTCCCCCGGCAATCAATAGCAAATTATTAAAGGAAAAATCAAATCCAAATGCTGCAAATAAAGGCTTGGTTGATCCCATTACCCATGACAGCATGCATAACATTATCACCCTGATTATAAATGCTAAAGCCAACCCAAAAAAACGCGCCCGGTTTTTATATTGTTTGGCTAAATTACTAACTACCAGGCTGATAAAAATCAGATTATCAATTCCTAAAATTATTTCTAAAAAACTAAGAGTTAGAAAAGTAAAGATTAAATCGTAAGAAAGAAAATCCATATTTAAATAAATGAAATTAGTGAATTTTTATGCAAATAACTAAGAATTGCGATAATATTAAGGCCCATGATTGAATAATGATCGCCACTTATATTTTCAAATAAATGCTTGCCATATGATTCAAATTTATAGCCGCCAGCATTATTAAAACTATCATCAAGATCAATATAGGATTTGATTTCTGAGTCTAATAATTGACGCATCTTAAGCTTTACTTTACTAAATTTTTTAAATATCAGGCGATTATTTTTATAAATGCAAACTGCGTTATTTTGATAATGAATTTTACCACTTAATTTTTTTAACTGTAAAAAACTTTGCTGATGGTTTTTTGATTTCTCAAGCTCTAAACCTTCAATTTCACAAATCTGATCTGAACCAATAACCAAATGATTAGGATATTTTACACTAACTGATAAAGCCTTATTTTGAGCTAAAAACATCGCCTTATCTTTCAACTCCATCGAGGTTAAATCTTTTTTGGCCTTCTCCTCATCAAATAAAGGCAAAATCGTGGTAAAATCTATCTGACATTCAGCCAAAATCCTCTGCCTGATTTTCGAAGAAGAAGCCAGAATAATCTCACAATTCTGCCGTAATTGATGCTTTCTTTGAGTCATTATTAATTTTGAGAATGAAAATTAATCATCTTTAAAAATTGCATCTCCATTTGTAAATCATCTTTAAAAATTCCAATCATTTTTTTAGTAATAGTTGAGGTACCGACTTTATGAATCCCTCTGGTAGTCATGCATTGATGCTCAGCATCAATCAACACCGCTACCCCTTTTGGCTTTAAGGCAATATTAATTGCATCTGCAATTTGCGAAGTCAACATCTCTTGAGTCTGTAATCTTTTAGCAAAAACATCAAGCAAACGCGCAATTTTACTAATACCAACAATCTTATGATCCGGCCAGTAAGCAATATGAGCACTACCAATAAAAGGCACCATATGATGCTCACAATGCGATTCCATCCGCATATTTTTAAGCAAAATCATATCATCATAATTCTCAAACTCCTCAAAAGTCTTGCCCAAAATCTTCATCGGATCAGATGAGTAACCAGCAAAAAAATCCTTATAAGACTTCACCACCCTTTTTGGCGTCTCAATCAACCCTTCCCGATCAGGATTATCACCAATCCAAGCAATCAAAGTCCTAACCGCATCCTCCGCCTGACTCTGAGATGGTCGTATTAAATTATCTTTTTTTATTTCAGTCATTTATCAAATTATTTAATTATTTTAAAAAACTAGTCTTAGTTATCTAGAATTCAAGAAATGGTATTTTTGTAGAGATTATTTTTTGCCCTATATTCCGTATTTAAACTAAAAAGATTGCAATTAGTATCTATGTCATAAATATCAATTTACTCAATTTTTTTAAGTTTTTTAGCAAGTCTAATTGATATCGGCAAACCTATTAATTCAATTATAATTTTAATCTGCAGTTTAGCTACAAAATAAGAGTTAGCTGTTTCTGATATCACATATGCAACAAATGAGGCAATTACAATTCTGGAACTTAAAGACAATAAGTTGTTAAAAGCCAAATCATTTTCTGCTGCAAAACCTAGACCTGGCATATGAATCAATATTTGACCAAACAAAATAAAAACTACATTGAAAATAAACGCCACCCAAATTGCCTTTCTTGCATGCTTATAGCCATAAACCTCTGTTATAACATCCGATATTAAAAACGTTAAGGAAATATTACAGTACCGGCATCAATTATATATCAGAAACCTTAATTATCTTAACAGCAAACCAATTAGACATCACTATAGCCATCAAGCAACTCATCATCAGAAGCCACAAAAATTCATATCTAGGCTTTATTTGCAAATTCTTAAATTGAGTATCATTCACTTCCTTATTGCCCTTCATTTTTTGGCTCTATTTTATCAAAAATCAAATCTAAATTACTAGCCAGAGATTCTCCAACCGCTTTACCAAACTTCGATTTTAGATCATGATTTAAGTTTGGCAGTTTCTCATTTACATACTTATCAAGACTTAATTCGCTGGTTACCCTGCTATATGGTTCAGAAATTACAACATTAATTTGGCTTTGATAACATAGCAACTACACTAACCGGTATATTATTACCCTGTAAATACCAATATATTTTTGGTATCATTGCCAAACCATAAATAAAACCAAAAAACCCACCTCAATAATCTTATTTGCGAAGGAAGCTTTCCCCCGATCGCTAAATCGCAAATAACAAAATTGAAGTCTGAAGAAAAACTGCCATTATTTGGTAAGTAAGACCACCAAGCTTGGCTAAACCATAGCCACAACCCCACAAGCGTAACCTTCGAAATGGCGAGGCAGGTTTTTGATTAAAGCCGTTCTCCTGCCTTGCCTGAAATTTAGATAATCTAAACAAATTTTTAATAAAATCAATCATCATCTGGAATTCTCATAATAATTTTATTGATTTAGTGCGGCCGGCAATCTAAAGTGATGATGATTCCTTAACAAATCATTAGTAGGTTATAACACCATTTAATAAACTTTTTTAAAATATATGACAGCAATGATTGATTCTTTTGAGTTTATCACCGAACTTGAAAAAAGTGGTCTTAGTGAAAAGAGTGCTAAGGTAATTACCAAAAAGTTTGTCGCAATACAAGCTGGTTTTGTAACTAAAGATAATTTGAGACAGGAGCAAGAAATACTTATGAAAGATGTTAAGATTATCGAAAAAGATCTCGTTACAAAAATTGATGTAATTGATGCCAAACTTGATGCGCTTGATCGAAAAATTGATGCAGTTAGTGATAAATTGGTAATAAAAATGGGCGCCATGATTACAGTGGCAGTTGCTATTATTGCCTGGCTTAATGGTGTGATTTATTAGTAATACTTCGATACCCAACCTTCTCCTGCAAGGGCAGAGGGGTATGACCGAGCTTAAGTCAGCGGTTTAATTTCCTTATATAACTCTCGCAATACTTGTTTTAGACCTTTATTGGTAGCAGCAGAAATTGGAAAAATTTTAGGGGTGGTTTTATATTGTTTTTTTATCAAGCTTTTTAAAGATTTTATCTTTTTGGTAATTTCATCCTGATTTAAAATGTCAATCTTATTGACGGCAATAATTTCAGGCTTTTTTGCAAGCTCAGGATTGTAATTGCTTAATTCTTGCCTGATAGTTTGATAATTTTGATTCATATTATCATCTGAAATATCAATTAAATGTAACAATACCCGGCATCTTTCAATATGTTTTAAAAAACGGTCGCCAAGACCTTTGCCATCACTGGCGCCTTCAATTATTCCAGGAATATCAGCTAAAACAAATTCATGATCATCAACATAAACTACTCCTAATTGTGGTTTTAAAGTGGTAAAAGGATAGTCGGCAATTTTGGGTTTCGCCCTAGTAGTAGCTGCTAAGAATGTTGATTTTCCGGCATTTGGCAGGCCAAGTAAGCCAGCATCGGAAAGTAATTTTAACTTTAAATAAACGCAGATCTTTTGCGCTTCTTCACCCTTAGTTGCATAAGTAGGGGCGCGGTTAGTTGAGCTTTTAAAATTGCTATTGCCAAGGCCACCTTTGCCGCCTTTTACTACCACTACCCTTTGACCAACCTCGGTCATATCAGATAAAACCTCATCTCCTTGCTGAC
>CAZUPN010000019.1:6070-6400 GCA_964622015.1 uncultured Rhizobiaceae bacterium | reverse complement strand
GAACCTGTAAAATTAAATCTTCAGCAGCAGAGCCATGCTGATTTTTACCGCGACCATTTTCGCCACTTTTAGCTTTAAAATGCTGCTTAAAACGAAAATCAATTAAAGTATTTAAATTTTTTACACATTCAAAAATTATACTGCCTCCCCTGCCGCCATCTCCACCGTCAGGGCCGCCATTTGGAATAAATTTTTCTCTTCTAAAACTCGATGATCCGTTACCGCCAGATCCCGACTCCAAAAATATTTTTACCTCATCAATAAATTGCATATGAAAAATTTTTTTTAAGAAAAAGTGTCAGGTATAATTTGCACTGAATTAGGCTCACA
>CAZUPN010000019.1:0-6060 GCA_964622015.1 uncultured Rhizobiaceae bacterium | reverse complement strand
GCGTAAGATTGTAAAAATCAAAAATACCTGAATCCATTTTTTTTAAGAAAAATTAATTTGATTGTTAGTCAGTAAAATATATTGATCCTGTTTTTCTGCCACCAAGCCACCTGCCTCTTTTACTAATAAAAAAAGTGGTTGTAAAAATTGATGATTTTTATGAGAAAATAGGCATAAATCTGCCTTAGCTGCCGCTAAATGAGATATTTTAATGCCAGCTGAGCCGTAATTTCTGATTTCAAGATTTTTAAATTTTTCAAGTTTTACAGATAAATTTTTAAGATTTGCAAGATCATCAGTTAATAATAGCAGCGAATCATGATTATTTCTTTTGGAAACTCGAATGCGACGATTATTTAAATAAGATCCAAAACCCCTTTCAGCAAAACAAACTTCACCCGCAATTATATTATTTACCACCACCGCAATTATTTCTTTAACACCATCTTGATTAGTATGCTCAAGAGCAATAGAAATAGCAAAATATGGAATTGAGCGCGAAAAATTATATAGCCCGTCAATTGGATTAATAATATAAGAATATTCTCCCCCCTGGCTGGTAATATAATTTTTACCATCCGCAAAAATTAAATTGTGATTGAGGCGAAATTTTGACAGATCATCAATGATTCTTTCTTTGATTTTACTGTAGCAGGAATTAGCAAATTTAGTTGCTGAATTAGCATTGTTTTGCAAATTTTCAAGTTCATTAAAATCACGTAACACAAAACTAGAAGCTTTGTCAATTGCTTTAGTCATGATATTTAAATTAGTGCTAAGTCTCATATTTTTTAGTAATTTCTAGGCTTTGGATTAATATCAAGCTCACTTATTTTGGTTTTAGTACGAAGCTTTCTGGTACTAAAATTTAATTTTGGTAAAAAGTTATCATCATCAATATTATCAATTGTAACCAAGCTATGGCAGCGCCAATTTTGATCATCACGAAAATTATAATCATCGCGATAATGGGCGCCACGACTTTCTTTTCTTTGCAATGCGCTATATAAAGTTGCATAGGAATTTAAAAATAAATTCTCAAGCTCCAGATAGTTAATCAAATCCTCATTGTAAATCAAACTTTTATTTGCAATTTTGTAATTCTTAAATTGCTCAAATAATTGATTAATCTGCTCAAATGCCTTGTTAATCAGCGTTTGGCTACGAAAAACTCCAAGATTTATTTCGTTTATTTGCCTTAAATCATTTTTTAATTTGGCAAGATTAGATGAGACTTGAGATTTTTCTCCTATAAACAGGCTAAAAATTTTGTTAATTTTTGTTTCACTAATTTTGGCAACCGGGTCACTAATTGATCCAAAATCATGATTTTTAAGCATTTTAGCTGCATTAATTCCAGCTAATTTACCAAAAACAATAATATCAAGTAATGAGTTGCATCCCAGGCGATTAGCGCCATGAACTGAGGTCGAAGCCGCCTCACCAATTGCCATCAATCCCGCAACTATTTGCTCCTGATGATCGGCATTTTGATAAATTACCATGCAATCAATATTGGTTGGCACACCACCCATAGTGTAATGAGCGGAAGGCGTAACCGGGATTGGATCTTTAAATATATCAACTCTGGCAAAATTTTTTGCTAATTCAATAACTCCGGGTAATTTTTGCAGTAAAATTTCTTTATTAATATGGGTTAGTGATAAATATAAAAAGGATTTATTTTGACCGCATCCACGATTTTGAATAATTTCATTAGCCATTGCCCTTGCGATCACATCCCGCGATGCTAATTCGAGCATTTTTGGTGCGTAATTTTTCATGAATCTTTCACCTTCAGAATTTAGCAAATAAGCCCCCTCTGCCCTCGCCGCTTCGGTAATTAAGAAACCACAGCCATAAATTCCGGTTGGATGAAATTGCACAAATTCCATATCTTGCAATGGCAATTTTGCCCTTAAAGCCAGGCCACCACCATCACCACTGCATATTGAAGAAGAAGTAGTATTTGAATAAATTTGCGCATGACCACCAGTTGCAATAATAGTAATTTTTGCTTCAAAAATCACGATCTTGCCTTGATTTAAATCAATTGCTACCACTCCCAAACATTTTTTTGCACTATCTGAATCATCGATTAACAAATCAGTAACAAAAAACTCATTAAAAAATTTGATTTTTCTACTCAAGGTCTGCTGATGAAGACTATGTAAAATAGTATGGCCGGTTTTATCTTTTGAATAACAGGCTCTACTTGCAATTTCGCCCTCACCAAACTGGGTCATTTGCCCACCATAGGCTCTCTGTGAAATTTTACCATCTTGATTTCTTGAAAACACCACCCCCATTTTTTCAAGCTCAATAATATTTTGAGGCGCCGCCTCGCACATTATTTCAACCGCGTCATTATCAGCTAAATAATCTGCCGCTTTGATGGTATCGTAAGCATGCCAACGCCAATCATCTGCTTTTTGATTGCCAAGCGCCGCATTAACCCCACCTTTAGCCGCAACTGTATGGCTAAGAGATGGCATCACTTTACTGATAATTGCAATATTTTTGATTCCCTCATTATGACAAGAAACCGCTGCTCTTAAGCCCGCCCCGCCAGATCCCAAAATGATAACATCAAATTTTTGTTTTATGATTTCAAAATTATTCACGAAAAATAAGTTAATTTTTTTGATTTATTTTTATCAATGATTAAACTAAAGGAAATTTCAATTTTTTTAACTCAAATTATTCAAGCCTTGATAAAAGTCATTTTTGCCGCCCTTAATGAGGAAAAAAATTTGCCAAAATTAATCGCAGATATTAACAGCTCCTTTAATTATATCAATATCCGTTACCAGATAATTATTTGCATTGACGCAAGTAATGATAGGAGTTTTGAAATTCTATCAGAGTTACAAAAGCAATATCCAATCAAAATTCTAGAATTTAAAAATCAAAGAGGCTTAGGACTTGCTTTTAAAAGATTGATCAAAGAGGCCACATTAGACAGTGATGATCAGGATTTAGTAATTTCTTTAGATGCTGATAACAGCCATGCTTGCAGCCAAATAGCAGAAATGGTAAAATATTTTAATAATAATGACCTAGATTTTCTAGTCGCTTCAAGATTTTGCTCAAATAGCAGCTCCAAAGGCTTTCCTTTATATCGTCAATTAATCAGTAAATCAGTCTCAATTTTACTGCAAATTTTATTTCCAATTATCAAAAAATCAGGCGGCAGATTAAAAGATTACACCAGCGGATTTAGAATCTATGGCACCAAAATCCTCAAAAAATCTCTGGAAATTTACGGCGATGATTACATTAAAGAGCCAGAATTCACTTATACTTGCGAATTTCTAATAAAATTAGCCAAAATCAACGCCATAATTGACGAAACCCCAATTTCTTACAATTACGACCAAAAAATTGGCAAAAGTAAATTAAAAATCGGCAAAAATTTCTTACGCTTAATGATTCTGATTTATAATCTTAAAACTTTAAGAAAGTGATTGTAAAACTTCATTTCTAATCTTTGAAAGCTCAATATTGGTAAGTGGTACCAAACCTTTTTCTATCAAATAGCCTTCATTGCCCAGATTTTCTTTGCTAATTATTGCCATGATCATTTCTTTCATGCCGGACACTAAATTAATATGTTCTTGTTTGACGTAGATAAAGAGAGGACGTGATAATTTATAGCTACCGTCAGCGATGGTTTTAAATAATGGCTTTACACCATTAATGGCAGCTGATTGAATTGCATTCTGATTTTGCTCTAAGAAACTAAAACCAAAGATACCAAGGGCATTTTTATCATTTCGTAATTTTTGAATAATGAGATTGGGATTTTCTCCAACCTCAATAAACTTACCATCACTTCTGATAATTTTGCATTTTTTACTTCTTTTAGCAGAATCGCTGAAGGCGGCAATAAATTCTTGCTTATGATCACATACCTCATTCATTACCATTTCAATAAAGCTATCTCTGGTGCCAGATGTAGGCGGCATACCATAAATCACAATATCGCTATTTGGTAATTGAGGATTAATATCGCTCCATTTTTGATAGGGATTAGTAATTAAAGCGCCATTTTGTGGTATTTTTTCAGCCAAAGCTAAAAATAACTCTTCTTTGGTAAAACTGTATTTGGCGCCATTAATTGCGTTAGCCAAAACTATACCATCATAACCGATTTTGATTTCGATAATATTTTTAATCCCATTTTTATTGCATCTTGCAAGCTCACTTGCCTCAATTTTTCTTGAAGCATTAGCAAAATCCGGATATTCAAAGCCAATTCCTGCGCAAAATAATTTAAAACCACCGCCACTACCAATTGACTCAACGGTTGGAATCTTAAATTTACTATCATTACCAAATTGCTCAGCAATGACAGTAGCAAAAGGATAAACGGTTGAAGAACCAACCATAGTTAAATAATCGCGATTTTTAAAACTGGCAGCTACAGAATTTTTTACCAATAGACAAAAAGCAAAAAATATTAACGAGAAATAGCCAATCAAGTATTTTTTTGACATCGATTTTTAAATATTCTGAATTATTAAAATGACCTTAAAACACTACCATTATCTACTTTAAAAAATAAAAAACAAATCAAAAAGGTACTTTTTTGACAAGTTAGGACCCAAGGCTATCAATCTAAGCTCATCTGCGATGTTGTTGATGATACAATTTCTTTATTGCCGATGCTAAAATATTCTATCATGATATCGTGATTTTCATAGTCATTAGTATAAACATGAGAAGAAGAGACAATGCCAGACATTAGATCCCAGGTGGGGTCGACTTCTATCCAATCATTATGATAATAGATAATGTTCCAGCTATGGCCTTGGCATTTATCATATTCGCCGCAAGCAATGCCGCCAACAGTGACGGTTGGAATTCCTGCGAGGCGAGATAGGGCGGTAAATAATCGAGAATATTCGGTGCAAACTCCAACGCGGTTTTTTACCACGGTTTTTAGGTCTTCTAATTTATTGATATAAGCAAGATCATATTTGATAAATCGATGAACAAATTGACCAATTTTAGCATAAAGCGGAATATTATCATAGTTTGGATCATCTATAATTTGCTGTAAAATTGGTACAAGCAATATTTGTTCATCATTATTAACATGTAAATAATTATCAGGACTACGATTAATAATGACTTTGCTATTAATACCGGTGGTGATTTTGGCTTTACTATAAACTGAGATTCGTGATTCATTAGTATTAAATATCAGTGATTTTATGGTTCCTTGATTTGTTTGTGCAATTGGAGCAATGCTTGCTGCGATCTGATAATTTTCAACCCGCTGATGATAATTTTGAAAAAATTGTGGCATTTTAATCGTAAATTTTCCCAAAGGCTCTGTAGTGCTAATTTTGTTTTCAACTACCACATTCCAGCTAGTTTCAGTCGGGGTTAATTTAATTATTTCACGCACACCATCTTGAGGTACTATGTCACTATAAATAAAATTATTACCATCTTTAGTAACATCAGGATTCAGAGTTGCTGACTCATAAGAGCTAGGAAAACTAAGAATCACCTGAGCTCTAGCACCAGCAGCCAAACTTGGGACATAAATTGCCTCTTGTCTTAAAAAGCGATTTATTTTATGATATTTTTGGTCGTAAGAAAAATAAATTGCAATAAAATCATTATTTCTTTTGCTGCGAGGAAATTTGATAGTTAGTTTATTGCTTACAAAAGAATAATTACCATCAGAATTAGTAACATTAGAAAGATTATTATCACTAATCACGCGCTTAATATATATATCCTGATCATCAGTAAAACCAAGTGACAATGATTGAATAACTTGATTGGCCGGGATATCTCTCAGCTGCCCAGTAATTAAAATTTCTGAACTCTTTCCATCCTTAGTAATTATAGATTTCTCCTGCCAACCAGAAACCGCCAAACCAGCCTTAGCTTCAAAGCCGCTAAGCATAAATAGCAGAAAAATAGTTATAATAAATTTCATTTAAGAAGTTTTAGGTTATACCAAAAATTTAGAGTTAAAAAGGCTAATTAAGGGCCTGTTGAATTCCAACAATAATTCAAATTTTTTCCCCAAAATTCTAA
>CAZUPN010000018.1:0-24318 GCA_964622015.1 uncultured Rhizobiaceae bacterium | reverse complement strand
TTTTTAAACTTCTTCCAGTAATGAAAATTAGTCAGATTATCAGCCCCCATGACAAAATAAAATTGTTGCCCCGGATATTGCAGCTTTAATTTTTTCAATAATTCTACCGTATAAAGAGTTTTCTCCCCAAAATCTTTGACTCTAATTTTTGGGTGATTAGTGGTAATTTGCTGACATTTTTTAAATCGCGAACCAAAATCCTCAAAAATTACCCGCTTTTTTAAGGGGTTAGATTTATTTGGAATCCACCAAAGCTGACTTAGGCCCAGTTTTTTAATTGCCAACTCACTAATATGAATATGTCCTTGATGGGGCGGATTAAAACTACCTCCAAGCAAACCAATTTTCATCATCCAAATATTATAGCAGTTAAAATCATCAATCCAAAATTAAAGTTTGATTTAAAAATCTCTAAGCAATTTTTAGGATCATTAAAATCACATTTTAAAATTCCCGATAATAAATAGCCATTAGCAATTACAATCATCAAATAATAAAACCCATCCCAATTACTAACAATACCAACTAAAATAAAACTAAAAAACATTAAAAAATTAAGCAACACCAATATCTTCTTGCCATTGCTTGCAAATTTTATGGCGGTTGATTTTACCCCGATTTTTAAATCATCTTCAATATCCTGATAAGCATAAATTGTATCATAGATTATCGTCCAAATAATCGCGCTAACATAAAGTAAAATCCCGGGGATGGTAATTTTTTCTAAAATCGCCAGACTTGATAATAAGATCCCAATATTAAAGATAAATCCCAAAAAAATTTGGGGGAAATAAGTAATTCTTTTAGTTAAAGGATAAATTATTATCAAAAATAATGAAAAAATTCCTAAAAAAACTACTTTCTGGTTAAATTGCAGCAAAATCAACAAGCCAAGTAATAGCAGCAACGATAAAGTTATTAAAGCGGCTTTTTTGCTAATTTTTCCAGAGGCCAAAGCCCGATCTTTAGTTCTTGAAACCAAAATATCAAATTTTTGATCAAAAATATCATTAATAATACAACCAGCAGCCCTCATTATCACCGCCCCAATTGTAAATAAAATTATAAAAAAGATTAATTTATAAATTGATATTAGGGAAGCGAGGTCTTTATAAGCAAAAACGCTGCCAAATAAGCAAGGCAATAATAATAGCCATATGCCAATTGGGCGATTAAGGCGGGTTAAATTTATATAATCACCAAACTGAGTTGCGATAATATTTTTAACTGGTGATAAATAAAATTTAGGCAAATTCATATCAAGTTATAATTTGGTTGATTTTTTACGAGGTTAGATTAGCCTTCCTGCAAAATAAAAGACCCAGGGCCGCTTCATAAAAAATTAAATGGTCAATAAAACCAAGCTCCAGCTTGTCATCCCCGCTTCCCTCGGGGATGACAAGCTGGAGCTGAGTCGGTAGCTTACTAAAAGTTACTTTATAAAATTAATAAATTAATCTTTAATCACAAGTAGCAAACCAATAAATTTAGCAAAATAAAACAATTATCATAAATTCATGCATAAATTATTAATTGCCAATCGTGGCGAGATCGCTTGTCGAATCATTAAAACTTGCCGCAAAATGGGGATTAGATCAGTTGCAGTATATTCAGATGCCGACACCAATTCATTATTTGTACAAATGGCTGATGAGGCGGTACATATTGGAAATTCTCCATCTTCGCAAAGTTATTTGGATGTGCAAAAAATTTTGGCGGCGGTTAAAAAATCCGGCGCGACCATGGTTCATCCTGGCTATGGATTTTTGTCAGAAAATAGCAATTTTGCAAGCGAGCTAAAAAAGAATAATATTATTTTTGTCGGCCCTTCGGTAAAATCAATTGAAATGATGGGCGATAAAATTGAATCTAAAAAAATTGCGATTGCCGCTAAGGTCAGCACGGTCCCTGGCCATATGGGAGTAGTAAAAGATGATAAGACTGCTTTAAAAATTGCTAAAAAAATTGGCTTTCCGGTGATGATAAAAGCCTCCGCCGGGGGAGGGGGTAAGGGTATGCGAATCGTTGAAAAAGAGGCAGACGTAGCTGAAGGGTTCCTATCAGCATCCAATGAGGCTAGAAACAGTTTTTCTGACGATCGTATATTTATTGAAAAATTTATTGAAAATCCTCGCCATATTGAAATTCAAGTAATTGCCGATCAACATGGCAATGTGGTCTGCTTAGGTGAAAGAGAATGCTCGATCCAAAGAAATAATCAAAAAGTAATTGAAGAAGCGCCAAGCCCTTTTGTTGATGAAAAAACCCGCCAAAAAATGTATAAGCAAACTTTAGAGTTAGCTAAGGCGGTTGATTATTATTCAGCCGGTACCGTTGAATATATCATGGATAAAAATAAAAATTTCTATTTTTTAGAAATGAATACCAGATTGCAAGTCGAACATCCGGTCACCGAATTAATCACCGGCGTCGATATTGTTGAACTGATGATTAAAATTGCACTTAAAGAAAAATTACCATTTAAACAAGAAGATATTAAATTAAATGGCTGGGCAATGGAATCAAGAATTTACGCCGAAGATCCCGGACGCGGCTTTTTACCATCAAGCGGCAGAATTAATCTTTATATTGAGCCAGAAAAAAGTAAAAATGTTCGGGTTGATAGCGGAGTTTATGAGGGTGGAGAAGTTAGTATGTTTTACGATGCGATGATTGCCAAATTATGTTCTTATGGTCAAACCAGAAATGAGGCAATTGAACATATGAAAAACGCGCTTGGCAGCTATGCAATCGGCGGGGTATCTCATAATATCAGCTTTCTTGAAACTATCATGCGAAGTGATCGTTTTATTAAAGGCAATCTTTCAACCAGCTTTATTAAAGAAGAATTTCCGGCTGGATTTTTAGGTAATGAAATTGACTCAGCGGCATCAGAAGTATTTATCGCCTCCGCAACTTTCATGCATATTAAAAATCTTACCAAAAATTATCAAATTAATGGCCAGTTAAATAATTATCAAAAACAAATTAGTGATCGCTGGGTGGTTTTAATTGATGAGAAATCATATTTAGTCGATATTGCTCAAAAATCAGAAAATGAATTTACGCTAATTTGCAATAAAAAAGAAATTATTATCAAAACCTCTTGGAATAGCAGCAGCAAGCTTTTTAGCGCTGTAGTTAACAATAAAGAAGTTGGGGTAAAAATTCGCGAAAATAATCTGGTTGGCAATTTTCTCTTACAATATTCCGGCTCCGATGCCTATGTTAGCGTTTATTCGCCAAGAGTAGCAGAATTAAGTAAATTCATGCCAAAAATTCAAAAAAATCCTAAGCCTAAAGAATTAAATTCGCCAATTACCGGCAAAATTATTCGCTTTAGAGTTGCCGAGGGTGATGAGGTAAAGGCAGGTCAAGAATTAGTGATAATTGAAGCAATGAAAATGGAAAATATCATTCGTACCGACCATAATGTTAAGATTAAGGGCATTAAATTTAAGGAAGGTGAAGCCGTTGGCATTGGACAATCAATCATGGAATTTGTAACTTGAAAAAGGCTAATTTAAAAAATGCCGGTAAAAAAAATTTCTGCTAAAAAAACAAAAATTGCACCAAATCATTTAAGCAATCAGGCGCCAATTGATCAGGAATTATATGGCTTTGAGACAATTGAAAAATTGCTTGAAAAATCCTGGCAAGAAAAAAAATTTCACCATGCCTTATTAATTGATGGCCAAAAAGGCATTGGGAAGGCTGGCTTTGCCAGAAAATTAGCCACTAAATTGCTTTCTTCATCAAGCAAAAATTACAATCATCCCGATATTTTATTAATTCAAAAAGATGGTGGTAAAAAAGAAATTACTATTGATAAAATCAGGCAAATTGGCAATTTTATTAATCATAGTGGCGCGATTTCAAAATATAAATTTATCATCATCGATGCCGCAAGTGAGCTAAATAAATCCTCATCTAACGCTTTGTTAAAAATTTTAGAAGAACCGCTAGCAAATAATTTTTTGCTATTAATCAGCCATAATTTAAATAAAATTTTACCTACTATCAAATCAAGATGCAGCTTAGTTAGAATTGGCAATTTAAGCTTTGAAGATTTTAAAAAAGCATTAGCTAAAAAATTAGCCACTCAAATTTTGGATACTAAAGAGTTAGAATTTTTATCATTAATTTCTCAAAATTCTCCAGCCACTGCGCTAAATTTTATCACTGATGCGAGTGATATTTACCAACAGCTCTTAGCATCAATTTTAGATAAAAAAATTGATCCAAGATTATTAAAGAGAATTTCAGAAAAGCCTATAGATAAAGGCCATGAGACCATAGATCAGCAGGATGTTTTATCGCAAATAATTCACTTTTTATTCAAAAGATTAATATTTTTCTTAAATCATCAAATTAGCAATTTTTATCATGATGAGGAAGAAGTTTTTGCCAAATTTGCTAAAAAAATCAGCTACCAAAATGATTTGGATAAAATTTTTATTTTAAATGAAAAAATCATAGATTTACTGACTAAAAGCCAATATCTAAATCTCGATAAAAAACTAAATTTTATTAATATTTTTAATTTAATTTGCAAAGAAATCGCTTAAGAATCATGGATAAAATATATCGCGCAATTGGTTTAATGAGCGGAACTTCAGCAGATGGTGTTGATTTAGCATTAATTGAAAGTGACGGAAAAAATCAAATTACTAACCATAGTTTTTCATATCAGGTCTATGATCAAAAATTTAGAGATAAATTGCAAAAAATTACCTATTGCACCTCTAAACAAAATCAGATTAATCCGCTGGAGATTAAAATCATCGAAAATGAATTAACAATTTTACATGCAAATTTAGTTAATAATTTCTTGGATAAAAATAATTTAAGCCCCAAAGATATTGATATTATCGGCTTTCATGGCCATACTATTTTTCACGACCCAGGAAAATTAATTAGCTGGCAAATTGGCAATGGCCATTTACTTGCCAGTAAAACCAAAATTAATGTTATCGCTGATTTTAGAAATAAAGATGTCGCAAATGGTGGCCATGGGGCCCCTTTAGTGCCAATTTATCATTTTTATTTGCTAAAAAATCAAATTAACCCGGCGGCAGTTTTAAATATTGGCGGCATTTCAAATCTCACTTATTTTAACGGCGAAGATGAAAATAATATCGAGGCCTTTGATGTCTGCTTTGGCAACGCACCTCTTGATGATTTGGTCAAGCAAAAAATTGGCATTGATTTTGATGAAAACGGTCAAATTGCCGCTAAAGGTAAGATTGATTTTCAGCTCTCCAAAGAAATTTTAGCTCACAATATCTTTAATCAAAAACCACCAAAATCATTTCACCGCCAAGATTTTAAGCCAATATTGCTAAAATTAGATGAGCTTGCAATCAGCAATGCTTTAGCTACTCTAAGCCATATCCACGCTGAAACATTAAAAATAAACTTAAAATTCCTATCAGACAAACCAAAGAAAATATTCATCTGTGGTGGTGGCAGAAAAAACCCATCGATCATTAAAGAGCTAAAAAACTCTTTAGCATCAGAAAAAATCACTATCCACCAAACCGAAGAAATCGGCCTCAATGGCGACGCAATCGAAGCCGAAGCCTTCGCCTTCCTAGCAATTAGAAGTCTAAAAAACCTTCCAATTAGCTTTAATAAAACCACCGGCATTGCAAATGCTTTAAGTGGCGGGGTTTTGTATAAAACTTATTTTTGAAGAAAAATTAATGCCTTTAAAGCCTTGTTTATATTGATATACACTGAGCTTTAAAAGCATTAATTTTTACCAAAAAGATGAAGCTATATGTAGTTTTTATATCGATTTTGGTATTACTCCGCTGACGCCTCTTCTTTGGCCATTTCTTTTAATATTTCAATTAATTGCGGTACCCAGATTTCTGGGTTTTGATTGTTTGGGTTGGTGAATTTATTTTGATTATTGGAAGCTGTAATCTTAGTGTTGGCTTCCTGATTATCTTTAATTATTATTTGGCCTTCTTGGTTACTGGCTAGATTTTCAGTATTTAAGGCAGCAATTGCGGCGGTTGATTGATCGGCTTTGATATCAATGTTAATTTCTGGCTGAATATTTTCGACCTTGCTGGTTTCTACGACCTTCTGATCATCTGAAACATTCTCTGCAACTTCTGCTATTATAACTTGCAAAACTGGATCTTTTGCAATTACAAGATCAGCTAGCTCTGAATTTTGCGGTAATTGCTCTATTGCTTGATTTACCACTTCTTCAGTTTTTTTAGTAGGTATTTCAGGAGCCACTTCGACTGGTGACATTGGTGGCGCTATTAAATTATCAGCATTTTTTTCCTCTTCTTCCTTAGCAGCTAAAGCAAAAATATCTTCTTCTATCTGACTATTGGTAGCAGTAATGTCCTGATCATTATTGACCTGGCTTGATTTGTCATCATCGGACTTTTTTTTAAAACCAAAATTTAACATTTTAATTGCTTTAATTAACGTTTATTATCCATTCTAAAGGTTCTGATTTCTTTAGTTTCTTCGTCCCGAGCCTCAATTTCTATATTGTTAAAACCGCTATCCATCGATAAAATCGTAACAAAATGATCGCTATTATCCCTGAGATCAAAAATTTTTACTATTTGGCCTTCGCGAACCAAATCATTGTCAGTAATCTCAATTGATGAGTTGGATTCAATATCATAACCATCCCAACTATAGGCATTATTTGATATAATCACGAACAAAATAAGATTAAACAGGATTTTTAGTAATTGGTTTTGATTTAAAATTTTCATGCTGTTTTTGGTATATTAAATTTAGACCATCTAAAGTTAGATCGGGCTGGTGATGATCAATTATTTTTGCCAGATCACTTTTAAAAATTTCTGCCAGGCCGCCGGTAATAATTTTAGTGGCTGGCCGTTGATATTCATTTTCAATTTTATTAATCATTCCTTCAATTAGGCTTAAATAACCAAAATAAATTCCTGAATTCATCGCCTCAATTGTTGATTTGCCAATCACGCTTTGCGGCTTCCTAAGATTAATTAATGGCAATTTTGCTGTCATTTCATGCAAAGCTTTGATTGCAAGATTAACCCCGGGAGAAATCGCTCCGCCCAAATATTCACCTTTAGATCCAACCATATCAAAGGTAGTTGCGGTGCCAAAATCAACAATGATTAAATTGCCACCAAATTTATTATAGCCAGCAATGGCGTTAATTAGGCGATCGGAGCCAATTTCTTGTTTATTTTTGAGCTTAATTATAATATTTTTAGCAATATTTTCTTCATTGATAAATAATAACTCGCCATTAAAAAATTTTTTTAGTGCCAAAGAGATTATCTCGGTCAAATCCGGCACCACTGAGGCAATAACCGCATCACAAATTGCTAAAATATCAATTTGATTATTGGCTAAATTTTCAATAATATCAATTGCATAATCATCAGCAGTTTTTTTTGAAGCGCTGATAATGCGCCATTTTGAAAGCAGTTGGTTTTTTTGGTATAAACCAAAAACTATATTGCTATTACCAATATCAATTGCAAGTAACATAAATTTTGAAATTAAGTTAAATAACTACAAGCTTTTTTTATTCTAATTAGAGCATTTTGCAACTGGTCTTTATCGTGACAATAGGCAATTCTAATAAATCCCTCAGCTCCAAAAGCAATTCCTGGTACCGCCGCTACCAAGGCCTCTGTGAGCAGATAAGTAGCAAAATCATTAGAATTAAGAATAATCTGGCCAGCGGGAGTTTTTTTGCCAAAGATTTTTTTACAATTAGCAAAAGCATAAAACGCACCATTTGGAATATTGCAATTAATGCCATCAATTTCATTTAATATCTTAATCACCAAATCTCTACGTTCTTGATAGATTTTATTATGAGATTTTAAATAATTTTGATCGCCATTTAAAGCTTCTAAAGCTGCCGCTTGACTAATTGAAGAGGAGCAGGAAGTGCTTTGCGACTGAATTGTAGCCATCGCCTTAATTAATTCTTGATTATCGCAGGCACCATAGCCAATTCGCCAGCCAGTCATGGCATAGGCCTTGGAAACACCATTAACAATTAGGGTTCGCGATTTCAATTTTGGCTCAATATTAACAATGTTATTAAATTTCAAATCATCAAAAATTAAATGCTCATAAATATCATCAGATAAAATATGAATTCCTGGATATTTAAGCAACAAAGCAGCTAAAGATTTAAGCTCATCAGCTGAGTAACAAGCCCCGGTTGGGTTGCTTGGTGAGTTTAAAATCAACCATTTGGTTTTATCGCTAATATTTTTTTCTAAATCAGCCGCTGTAATTTTAAAATTATTTTCTTGAGCGGTTGCAATAATCACCGGATTGCCAGTGGCAAGTAAAACCATATCCGGATAAGAAACCCAATAAGGAGCAGCGATAATCACCTCATCTAAGGGGTTAATAGTTGCAATTAAAGCATTATAGATAACCTGCTTAGAACCGTTACTGACGATAATTTGATCGCAATCATAATCCAAATTATTATCACGCTTGAATTTGGCAATAATCGCCTTTTTAAGCACTAAATTGCCATCAATTGGGCCATATTTAGTATCGCCAGCATTAATTGCATCAATTGCCGCCTGTTTGACCGCAATTGCAGTATCAAAATCGGGCTGACCAACGCTTAAATCAATTACATCATAAGCCTCGGCTTTGAGCTTTGAGGCCAGGCGAGTAGCCGCAGCAGTTGCAGAGGGCTTAATCTTGGTTATTAAATTGGATAGAAATGACATATTGATTGGTATTGCTATTTTGGTTAAAAAATCATAGCAAGCAGCTTAATAACTGGATTTTTAAATTAAAGCAAATTTTCTAAGTTGATTTTAAAATACCAGGTCATAAAGTTATAACCATAATTGAAGTTGAAAATTTTTCTTTAAAAAATTATGCCTGGAACCGTCAGTACCGATCCTCTTTTCTTAGGTCTAACCAGACCGCCATTGCTACTTGGTGTAAGCTACACTTTTGCAGCATTAAATGGAATAATTTCACTACTTGCCTTTGTCATTACCAATAAATTCTTTTATCTATTGGTTTTACTGCCCGGTATTCATATGGTTGGATGGTTTATTTGCTTAAAAGAGCCAAGAGCAATCGAATTACTACTGGCCAAAACCTCAAAATGCAGCGTTTGCCGTAATCGATATTATTATGGCGGGACTAATTCTTATGATGTTTATTGATCAAATCTAGTTTTTAAATGAAATAATCTGCTATATGAGTAAAAAAGATCTTGCCATTATCATCGTTACTTATAACAGTTCAGAAATTATCAAAAACTGTCTTACTAATCTAAATACCACAAAATATGATGTAATAGTGGTTGATAATGGTAGCACAGATGATAGTCATGAAATTGTTACCATCTCATTTCCGCAAATAAAAACTATCAAATTAGAAAAAAATATTGGCTATGGTAGAGCTAATAATGTTGCCTTAAGGCAGGTTAAAACTAATTTTGCTCTACTTTTAAATGCCGATGCCATCATTGACGAACAAAATATTGATCACATAATTGGCCTGATGAAGCAAAATCAAAAGATTGCCATCGCCGGAGCAATGGTTTATAGCTGTCAAATCGAAAATAATCAAATTATCAATCAATCTCTTGCCACCAAGATCAACCATAATAATTACCAATATTATGAAGATGAAAATTTTTATTTTTCTCAATTTATAACTGGCGCCGGGATGTTTCTCAATATGCCTTTGATGCAAAAAATTGGTTTTTTTGATGAGGGATTTTTTCTTTATTGCGAAGATAATGAATTATGTAAAAGAGTGGTTAAAAAGGGCTACCAAACCGCAATTGTCAAAGGCAGCAAATTCTATCATTTAAGCGGCAAAAGCTGCAAATTAACCAACCAAGAAATCACCAGAATTTATTGGCATCGATTTGGCTGGTCAAAATTATATTATGTTGAAAAAATCTGGGGACCAGTAATTAGCAGAGCTAAGGCAATTATAATGATTTTCAAATTTTCTGCCCTTTGCTTAAAAAGCCAATTGCAAAAAGGTAAAATTGACATTCACCATAAATGTGGATTAAAAGGCTGCATAGATTACTTTATCGGCTTAAAGGCCTTTAAAAAAGATAATACACCAAGAGGATAAATAATTTAAAAATTTGAAAAAGACATGAAAAAAATATTAGTCACCGGAGGTTGCGGTTTTATTGGCAGCTGCTTTGTCTTAAGGCAAATAAAAGCTCAAAATCTGGTAATAAACTTAGATAATCTCACTTACGCCGCTAACCCTGCCAACCTCAAAGCAATAGAAAATGACAGCAATTATCATTTTGTTAAAGGAGATATTTGCAATCAGGATTTAGTTAGCGAAATTTTAAAAAAATTTGACATTGATATTTTGGTCAATTTCGCCGCCGAATCACATGTTGATAATTCAATTACCAATCCTGATTCTTTTATCAAAACCAATATTAATGGCACATTTTCTTTATTAAATGCCGCATTAAAATATTGGCAAAATTTATCAGGAAGCAAGCGAGATGACTTTAGATTTATCCATATTTCAACTGATGAAGTCTATGGCTCACTTGAATTGAGTGATCCAAAATTTAATGAAGAAAGCAATTATCGCCCTAATTCTCCTTATTCAGCCTCCAAAGCAGCATCTGACCACCTTGCAAGAGCCTGGTTTGAAACCTATAAATTACCAGTAATAATCACTAACTGCTCCAATAATTTCGGCCCCCGTCAACATCATGAAAAACTCATCCCAACCGTAATTAATTCTTGCTTAAATAACAAAAATATCCCAATTTATGGCAGCGGCAAAAATATTCGTGACTGGATTTATGTTGAAGATCACTGTTTGGGCATTGAGCTAGCAATAAAAAACGGCAAGATCGGCGAAAGTTACTGTTTTGGCGGCGATACTGAAAGGCAAAATATCGATATCGCCAAAAAAATCTGTGAAATTCTTGATGCCGTGAAGCCAAAAAATAACGGCTCTTATCAACAACAAATTAGCTTTGTTACCGATAGAAAGGGCCATGATTTTCGCTATGCTATTGATTCTAGTAAAGCAAAAAAAGAATTGGGACTTATCATTACAGGCAATTTTGAAGAAAAACTTCAACAAACTGTTAATTGGCATATTAAAACTACTTAAAAAATCATAATATGAAAGGAATACTGCTAGCTGGTGGCTCGGGAACCAGATTAGCGCCACTCACTGATGTTATAAGTAAGCAATTATTGGCGGTTTATGATAAGCCAATGATTTGTTATCCGCTTGCTACTTTGATGAATGTCGGTATCAAAGAAATATTGATTATCAGCACCCCTCACGACATTAAAAATATCGAGAAATTTCTTGGCAATGGCCATAATCTTGGTATCAAGATAAGCTATGCGACCCAAGAAAAACCCAATGGCATTGCCGAAGCTTTTATAATTGGAGAAGAATTTATTGGCAAAGATCAGGTTTGTCTGGTTTTAGGAGATAATATATTTTATGGATCAGAAATCAGCGGTGAGTTTTTAACAGAAAAATTCAAACAGATGAAAAATGGCCAAATTGGCGCCTTTATTTTTGCTTATCATGTTTCAGACCCTGAAAGATATGGCGTTGTCGAATTTGATGATCAGGAAGAAATCGCAATCTCAATTGAAGAAAAACCTAAGAATCCTAAATCACATTATGCAGTAACCGGCTTTTATGTTTATGATAATCAGGTAGTAAAAATTGCTAAAAATCTTAAGCCTTCCAATCGCGGTGAGCTAGAAATAACCGATGTTAATAAGGCATATTTAAAGAAAAAAAAGTTGGGCGTCATTAAACTTAAAAGAGGTTTTGCCTGGCTTGACGCTGGTACCCCAGATTCTTTACTCGACTCCGCCAAATTTGTCCAAACCATCGAAAAAAGACAGGGGCTAAAAATTGCCTGCTTAGAAGAAATGGCCTATAATAAAGGTTTTATTGCCAAAAAAAATCTTAAATCGCTTTCAGAAAAATATAAAAAGGGCTCAGATTACCGGAAATATTTAGATAATATTGAATAATCTTATGACGCCAAATCTAACAATTATCGTAGTCACTTATAACAGCTCTCACATTATTGAAAGCTGCTTAAATAATTTAAACTTCGATAAATATAAGGCCATCATAGTTGACAATGCTAGCACCGATAACAGCATCGAGATTGTCAAAAATAAATTCCCCAAAGTACAAATCATTAAAATTGAAAAAAATATCGGCTATGGCAGAGCTAATAATGTCGCTTTAAGACAAGTCACAACTGATTTTGCAATGATCCTAAACCCTGACGCTTTTATCTTAGAAAAAGATATCGAAAAAATATTGTCTTTACTACAACAAAAGCAAGAAATTGCTCTTGCTGGACCTCTATTAATGCAATATTATCCAATCCAAGAAGCTGATAAAGCAAAGCAATTAAAGATAGCGGAGTCCAATTTAATCAATAAATTTGACGAATATCTTTCAGTCAAATACATCATCGGCGCCGTTTTATTTTTAAAAATGTCAGTCTTTAGACAAATTGGCTTTTTTGACGAAAATATCTTTTTATATTATGAAGATGATGAAATTTCCTGGCGTACCATTCAAAATGGCTATCAAGCGGCGATACTCCCAGATGCTAATGGCTTCCATATCGGACATGGTTCTTCAGGCGGCGGTATCAGAAGCATCTATAAAAGATTCTGGCACCGAGCTTTATCAAAACTTTACTGGAAAGAAAAACAAAAAGGCAAGTTAATGGCAATCAAATCAGCAGTCAGATTGACCATAATATTTTTACTCAAAAGCTTTTTTTATTTCATAACTTTTAGTCTAAAGAAGGCGACTGCTAATTTCGCTTCCTGCTTAGGATCATTTTCATATTTAATTGGTCTCAAAGCATTTGATAAAAACGATAACCCAAGGGCTTAACCTATGACAACACAAAAAGATTTATCAATTATTATTGTTACTTTCAATAGCTCTGAAATTATAGAAAAATGTTTAGGAAATCTTAGTGGCAAGAAATATGATATTATAGTGGTAGATAATGACAGTAAAGATAATACCACTCAAATTGTTGAAAATAAATTTCCACAAGTAAAACTAATTAAAAATAGCAATAATATTGGCTATGGCAGGGCAAATAATATCGCTCTAAGACAAGCAAATAGCGATTTCGCTTTAATATTAAATCCCGATGCTTTAATAGCAGAAGAAGATATAGAAATTTCTCTAAAATTACTAAAAAATAACAATGATATCGCTCTTGCGACCCCAAAAATACTTAATGTTGAAGCAACTGCCAAGCAAGCTCAAACGCAATCAACTAACAATTATACCATCACTAATTTCGTGGTTGGCGGAGTAATGTTTATGCAATTGGCGGTTTTTAGGAAAATTGGTTTTTTTGATGAAGATTTTTTTATGTTTGCTGAGGATGGTGAGCTTTGTGATCGAGCAATGCAAAACGGTTATAAAAATGCTATCATTGACGGCGCGGCAGCGTTCCACTTCGGTGGAGGATCTAGTAAAAAAAGCTTGAGAACCACCTATCGCAGATTCTGGCATTTAGGCTGGTCTAAATCCAAATATAAACGAAAAAGGAAGGGCGCCATACAAACCGCCAGAGCAACTTCAAGATTGGTAATTATTTATTTTATAGAAAGTCTTTTTTATCTACTAACCCTGGATATTGATAAGTCAGTATCAAAATTTGCCTTTTCTGCCGGCTGTTTTTCATATTTAATTGGTTTAAAAGCATTTAGAAAAGATGGTACAGCAAGAGGTTAAAAATATCGCAATCTTTGCTCATTATGACAAACATAACATCATTGATGATTATGTTATGATCTATTTACAAAATCTCAAAAAATTTTGTGATAAAATCATCTTTGTCTCTGATGGTAATTTATCATCAACAGAGCAACAAAAAATTCTTCCGATGGTCAGCGACATTATTGCCACCAGGCACCAGGAATACGACTTTGGAAGCTGGAAAATAGGCTTTAACATTTTAAAAGAAAAATATAATCAAGAATTCTTGGGTGCAAATAAACTAATTTTTGCCAATGATTCTTGCTATTGTATTGGTGAGTTTGATTCTATATTTAGTCAAATTAAATCAATGCCAGATATTGATTGTTACGGCATCACCGATGGCAGCGGATATTCTTATCACCTACAAAGTTACTTTTTGGTGTTTAATCAAACTGTTTTTTTGGAAGAATTTTTTGATAATTTTTTACAAAATGTTAGTCAGCAAAAATCTAAGGAAGACCTTATAAAGGCCTATGAATTTGGTCTATCACAGCTTCTGATTCAAAAGAATAAAAAACTATACGCTATTTTTGGCAAAGATTTTATTCAAAATTACTACCATCAAAACCAGCCCTTAATCAGAAAAAAAATTACCAAAATTATTGGCCTATATCAAAGATTATTTGGTATGAGAAAAATTGTTAAGACCTTGTCCAAGTTAAGAGACTATTATTGTTATCAAAATGCTTTTTACTTGCTTATATTAACGGGATGTCCATTGTTAAAACGTACAATTACTGCAAAAGGCTTTACTTCAAAAAAACTTCTAAATTCATCATCCTTATGCAATTTTTGGAAGAAAATTTTGAGCAGAGAAACTAATTTTGATATTAATATTATTTCCAACCATCTCAGTAGAATATTCAAATGAAACCTAACATAATAATCTTTGGTAAAAATGGCCAAATTGGCTCTAATCTAGTTAGGATCTTTGCCGAAGAAAATACCAAAGAAAATAATTTTAATGTCAGATCATATTCAAGCCAAGAGATTAATTTTACTGATTTGTCAGCCCTAGATAATTTTTTAAATAATTTATCTAAAAAACCAGATTTTATCATTAACGCCGCCGCTTACACCAATGTTGACAAGGCCGAAGAAGAGCAAGAATTGGCAGATTTGATTAATCACCAAGCAGTTGCTGTTATTGCCAAATATTGCGCAAAAAGCGGCACCAAATTAATCCATTATTCCACCGATTATGTTTTTGACGGATCGGGAAATGAACCATTTATGGAAGATAACACCAAAAATCTTAAACCCCTAAACCATTATGGTAAAACCAAATTGTTAGGTGAACAAGCGATTATAAATTCTGGCTGTAACTACGTGATACTTAGAATTTCCTGGGTCTATGATGATAACCCAGATAGCAAAAACTTTGTCAACACCATCACTAAACTTGCCAAAGAAAAAGAAGTTCTAAATATAGTTAATGACCAAATTGGTAGCCCAACATCTGCAAGTTTTGTAGCAAAAAATACTATCACACTTATTAATAAACTGCTAAAATATCCAAATCGATTTCCTAGCGGAATTTATCATTTAAACAATGGCAAATATATTTCTTGGTATGATTTTGCGACTAATATTGTTGCTAATTTGAGGGCGAGAGGAGAGAATCTAAGCGTTAAAACAATCAATCCTACCAAAACTTCTGAATATAAAACTAGAGCCTTAAGGCCCCTAAACTCAAGACTTGGAACTAGTAATAATAAGATTTGATAATTTATGCTAAATAAAAGAAATTTAATAAGCAAACCACTCAAGCTACTTTTTGATATGACTCAGTTTCAACATTTTGATAGTAATGGTGGCGAGACTGGTATCTACAGAACCGCTGATGAAATTTTTAAAAAGCTAGCAGCTAGAAATGATATCGACCTTTATTGCCTTGTTGATGGATACAAAAACTATAAAAATATTGTCAATTATCTAAAAAAAACCAACCCTGATTATATAGCAAAAATAATTTATCTCAAATATCTGAAAAAGATGGCAAGAGATAAAAATTTTATTCTAAAAATTAAATCTAAATTCTTTTACGTCCTATATAACAAAAAATACAGTAATATTATAAAAAAATTTGACTGGTATTTTTCCCCATTTGATATTATAAATCCTCTTTTTTACAAAAAAATTAAGACATCGATTATTATTCACGACATGATTCCGCTATTATACCAACAATTCGCTGATCCAGAATTTACCAACTATTTTACTAAGCTTATAGCTAGTATTGAAGCAGATTTTATTTTCTGTGATTCACAATGCACCAAGGATGATTTTTTAAAATATTGCAAAAACTACGATCCTGACAAGGTTACTATAGCCTTCTTAGCTGCTGATGATAAATTTAGGCCAATTCAAAATAAAATCTTAATTGATAAGGTTAAAGAAAAATATCATATAAAAACAGAAAAATATTTTTTATCAGTCTCTAATTTTAATCCCAGAAAAAATCTTTTATTTGTAGTCAAAAACTTTCTTAATTTTATAGAAAATAATCAAATTAACGACTTGTCTCTTGTGCTGTCTGGACCACAAAAAGAACAATTTAAGCAAAATTTATTGACAACCCTAACCAAGCATCAGGCTAGTAAAATAGTTTTTACAGATTTTATAAATGACGCAGATTTGGTAGCTTTATATAATGGAGCACTAGTTTTTACCTATATGTCTTTATATGAAGGCTTTGGCCTTCCGCCACTTGAAGCTATGCAAAGTGGCGTTCCCGTTATTACTTCCAATAACTCATCTTTAAAAGAAGTGGTTGGAGATGCCGCAATTACACTAGACCCACAAGATAATGAGGCATTGACACTGGCATTTCAAGCAGTCTATAATGACGATTCAATTAGAGATAATTTATCTAAAAAAGGGCTCGAAAGGGCGAAGCATTTCTCTTGGGATAAGGTTGCTGATCAAATTGTAAATGTTTTTGTCCAAAATTAAAAATCAATATTAAAATTTATTAGATAGTGAAAAAAGTCTTAATTACTGGAATTAATGGCCAAGATGGCTCTTATTTAGCAAAAAACTTACTCGAAAAAGGCTATAAGGTTTTTGGCGCCAAAAGAAGAGGCTCGACATCGGGAATGTGGAGATTAGAAAAACTAAAAATCGAAAAAGATGTTGAGCTTATAGATTTTGATTTAATTGAGCAATCAAATGTTTATAGAGTCATAAAAAATATTGAACCAGATGAAATATATAATCTAGCTGCGCAATCTTTTGTTAAAACATCTTTTGAGCTACCAATTTATACTGCACAAATTGACGCAATTGGAGTCTGTTATTTGCTTGAAGCTGTAAGAATTATAAATGATAAAATCAAATTTTATCAAGCTTCGACATCAGAAATGTTTGGCAAAGTAACAATGATACCACAAAATGAAGATACTCCCTTTCATCCACGAAGCCCATATGGTGTAGCAAAATTATATGGTCACTGGATAACTAAAAATTATCGCGAATCTTATAATATGCATAGCTGCAGCGGTATTTTATTCAATCACGAATCTCCACTTCGAGGAGAAGAATTTGTGACTAGAAAAATTACTATTGCTCTGGCAAAAATTAAGAATGGAAAACAAGATTTTATTGAACTTGGCAATATCAATGCCAAAAGAGATTGGGGCTTTGCCGGCGATTATGTTGAAGCTATGAGATTAATGTTGCAAAACAATACACCAGCTGATGATTATGTAATTGCCACCAATCAAACCTACTCTATCAGAGAATTTATTGAAAGAGCCGCCAAATTTATCGATTTTGATATCGAGTGGAAAGGGTCAGTAGAAAATGAGGTTGGTATAGATAAAAAAAGTGGTAAAACTATAATAAAAATTAATCCAAAATACTATAGACCAGCAGAGGTTGACTTATTGATTGGCGATTATTCTAAAGCAAAGAGAGTTTTGGGCTGGGAGCCAAAAATGTCGTTCCAAAGCCTGATTGAATATATGATGAGCGAGGATTTGAAAATTTATTACTAAAAATAATAATAGAAAAACATTATGTCTAATTCAACAGATTTTAAAATAAAAGTCTTTACCGCTATTAGTTCTTTGCTTGAGGATAAATCATTAATTATATCAGATAATACCCAACTAATTGGCAGCTCTAGCCTATTAAGTTCAATGCAATTGGTAGAGTTGTGTCTTTTGTTGGAAGATCTGGCGCTAGATATAGGGTTCCGGTTCGATTGGACATCTGATGTTGCTATGTCAAAATCTCGAAGTATGTTTCGCACAGCAGGTACGCTGGATGATGAGTTTATTGCTCAAATGGAGACAAAAAAATGATTGTAGTAACTGGTGCCAGTAAAGGTTTAGGTAGATCTATTTGTGAACGCCTCTTATTCAAAAATATAAATACCCTTATATTGCAAAATATTAATGTTGGCAATAATGCAATTGTTAGCTCTGGTTCAGTTGTTTTCTCAAAAATTTTAGATAATTCTGTTGTTATGGGTAACCCGGCAAAACGTATGCGAATACTTGAAAAAAATAATTAATATCAAAATGGTCACATCAATATCATTATACAATCCCTATATTTCTGCCAATGCAAAGAAATATGTCAATGAGTGCTTAGATAGCAATTGGATATCGTCTAAGGGGAAATTTTTGTCATTGTTTGAAAAAGCATTTTGTAATTATACCAAAATCAACTTTGCCAATTGTTGCAGTAATGGCACTGTTGCAATACATCTGGCATTAATGACGCTTGATATTAAAACAGGCGATGAAGTAATCGTTCCAACCTTTACCTACGTTGCATCAGTTAATGCAATAGTTATGACTGGTGCAAAGCCTCTATTTATAGATAGCTTACCGGATACATTGCAGCTCGATTCATCAAAAATAGAAGCAAAAATCACTGATAAAACCAAGGCAATTATTGTGCCACATTTATATGGCCTTGCAGCTGATATGGATGCAATTATGGCTATTGCAAACAGATATAATTTATATGTTATAGAAGATTGCGCTGAAGCTCTTGGTACCCTTTATAAAGGCAACCATGTTGGTACTTTTGGCGATATTGCAACTTTTAGTTTTTTTGGTAATAAAACTATTACAACCGGTGAGGGTGGAATGGTTGCTAGCAATAATGAGACATTAATAAAAAAATCTATTCACATTAAAGGGCAGGGACTTGAAAGTTTAAATCCAAATAAAAATTCATCCCGCGAATATTGGCATGATATTATTGGTTACAATTATAGAATGACCAATATACAAGCCGCCATTGGCCTTTCGCAGATGGAAATTATCGAGGAGATATTAAAAAGAAAACTTTTTGTAGCACAAACATATCAAAACAACATCAATAATGATAAGGTAAAAATTTTATCTGGCACAAAAGATATAAATTCAAGCTATTGGATGATAGTTTTGATGTTTGATAATATTAAAACTACTCAAAAAGTAAGGGATGTTTTAAAGAAAAATAATATCGAAACCCGGCCATTATTTCCGCCAGTTCACACTATGGATATGTATAATACCGGAGAGCATTTTAATATAGCAGAAGATATCTCGTCAAAAGGTATTAACGTACCAAGCTACCCTGAATTAACATTAGATCAAATTAAACACATCTGTAATATCATCAATCAAACTATATGATTATTAGGCTTTGGATGGTATCTCCATTTACAAAAAATAGCGCAAGAAGAGACGGTATTGCCAGGATGCTCTATAATCTTATCAATGCACTCTTACTAAGATATAATGATATAAAAATTGAAATATGGTGCCTTGATTTTACCGAGCCTTTTATTAAAAAGGGTTTGGCACAATTTTGTACAAAAAACGTTATAAAGAAGATCACTTTTTGCCCGGGAAAATCAGATATTTTGGTAAAAAAAATTAATATTCTAGATGATGATAATGCAATTTTATTGGTTTTTGCCTATCCAGCTCTCAATTATGAAAAAATAGATTTGCGACATAAAATATTAATTATCCATGATTTTCTATGGGTGCAATATCAAAATCTTGCGGCATTAACAACGCCAGAGATTTATATGAACAATAAAAAAATGCTGTCAAAAATAAATAAGTTGGCAACAAAATGTTTTTTGACTTGTAACTCACAATTTGTTCAAAAAGAGCATATTCTTAAATATACAAGCATTACACAAGATAACACAGAATATGTCTATCTTCCTTATATCCCATATAATAAAACTACATCTGTCAAACAAATTTTGAAGAAATATAAAATTGATTTTCAATATATAATCTACCCAACCCAAATTCGTCCGTACAAAAATATCGAAATATTACTTAAATCATTGATTTTGTTAAAGAAAAAGGGATATAAAATCAAATTATTATTAACTGGCAATTTATCAGATTTTCCGCCAGCATTAATTATGGCTGAAGGAAATGATTTAATGGATGATATTGCTTATATTGAATCTGCAAGCAATGAGGAGCTTAATGTCTTATATCAAAATTGCGCCATGTGCATTGCTACAAGTTTTGGAGAGGGTGGAATGCCTTGGCCAATTTTTGAAGCTTTAGCAAATAATACACCAGTAATTGCAGCTAATATCGCAGTCACAAGGGAAAGATTAATATTTTGTGGCATTAAGCCTGAGGAATCGGAGTTGTTTTTATTTGACCCGCTAGATGCAAATGAATTGACAAAAAACATAGAATATGTTTTAACAAATAGGGATTTGGTTGCTCGAAAACAACAAACAATAAAAGATAAATTATTTTTGTGGCAATGGTCTGATGTTGCAGAAAAATATATGGAGATATTTAACCGGGTTTTGGCAAGAGGTCTATGAAAAGAAAAAAAATAAGAATTCTTTATGCCCAAGCTCACGAGATGCTTTTATATTTTCAAATCCCGGCATTAATTAGTGCTGGGTTTGAAGTAATTAAGCCATTTTCTCATATCTTATACAGAGGAGCATGGAAAACGCCGGTAAAGAAAATTGATGATCCAAATTCAGAAATAAATCAATTATTAAAAAATCAATGCACTCTAGATGACGAAACTCTTAACGCTATAAAGAAAATAGATGTTCTTGGCTTTAGTAAACTACCATTCACTATAGATAAAAAATATGATTTCTCTGATACGGCAATAGCTGATTTGACTCACGAAGAAAAACAATTAATCAATGATAATATTGATGTTATTTTTATTGGACCATTTCCAACTGCTGCTGGACAAATATTAAAGTGGTTTAATGGAATTTGTATAGTGGGATTATATGGGATAGAAAGTGGCATCAGTAATTATGAACTTCATTCCCATTCCAGACATTTGTGGGAAGATATCTTTAAGCAATATAAAGATAAATTAGTTACTAATTTCTTTTTTGATGCTTGTGTTGAAAAAGAAAATCAGGCCATTATGCCAGGCAAGCACTCAATATTTGGATCCGTATCAAATAATATAAAAAATAAAGTTTGCAACATAAGGTGGGCATCAGATAAATCTTTGCCGATAGTTAGTGTTAATATATCATATCTTCCATCCTCGCCTCACGCTCTAAAAGATTATGATTTATTCAAAGAATTTTTTAGTGACATCAAGCACATAATAATTGGTAAAAATGATATTTATAAAAATGATAACTCAATTCAGCTATATATAGATGATTATGAAGAGATGCTCAAAAGATATGCAAAAACTAGGGTTTTTATGGCTTCCTCACGCTTTAACAATCATACCAGATATACTGCTCTTGAAAATATTGCCATGGGTGTGCCGGTACTTTTTTTACAAACTTCAGTTATTGGACATCAGCTAATACAAGCTATTGGTTTAAATAGAGCAAAAAAAGCTGGAATGTGCAAAGATTACAGAGAGGCAAAAAAAAGAGCAATTAGATGTTTAAAAGATATAGAATATGCCAAAGATTTGGCTAGAAATAACCAAATTATATTAGATACAATTTTTAGCGAAAAAAAGCTTATTAATCAGGCCCAGGACCTATATTTAACCTGCGAGAATTTACTAAACAATATAGCTGACAAGCAAGAATTTTATCTAGATCAGAAAAATTTCAAAGACCAAGAGGAGAAAAAACGGACCAGAATCTTATGGGGATTTTGTCACGAATCTCTTAGAAATGAAGAATTGCCGCGTTTTTTTAAGACTGGGTTTGAGGTTATACCAATAAAAATATTTGGAGATTTAAAGTATTATCAAGGAATGAATTATGATGACGAAACTACAGATGATTATCCAAAATGGCGAAAAAATTGTACCTTACCAAGATCTATAGCTAATAAAATTAGGGAAATTAAAATTTACGATAAATCATATGGCACTAGCTGCATCGCCAAACAAGATATTAAAATTCTCAATCAATATATTGGCATTATTTATGTTGCCGCTTCAATTGATGTATCATTAAAATTACTAGAGATGGGCTATAATGGTATCATATTGCTTAGATATTGCGGTCACTATTCTGTTGGCATGAATAGCTCAAAAAATTGCAATCCATCTTGGAGTGCGATTGTAAAACTCTCTTTATATTACAATGTTTTATATTGCCCGGCGCTTCATTGTCTTCCAAGATATGAAAATCCATTAATTGGCAGGAAAGACAAAATGGCTTATATTGGATATTTAACTCGCAAAAAGTCCAATTTTATTAAATATCTTTGGAAGGGCAAAAAAAGCAAGCCAGTTTTAGGAACGGTAATTTCATCGGCAACACGGGAGCTATTCCATTATTATAGCAATTTTATCAAACATTTTGGTCATCTATCTTACAAAATTTTTGGCAAAAACACTAAAGCAGAAATGCAATTAAAAACTTTAGTTGATGATGGTATAGTTGGTCAATTAAAAAATGCTTCTGATTTATATGACCAAATGTCTTATTGTCGGGTTTATGTTGAGCTTGGTATGGTAGCGCATCATTGTCATTATACCCCAATTGAGGCAATTGCAATGGAAATGCCAGTTATATTTTGGTCTGGCTCTGGGCTAGCAACTGAAGCAATGGTAAAATTTTCCGCCACCGAATTATTTGCAATGGGGATGTGCGCCACTTGGGATCAGATGTCGGTTATGGCAGAAAAATGTTTATTAGATGTAGATTTTGCAATTGATCTTGCCAAAAAACAACGCCCTTTAGAAAATATTGTAACCGAGGATGATATTGCCACCGATATACTTAAATTCAAAGAGCAAATCCCCTCCGTATTAAAAAAGATCAAAAATCAAAACAGCAATATTGCTATTAAAGGCTTAATGTTAAGCACTTCTTTGTTTTTAAAAAGAATCAGGAATATTCATATTTCGCTAGTATCAATCAAAATATTAAGATATCTGTTGCTTAGCAAATCTAGGATAAAAAACAAATAGAGGACATTGCTTCTCGTGACTATAGTTATGCAAAAAAGAGGGATAGAAAATTATCTAAACCAATTCTTGAATCTTTAATGTTATCCTTAAAATCAAAAGCTAGATTTAAATTTCCCATAAGAATCAAGTCACCTCTATTATTAAGAGTTACTAGTAAAATTTTTGCAAAAAGCAAAAAAGAACAACTGGAGATATTGCGTCAAATCAAGCAAATTCGGAAGCAAAATAAGAAAAATAGGTCTCATGAGTAGAGTAAGCAGTATCAATTATTCAGGATCTCAGTAATAACCAAATTAACTGCTAAAATTTTAAAAATTTAATGAATATACCAAAAAATTTACTTTATAAATCAAGATGAAAATTATTCCTGTTATTTTATCAGGTGGCTTTGGCACCAGGCTTTGGCCTTTATCGCGGCAAAAAATGCCTAAACAATTTTTGAATAATCTTTTTGGTAAAGAAGCTTTATTTTCAAAAGCTCTAATGCTGGTTGGTAATCAAGATATTTTTTTACCACCAATAGTAATTACCAATGAAGAGCATAAATTTTTTGTTTTGGATGAATATGCAAAATTAGATATCAAACCACAAAATATCATATTAGAACCTTGTTCAAAAAATACTGCAATTGCCATAATGTGCGCTTGCCTTCAAGCCCAAAAAATTTATGAAAGGGAAGATGCGCAATTATTAATTTTACCATCTGATCATCTTATTGAATCAAAAGAATTATTTGAAGCTTCAATAATAAACGGTATGGAAGTTATAACAGATAAAATTGTGACTTTCGGCGTTAATCCAAGCTTCCCGGCTACTGGTTATGGCTATATTAAGAAATTACAACCTATTTCTAGCAACTGCTTTAGAGTAGAGAAATTTACTGAAAAACCAGATAAAAAAACCGCAACATCATTTTTAAAAGATGGTGGATATTTGTGGAATGCAGGAATTTTTTTATTACAAAGCAATGTTTATTTGCAAGAAGCAAAAAAATATCTAAGCCAGCAGCTAGAAATTGCTATAAAATCCATGAATAATGCAACGCAGAAAGATTGTTGCAAATCAATTAATTTAGCCAATTATATTGATGCTGATGACATTTCTGTTGATTATGGAATTTTAGAAAAATCATCAAATGTGGCAACAACCGAGCTA
>CAZUPN010000017.1:0-24389 GCA_964622015.1 uncultured Rhizobiaceae bacterium | reverse complement strand
GCAACATCGCGATTGTTGCAAGGTGGATTGCCGCCTTTGCTTGAATGACAAAAAAGATAATATTGCCTTAACTTTTATAATAAAAACATATGATTCCTCGTTACTCGCGGCCAGAGATGGTTAATATTTGGTTAGATGAAAATAGATATCAAATCTGGTTAGAAATTGAAACTTACGCCTTAGAAGCTTTTGAAGAGCTGGGTATTGCCCCTAAGGGTAGTGCTAAAGAAGTTTGGGCTCGGGGTAAGTTTGATGTGCAGCGGATTTTAGAAATTGAGCAAGTGACCAAGCATGATGTGATTGCTTTTTTGACTAATTTATCAGAGTCAGTTGGAGAAGTTTCAAGATTTATTCATAGTGGCATGACCAGTTCCGATGTACTTGATACTTGTCTTTCTAAGCAATTAAGCCAGGCTAGTGATTTATTGCTTACCGATCTTGAAAATTTACTAGCCGCTTTAAAAAAGAAAGCTTTTGATCATAAAAATACCTTATGTGTTGGTAGATCACATGGTATCCATGCTGAACCTACTACTTTTGGCTTAAAAATGGCAAGATTTTACGCTGAATTTGCCAGAAATTTAAAAAGATTAAAGCAGGCAAAAGAAGAAATTGCGGTTTGTGCAATTTCGGGTGCAGTTGGTACTTGCGCTACTGTCGATCCTTTTGTTCAAAACTATGTGGCAAAAAAAATGGGTTTAAAAGAGGAATTAATTTCATCACAAATAATTCCGCGTGATCGCCATGCTTTTTTCTTTGCAACTCTTGGGGTAATTGCCTCTTCAATTGAAAATATTGCGGTTGAAATCAGGCATTTACAAAGAACTGAAATATTGGAGGCTGAAGAATTTTTCTCACCAGGCCAAAAAGGCAGCTCAGCAATGCCGCATAAAAGAAACCCGGTATTAAGCGAGAATTTAACTGGCCTGGCTAGAATTGTCAGGGGCTATGTGACGCCAATGCTTGAAAATGTTGCCCTTTGGCATGAAAGAGACATCTCGCATTCAGCTCCGGAAAGAATGATTGCTCCTGACGCCACTGTAACCCTTGATTTTGCTCTAAACCGCCTCACTAATATGATTGAGAATTTGGTAATCTATCCACAAAATATGCAAAAAAACCTCAGTAAATTAAACGGGCTGGTATTTTCGCAAAGAGTCTTGCTGGCATTAATTGAAGAAGCTAAAATCTCACGTGAAGAAGCCTATAAAATCGTCCAAAATAACGCCATGAAAGTCTGGCAAGAAAATCTTGATTTTTTAACCTTACTTAAAAATGATCAAAATGTTGCAAGCAAGATCAGTGCTGAAAAATTAGATAAGATTTTTGATTTTAGCTATTATACCAAGAATGTTGAGACAATATTTGCCAAGGTTTTTGATCATGATTGATATTGGTTGATTTTTGAAGCATATAAAATTATCTGAAATCAATTTTTAAAAATTATTGTTGGTTAGAGTAATTGTGATTACCATTAGTCTTAGTTTTTTAAGCAATGATTTTGGAGTCAATTTATGAATTATAGTAGGCTATCAGAAGATGGCAGGAGGCGCGGATCTATAGAACTTACTGGCGATTTCCAATCTAATAGAATATCATCATCGCTTGAGTCATCTGGTGTTAAGTTCAGAGGGGGGGTTAAAGATTTGCGTACAGGAATTGTGGATTGTAAAGATGTTGTGCTGTCGAAAGTTAATTTAAAGGGCGAGCTCCTCTCAAAAGACTACACATCAGAATTTGTCACTGCTCTTGTTACAATATTGCCAGATTGCACCATGATGGAATCTCTATCGTTAGCACACAATAAGTTTACTGATAATAATCTATCATTGCTGATTAATGCAGTGATTGCTAATTCGTCACTCAAAGCTCTTGATTTATCTGGCAATCATTTTAAAAAAAATGCGGCTACTGCAATGGTGGGGCTATTATCTAAAAATACAATCGAAACTCTTATATTGGATAATATTTGTGATAATATTTTTGTAATATTTGCTGATGCCCTTAAAAACAATACGTCACTTAAATTTCTTAAAATAACTGCTTCTCGAGTTAAACTTGATAAAGCCAGCTATAAATTAATTACCGACATAATTACATCTAACAAATATTTGTTGGCAATTAATCTAGATGGCAATAACTATGCTAATAAAGATATGCAAGAAAAGCTTGCGACCGCTATTGAGAATAATAACACGTTATTAGAGTTTACCTTGCCAGGAAGTTCATATGTTGGTATTAACGGCAGGATTGAGAGAGCATTGCAGCGTAATTATGACAAGGTTTCGCCACTAAAGAAATCATCATCATATTCTCCTGGTGTCGCTTCACCCAGGCTCCCAGGCTTTTCTCCTAAAACTAATGCCAATAGCGCTTCTCCTATCATTGACTCTCCCTTAAGTACTACTAGTCTTACTCCTAATGCCGAGAGAAGGGTTAAGAGGTTAGTTCAGGTTTTTAGTTTAGGTCTCTTAGAAATCCAAGTGGCTTTTCAGCAACATCAAGAAAATGTTGCCGACATTATTTGTTTAAAAGGAGAAAAGCTAGATATTAAAGTTTCGGAGATTAAGAGAATTAAGGAGGGCTCAAGAAGAAAAGAGTATGAGCAATTTATCTCGCTTTTTACTGTGATACTTAAAATTGCACATAAGGCTAGTATCAATCTTGAATTGGCAAAGGATGCGGTTCGAGAATGTAAAAAATCAATAGCTACCGACTTTTTTGGAAAAATAGTGGATGAGATTCCCTTAATTGGAGACCTAGTAACTCATATATCGGTAGGTCTTAGAGAAGAAGATACTCAAGAGCTTGCTAGATTGGCAAAAATTACCGGTACTGGTGCTGAAATTGATTTATTGGCTGGATATATAGCTCGTAAGGTTTTTTTAAATGAAGTGGTGAATAAATATTATCGGCATACTAGTGTCAAGCCAGATGGTTCTTCTGATATTGCGAATCGCATTGTACCACATCCTCCTAAATATTCAGAAGCAGTTGTTGATATGATTAGAATTTTGGTAAAGTCAATACTAAGCAATGAAGAGTTCATGGGTATGAGTGTTATTACGGTTGATACAACTTTAGGTGATGATCTGCGCGATATGATCACTGAAGAAGTAGAAAAACGGGAGAAACAATATATTTGGGATAATGATTTTGGCGTAGGGTTAGAAAAGTCAATCCATTCTTCAAAAGTTGCTTATAGACATCGCGATGCTTATGATATAAGGCCCCAAGATCCAAGAAAGCATATTGCAATTGATATGGAAGATCGACCTGGCGCTTCTCCATCTTCTCCTGTAAAATCAAATTGGTGCAATATATTATAATACCATTTCTTACCCAAAATTAACTTTTTTAAGTCCTATCCTTTAGTTAATTTTGGGTTTGAGGATAACAAACATCTAATCAATATCTTAATAGCTCATTAATTGAAGTTTTTGATCTGGTTTTTTCATCGACTTTTTTGACAATTATTGCGGCATATAAGGAGATGGCTTGATTGTCAATCATGCTGCTGCTAATGGTACCAGGAACTACAACTGAATAGGCAGGGACTCGGCCATAAAATATTTCGCCGGTGGTGCGATTGATGATTTTGGTTGAAGATCCGATATAGACTCCCATTGAAATTACCGCACCTTCTTCAACTATTACTCCTTCAGCAATTTCGCTTCTGGCGCCGATGAAACAATTATCTTCAATGATTACTGGATTTGCCTGGAGCGGTTCTAAAACTCCACCAATACCAACGCCGCCGGAAATATGACAATTTTTGCCAATTTGGGCACAAGAGCCGATAGTTGACCAAGTGTCAACCATGGTGCCTTCGTCAATATAGGCGCCGATATTTACAAAAGAGGGCATTAAGATTACATTTTTGGCGATAAAAGATGGGTGGCGGACAATTGATCCGTGGACCGCTCTGAAGCCACAAGATCTAAAATCTTGCTCCTGCCATTTAGAAAATTTTAACGGGATTTTATCATAGCTAGATAAGGCATCGCCACTATGATTAGTTTGCTTGGTTAGATAATTATCATTTAAGCGAAAATAAAGCAAAATTGCTTTTTTAAGCCATTGATTTACTTGCCAGCTACCAGCAATTTTATTTGCTATTCTTGCTTTGGCACTATCAAGCATTTTCATGCTTAATTCAATTGCATCCCTGATATCGCCGGTAGTTTTATTATTGATCTGATCCTTATTCTCAAAGGCCTGGTTAATAATTTTTTCAAGATCTTGCGTCATTTTGTTTAAATTAGGATTAATACCAAGATCCAGATGTAGTATTTTATATGGATTTTAGTATAATATTGTTGCTATTAGAGCTGTCCTTATTACACCCCTTACACTTTTATACCATCATAAGCCATACAAGAAGCGCAATTAGGGCTCCATTTTAGGCTGCTATTTGAGCATTTTGAGCAAATATACTGGCCGGATTTTGGTAGTGATGCGGCTTTTTGGAGGTATTTTTGATATTGTTCTTTGTAGCTGCTGGTTTTATCAAGTCCGCTTTTAATTGCCAGGAATTTTTCACTAGCTGCTAGTAATTTATAGGCTTTGCTGGTTTTTTCTTGCTTTAAGGAGGCTACTAAATATTGCTTGGCGGTTTCAAACTCACCGACCTTAAAAGCAATTAAGCCAATTGCCAGATTATTTAGATAATGATCTTGATCTTTGACTAATTTTTTGATTTTAGCAATTCGATCTTTGGCGCTTAATTTATGATTAGTTAAATCGTAAATTTCTGCTAAAATCAGATTTTTGGAAGTTGGCCATAAATCTTTTATAAGCCATTTAGTCCTGAAGGCAAGACCCTGTTTAATATAAGATTTTAGTTTTATTTCTAATACCGGCAAAAAATTTGGCTCAATTTTTAGTGCAATTTTACAATGTTTAATTGCGGCAAAAAATTGCTTTTTTTGGTAAAGATCTAAAGCTAAAGCGCTATTAATGATTACAATATCTCTTTTTTCAAAATCATCAGTGAAATTTTCAACGTCATATTGATTAATCAGGCTTCTGATCTCAGGCCAATTGCCATTTTTTTTATATAAATTAAACAATAATTTAGCGATTTCTAGATCCTCTTTTCTTAATTTGAGAATTTCTTTGGCATAGGTAATTGCGGTGATATCATCCTTAATTTCAAGCGCTTGCTCAATTTTTGATTTGATAATTAATATTTTGGTAAATTTATTTTCAGAAATCTTGTGATAATATTCTTCGGCAAGCGCAAATTTTTTTTCACCACCAGCAATCTGGCCCAGAAAAAAATTATTTAAATTGGGATTTTTGATTAATTTAGAGAATTTTTTTTGGTAATAATTGGCGTTATTAATATCTTTAACCTCAATTGCAAGAAGGAGTTCCGGCAATAGATCAATTGCTTGTAAGTGCTTTTTTACCAGCCCTTGCATTGTTTTATTTTGACTCTTGGCAGCAAAGAATTTTAAAAAAAACGGGAAGCGCAGTGATAGGATTTTGGCTAGTAAATAAGTGATGGCAAAAATCATTGCTGCGCAAAACAAAAATATCAGCAAGATTGTCAATATATCGGTGGTGATTTCATAGCCAAGCCAATTAATAATTACCGATCCATTATTATCAAGTAGCCAGGCCAGTGAGGAGCCAATTATTAACGCACTAAATAGTAAAATTAAACTGGTAAACATATTTTTATTTATTTGAAGCGATTGCTTTCAGGTAATATAATATTTCGGAGTCGAGCTGTTTGACATTTGCTGCCGCATTTAAATTAAGTAAAAATTCTTCTAAAATATTAGATTTCGGATCCGATATTTTAGTAACCAAATTAACGGCGTCACTGTAGGATTCGCTGGCAATTTCATTTTCTATTTGTAGTAAAATTCCATCTAAATCATCAATTTCGGGATGAGCGATTCTTCGAATTACCACTAATTTTGAGAGATTATATTTAATTTTTTGAATTAGCCCATCATTTGGATTATTATTTTGGGAAGCGATGATTTGCGGGATTAAATTTCGAAAGTCGGTAGCTAGAATTTTTGCAGATTTAAAATCTTTTAAATTGTCGGCAAGAGCATTATATTTATCTTCTAAAAAATCATTATTAATTATCAATAATTCAAAATCTTTTAATTCAGTATTGCAATTTTGGCCGGAGAATATTTTTTGTCTGAGATCAGAGTATGAATAAACGATTCTCATGACTGATTCTTGATTTTTACGTTTTTCTAGTTCTGATTTTAAATCACTAATTTCCTGGTTTAAATCTTTAATTGCGATCTGATTTTTAAGTAAAATCCGATAAGTTAAATTATTTTTATTTTTCTTTAATTCATCAATAGTTAAGTCCAAATCAATATCATCGGTAGTGTAATTAACGCTGCCATCATTCTTATATTCGCTACTCAAATCAAAAACTTCATCTTCAGTGGCTGCTTGTGAAGTGATTGATTTCGATTTAAGGTCGTTAACCTTATTATCGATATAATATTTTAAGCCAAAATAGGGCAGTAGAATTAATAACAATAAAATCACTATTTTGATTATAAAAAGCTGCTGCTTTTTATTAATTAAATTCTCTTTTTGATTTGAGTCGTAATTACTATTGTTATTTTCCATTTTTTACAAAATAAATTTCGAAAGATCGGTTTTACTGGAAATAAGATCTCCTAAATGTTCTTCAACATATTTTTTGTTGATTTTTACCAGCGATCCCTCTTTCATTTCCGAGGCGTCAAAGCCAATATTTTCAAGAATTTTTTCTAGCAAAGTATAAAGTCTTCTTGCTCCGATATTTTCAATTTCAGAATTAACCTTATGGGCAATTCTGGCAATTTCTGCAACCCCATCATCTGAAAATTCTAAATTTACTTTTTCAACCGCAATCAAAGCTTTGTATTGTTTGATTAGATTTGATTCTGGTTCTTTTAAAATTCTGACTAAATCATTTTCAGATAAAGGTTGTAATTGCACTCTGATTGGAAATCTGCCTTGTAATTCCGGTAGCAAATCAGATGGCTTGGCAACATGAAAGGCACCGGAAGCAATAAATAAAATATGATCAGTTTTAATCAGCCCATGCTTGGTAGTGATAGTGGTGCCTTCAACTAGCGGCAGCAAATCTCTTTGCACCCCTTCACGCGAAACATCTCCTCCGCCTTTTAAACTGCTGCGGTTACAGATTTTATCAATTTCATCAATAAATACGATACCGTCATTTTCAACGGCTTTAATTGCAATTTTAATGATTTTATCCTGATCAACTAAGGCGTTACTTTCTTCTTCAGTTAAAGTTATCAGAGCTTCAGCGACAGTAGTTTTAATTTTTCTGGTTTTTTCAGCGCCAATTGCCTTTGAGATCATTTCGCCGATATTAATCATGCCGATATGGCCACCAGGAACATCAAAACTGTTGCTTGGCTGAATAGAGTCTAGAACTTCAATTTCAATTTCCTTGTCATTTAATTCGCCTTGTTCGATCATTTTAAGGAATTTGTCTTTGGTTTCCTCAGTAGCGCTATTGCCAACTAAAACTCTCAATATTTTATTTTTCGCGTTAATTTCGGCTTTTTTTAAGATCTCTTTTTTCATCTCCTGCTTGAACATTTTGATCGCAACTTCGATCAAATCGCGAATTATTGAATCAACATCTCTACCAACATAACCAACTTCGGTAAATTTAGTAGCCTCAACTTTGATAAAGGGAGCATTGGCAAGTTTAGCTAAGCGACGTGCAATCTCGGTTTTACCAACTCCGGTGGGGCCAATACATAAGATATTTTTAGGTACGATTTCTTCTCTTAGAGGGCTCTCAACTTGTTTTCTGCGGTAGCGATTTCTTAGAGCGATAGCTACTGCTTTTTTAGCAGAATTTTGGCCAATAATATAGCGATCTAATTCTTCAACGATTTGCCTTGGAGTTAGATTGGTTTGATGATTAAGATTATTTTTGCCATTAAGAGATTTGGAATTTCTAACCTTTTTTTGTGTTTTTAACATTTTGTCAGGAAATAGCGTTTGAGATTAAATTTTTTATCACCGTTATAAGTAGCGTAATTGATTATATAAACAAGTAAGAGCAAGATAATACTAGTAATAGATATTGTCAAAAATATTTTCATTTAATTATCTCAAATATTGCTTCTTGAATTTTATCAATACCAATTTTTTGCAAGCTGCTTGCGGTAATGATTTTTGGGTAAAGGGCTGGCCATTTTTGGCCACTTATTTCAATTTTTGTGATTATTTTTAACAGCTCGTCATTTTTGATTTTATCAATTTTGGTGATGATGATTTGAAATCCAACCGCCAAAGCATTAAAAATATTGATTGCCTCCTGATCATGTTTAGTTAGGCCTTTAATTGGATCAATTAGTAGAAATATTCTTTTAAGATTGCTTCTGCTGGTTAAATATTCAAAGCTGACTTTTTGCCAATTGGCAATTTCTTTTTTACTGGCCCTGGCATAGCCAAAGCCCGGCATATCAACCAACATTATTTGATCACAAAGGTTAAAAAAATTAAGTTGCCTGGTTCGGCCTGGAGTTTTGGAAGTGATGGCAATTCTTTTATTAACAATTGCGTTAATTAAGCTTGATTTACCGACATTAGAAGCGCCAACAAAGGCAATTTCGGGATAATTATGAATGGGGATTTGACCGATATTATGAGCCCCGGCGATAAATTGACAATCATCGTTAAATAATTGTTTGATATTGATTTTTTTCATTTTAATTATTCAATTATTTCTCTTTTGCCGGCGATATTTGGTGCTGAGATAATGCCGTCAGCTTCCATTTTTTCAATTAAGGTTGCGGCGCGATTATAGCCAATTCTTAATTGTCTTTGAACATAGCTAATTGAAGTTTTTTTATCTCTTCTAACAATTGCCACTGCTTTTTGATATAAATCAGCTTCCTTATTGCCGCTACTTTCAAAATCCTGATTATTATCATCAAATTCTTCTGGCGCCATATCAAATGAAACTTTATTAGACTGATCAAATTCTGAGAAATCCTGGGCTTTAATGAAGTGCACAATATTTTCAATTTCGCCGTCAGAACAAAATGGGCCGTGAACCCTGAGCATTTTGGCGCCTCCAGACATATAAATCATATCACCTTGACCCAAAAGCTGTTCTGCTCCCTGAGTGCCAAGAATGGTTCTGCTGTCAATTCTAGAGGTTACTTGAAAGCTGATTCTGGTTGGAAAATTAGCTTTAATAACGCCGGTAATTACATCAACTGATGGTCGCTGTGTGGCCATAATTAAGTGAATACCTGCCGCTCTTGCCATTTGTGCTAAGCGCTGTACGGAATTTTCAATATCCTTGCCGGCAACCAGCATTAAATCCGCCATCTCATCAACAATGATAATAATTAGCGGTAATTTTTTCGCTTCAAATTCAATTTCTTCAATAATTGGTTTGCCGCTAGTTGGATCATATCCAGTTTGAACTTTTCTTGATAATTTTTTATTTTCAGCGATGGTTTTTTCGGCTTTTTCATTATAACCGGCAATGTTTCTGACATTAAGACTGGTCATTAGACGGTATCTTTCTTCCATTTCATTTACCGCCCATTTTAGTGCAATTACCGCTTTTGAGGCTTCAGTTACAACTGGTGCTAATAAATGAGGAATACCGTCATAAATTGAGAGCTCGAGCATTTTAGGATCAATCATAATAAAGCGGCATTCGTCAGGGCGTAATTTAAAAATTATTGATAAAATCATAACGTTTAAACCTACTGATTTACCGGAACCGGTAGTGCCAGCAATAAGTAAATGCGGCATTTTGGCTAAATCAACAATTATTGATTCGCCGGCGATGTTTTTTCCTAAAATTATTGGCAGAGAATTTTGCGAATATTTATAATCTTTATTTTCAATTAATTCTCTTAAAAAAATCATCTCTCTTTTAGGATTTGGCAATTCAATTCCAATGGCAGTGCGACCCGGAATTACCGCAATTCTTGCTGAAACTGCGCTCATTGAGCGGGCAATATCATCGCAAAGTCCGATTACTCTTGAGGCTTTAGTGCCAGAAGTTGGCTCAAATTCATGCAAAGTAACAACCGGGCCTAATTTGGTGCCGGTAATTTTACCATAGACTCCAAAATCTTCTAAAACTTTCATCAGCATTTTTGACTGACTTTCAACCAAAGCAGGATTAATTTTTTTATCTTTATTTTCATTGCTGCGATCAATTAATAAATCAACTGGTGGCAACATATATCCACAAGCAGATTTAAGATTATTAATGATCTCCTTGGTTTTATTCTTAAGCTTTTTATCAGCCTTTGGATCTTTTAGATTTGGCGTAATAGGGGTATTTATTGCGTTTTTAGCGATCACAGTTTTTTGCATTTGATTATTCTCATCATCAATTGGGTAGATTTTTCTTGGCCAAGAGAGGTTTTTTTGATGATTAATTTTAACAAAGATAATAACAGAATATTTAGCAATTATTTTGATTATTTTTTCAGAAATTAAACGAATTGTTACCAAGAGATAACGAAAGAAATATTGCCAATCAGCAATTGAAGCCTCAATTATTAGCGATAATGACATTAATGATAAAATTAAAACGATAATAGCAATTAAATAATCCGGCAATTGAATTGAATGCTCGATTTTTGATAGGATAAAATGGCCGTTAACCCCTCCCAAACTACTAAAAATCCACCATTTTGGCTCTGGTAAAGTTGCAAAAAAACTTGATAATGCCAGTAAACAAAAAGGAGTCAGGATTAATTTTGGCAATAAATTTTTAACCTCATAGCGGCTCGCTATTTTGGCTCCCAAACTAAAAATAATTAAACACAAGAAAAATGCCGATAAACCAAGCATTTGAAATAATAAATCCGCAATATGAGATCCAAAAATCCCCATCCAATTATTGATTTTTTCTTCACTGGAAATGCTGTTAAAAGAAGGATCGTTGGCATTAAAACTAAATAATGCCAAAAATAAAACAAATGAAAAAATGACCAAAGCTACTCCAAATAAACGGTTTAGTAGTTTGAGAATTAAATAATAAATTCGATCTGACATTTTAAAATAAACGTTAAAAAATATATGGTATATATTAAAACTACCTGAAACTTTTTTCTAATACTATCATTTTGTTTCCTCCTGCCATACCTGTTTTTGCCATGTCGCCCTCACTATTGCTGTGCCATCATCACTGTTCTCGTATCATTCCCGCGAAGGCGGGAAGGATAGTAGTGATAACTAAGTATAATAGTAATAGTAATTAGTATAGTTATAGCTACCGATTTTTATTATTGCTAATAGTATTAGCAATTGAGTTAGCTATTGCCTGATCAATTTGCTTGGCAGCTTTTTGATCCATCATTTGTTTAAATACTGGCGGTACCTCAAATTGACTATCATCATTTTGCGTGGCGGTATTGGTAGTTGTAGGTTTAGTTGGTGCGATATTATTAGTGATTGCTGCTGGTATTGGAATTTGTACTAATGGTAGTACCTCTTCTTGATTTGAATTATTATTGGTAATTGAATTTATAGGTTTCTTTACTTTATCTGTCAGTACCGAAAAGAAAGATGGATCTTTATTTTCATGTGATTTTTTAAGTTCAATTTTTTTATTTTTTTGATCATCGAGTTCTTGTAATCTTTTCTTTTCTAATTGATTAAATGTTATTTTATATTCCCTAATTGTAAGGCATTTAGCGCCGTTCCAACAGCTATTTGGGCCACAATCACAACTATAAACAATTTTATCCAGGCAATTAGGATATTTATCAAGATTTGCCTGGCAGTCATTTGAGCAACTATTACCATATTTACGCCATATGCCGCCGCTTTGTTCGCAATAGGGCCGGTTATCAAAGCTGGTTTGGCGAATATTTTGCGCAAAGGCATTATTAATTACCAAATAGCAAATTATGATAGAAAATATTTTGATCAATTTATGCTCTTTCAAAAATATCGGCAATTTGATTAATGATTAATTCAGACATTTTGGTGCAGGAAACTTTTTGATCCCCTGACTTGGCAATATCATTGGTTCTAAATCCTTGGTTTAAAACATTTTCTACTGCTTTTTCAATTACATCTGCCTCTAAATTATAATCAAAAGAATATCTAAACATCATTGCCACGCTTAAGATGGTTGCAATTGGATTGGCGATATTTTTGCCGGCAATATCCGGGGCGGAGCCATGAACCGGTTCGTATAATGCATGTTGTTTGCCATTGGTTAATTTTTGGCCCATAGAAGCTGATGGTAACATACCAAGAGAGCCGGTTAGCATTGAGGCAATGTCTGATAAAATATCACCAAACATATTGCCAGTAACAATTACATCAAATTGTTTAGGATTTCTGACTAATTGCATGGCGGCATTATCAACATACATATGGCTGAGATTGATATCTGGATATTGTTCATTTTTCATTTTTTCAACTATTATTCGCCACATTTCCGTTGCTTCAAGCACATTAGCTTTATCTATTGAGCATAATTTTTTTGATCTTTTAGCGGCCAGTTCAAAAGCAACTTTGGCAATTCTTGTAACTTCTTTTGAAGTATAGATCATGGTATTAATGCCAACTAAACTTCCATCTTCAAGAGTCTTGATTCCACGAGGTTCACCAAAATAAAGGTCTCCAGTTAATTCGCGAATAATCATAATATCAAGACCTTCTACTAGCTCTTTTTTGAGAGTTGAACTATCAACCAACGCATCAAAAACTTTGGCTGGACGCAGATTGGCAAATAATTCTAACTCTTTTCTGATGCCAAGTAAACCGCGTTCTGGCCGATATTTATATTCGAGATTTTCCCATTTTGGGCCACCAACTGCGCCAAGTAAAACTGCATCTGCTTCACGTGCTAAATCAAGAGTTGCAACCGGAAAAGGAGTGCCGGTTTGGTCATAGGCAATACCGCCAAGCAAAGCTTCTTCAATGGTAAATTTTTTATCACTATTTTTAGAAAAAAAATCAATGATTTTGCGCCCACCACTGACTACTTCGGCTCCGATGCCATCACCATTAATCAGTAAAATTTTTTTGGTCATATATTTGCTAAAAGTTTTTAAGTTCTGTGATTAATTTTTGCGATAATTCCTGGCCCTTGTCATTAAGCCATTTTTTTTGATTTAAATTGTAAGAAAAATAATCAGTTCTGCTAATAGGTGAAGAATACCAAATTTTTTTACTCGCCGAATGTTTATTGATTACGTAATTTTGACTGGTGGTAGTAACAAAGATGGTTAGAATGCCATCGAGATATTCAACGTCAAATAATGATTCTAGGTCATTATCTTCAATTTTTTTAGCAAGACTGATGAGCTCTTCTTCGCATAATTTGATAAAATCTTTTTCTAACATGTTTGGTTTAAAATATTTTTGTTAGGAATATGTAGCAGTATCAAGTCTGTAGCAGGAAGCGGTCTATTGACCGCTTCCTAATGTTTGAATCAACTTGCCACTTTTTAAATGCCAAATCAAGAGCCAATCCTTATGTTTCTTGATGTGAATATGAAGAATGGGTCATAGACCCATTCCTGCGCTGCAATGATACTGATTAACTATCCTGAATAAAGCTCTTCAGTAATTTGGATCTTTTTGGATGTTGTAATTTTTTTAGGGCTTTGGCTTCAATTTGTCTGATTCTTTCGCGGGTTACTGAGAATTGTTTGCCGACTTCTTCTAAAGTATGGTCTGTTACCATGCCAATACCAAATCTCATACGTAGAACTCTTTCTTCTCTGGGGCTTAAGGAAGATAACATTTGAGCGGTTACTTCTTTGAGTTTGGAGTAAGCGGCGGCGTCAGATGGTAGTACAGCGGTTTTATCTTCGATAAAATCACCAAGAATACTATCCTCATCATCACCTGAAACTGGCGATTCTAAACTGACCGGGTCTTTTGAAGTGCGAAGCACTTTTCTGACCTTGTCAACTGGCATTAATAATTTATCAGCAATCTCATTAGCATCAGGAGAGCGGCCTAATTCTTGAGTGAGCTGTCTTGAAGTTTTGACAATTTTATTGATGGTTTCAACCATGTGAATTGGAATTCTGATGGTGCGTGATTGATCGGCGATTGCTCTGGTGATTGCTTGCCTGATCCACCAAGTGGCATAAGTAGAAAATTTATAACCTCTTTTATATTCAAATTTGTCAACGGCGCGCATCAGGCCGATATTGCCTTCCTGGATTAAATCCAAAAATTGCAGGCCGCGATTAGTGTATTTTTTAGCAATTGAAACCACTAATCTTAAATTGGCCTCAATCATTTCTTTTTTAGCTCTGAATTCTTCTTCCTGGCTTTTTTTAACAAAATTAACCAAACTCTTAAATTCCGGCAAGCCAAGACCCATAATTGCAGCAATTTTTAGAATATTTTCTTGTATTTGAGCGATGTTACTTTTTTCTTTATTACAAAATTCCTGCCATTTTTTATCCTTAATGGCCATGATTTTTTCTAACCATTTGGATTCCGATTCAATGCCGACATATTTTTGCAAGAAATCAAGCTTATCAATACTGTATTGCTGTGACAATCTTAATAGTGATACTTCAGTTTCAATTAGCTTATGATGTGCTTCATAAATTTGAGCAACCAAAGCTTTGATTAAAGTATCATTAAAACTAACTTCATTGGTTAGTCTTTCAAACTCCGCCCTTAATTCCTGAATTTTTTTATCAGATTTGGTTTCTGATGGATTTTTATTGTTAGTTTTATCAAGAATTTTTTGACAGATTTCTGAAATTTTTTGGAATAAATCAAGCATTTTTGGCATTAATATTCTTTCCATCGAAACAAAAGAAACTACGCTTTCATCAAATTCTTCCAACTCTTCATCAGCAAATGTTTGCTCTTCAAAATTTTCAGCTGCCGCTATATCTAATTGATCGGTGATAATTGAGGTTAAATCATCATCACTATTATTTTGATTTTCGCTACCAGCTTGCTGTTCGCTGTTTTTGATCATTTCTTCTAATTCAGAATTATAAGTCTCATCAATTCTGATAATGTCGCGAAGCAATATGCTGCCGCTTGCCAGGCCATTATACCATTCAATAAAATGCTTCATGATCATCGGGCTTTGATAAAGGGCTTTCACGGTTTTGCCGCGCCCTTCTTCAATACGAATTGCAATTGCTACCTCATCTTCTCTGGTCAGCAATTTAACGCTGCTCATTGATTTTAGATAGGTTTTAACCGAATCCTCGCTTCTTTTGAGGCTTTTTTCTTCATCCTTGGCGGTTAATTCTTCCTCTAAAAGCCTTTCTAAATCATCTTCCTTTTCAATTACCTGAATTTTAAACTCATTTAAAATATCTAGAATTTTATCTAATTTTTTAACATCAACATCAGAATCAATATATTCGTTAATTTGATCATAAGTTAAAAAACCCTGTGATTTACCAAGTGCTAAAAGTTTTTTTAGTTTAGTGGCAATCTCGCTAGAATTCTTTTTGCCTTCTTTTTTGCTTAGTGATTTAGGATCCTGAATGGCCGCTAGCTCTTGAGATTCACTATTTAGATTTTCCTTGGATTTTAAGAGATCATTTTGTTTGTCAGTCGATTTTTTTGAGTGAGATTCAGCTTTTTTACCAGTAGCTTTTTGTTTTTCAAGCTCGTCACTTTGACCTTTGGCAATAATTTTATTTTTAATCTGCAAAGTCTTTTTTTGCTGCTTGGAAAGCTTAATCTTTGGCTGCTTGATGACTTCTTTCTTTGCTTCAGGAGTAGTTTTAGCGGCTATTTTTTTGGTCGCTTTTTGTTTTATTTCTGGCTTTTTTACAATTTTTTTGCTTGGTTTTTTACTGTCTTTGATTTTGGCAGGAACTGTTTTGTGAGTGATTTTAAGATCTTTTTTATTGGTTTTTTTAAGGGCAGATTTCGGTTTGGCAATTTCTTTTACCTTGGCCTTACTGGTAATAATTTTTTTTTGTACAATCTCTGCTTTTTTGGTTACAATATTGATTTTAAGCGGTTTTTTGCCGGATGGTTTTTTGGCTATGATTTTAATCTTGATTTTTTTACTGACCTTCTTATCGGTAATTTTAGATTTTTTTACTTTATCCATTTCCTTTTTAGGCAGCACTTTAGATTTTACCTGGTTATTTTTTTGCTTGCTCATTTTTATTTTAGCTATTGTTATTTTCTTTTTAGGCATAATTCCTTATAAATTTTTTTCAATATCAAAGATTTTTTTTTCAAGAGTAACTTTATAATTAAATAACTCAGTAATTTTTTGGTTAATAATTGAGGTTTGATGAGTTTCTATTTTATCAATATCATTTAAAGATTCTTTATATTGTTGATCAATTTGCAACAATAATTCCTTTAAAAGTAAAATTTTTAGGCTGGTTAAGGCATTATCTCTGGTAATCTCTGCAAAAGACGCTAAAAGATCGGTAATATCCTTAATATTGGCATTAAAATCACAATTTTCAAGGGCAGTCAGTATATTATCCTGATTAATATTAGGGTTTTTGTCTAGAATTTCAATAATTTGATCTTTAATAGCGTTTTTTTGCTCATTTAAAAATTGTAATTCTCTGAGGTTAAAATTTTCATCCTCATAATTGACAAAATCAGGAAATTTAATCATTAAAGCGATAATATTTTTGGCAAAAACATCATCAGCTGATTTAGCACTGATTTTTTGGCGAGTTTTTTTAGTCAATTTGGGAGTAGTGGCCTTATTTTGAGTTAAATTTCTGCCAAGTGAAAAAATCTGATCCTTACAATAATAAGAAAAATATTTTTTAGAGACCGGATTGGTGATCAGGTTAATTTTTTTATTTAAAATTGTTTCTAATTTTGCTTTGGCTTCGGGAGTGGTCTTTTGTTTCTTATTTAAAATATCAATCCCGGCTTCAATTGCTGAAAAATCAAATAAAACCTCCGATAATGACTGGCTTTGTAACAGTAATTTCTCTAATTCCTTGGCGCCATATTCTTTAATATAATCATCGGGATCCATTTGATTTGGTAAAAAAGCAAAATGGATATTTTTTTGAGGGTTAATCAGGCTAAGTGCGATTTCTAAACTTCTTTTAGCGGCCTTGATACCGGCATTATCGCCATCTAAGCAGATAATTATTTTTTCACTAATTGCAAAAATTTCCTGCAAATGATCTTTGCTAAGAGCGGTGCCAAGAGTGGCCACTACATTTTCAAGGCCGTCATGATATAAGGCAATTGCATCGATATAGCCTTCGACAATTACAGTATAGCCCTTGTCAAATATTGCTTTTCTGGCTAGAGAGTAATTATAAAGAGTCTGACTTTTTTTAAAAAAGGCAGTTTCTGAGGAGTTTAAATATTTTGGCATCTCATCATTATTTAAGCTGCGGCCACCAAAGGCAATTATTTGCCCTCTTTTATCTGATATTGGAAAAATTATGCGATTACGGAATTTGTCATATAATTTATTATTTTCTGATTTTCCAACTGCGCCGCTGCGTAGAATTTCTTCAATAGTAAAGCCTTGTGCTAATAGATATTGATTTAAACTATCATAGCTATTTGGCGCAAAGCCGAGGCGAAATTTTTTAATGATTTCTAGGCTAATTGATCTTTTTTTTAGGTAATTTAATGCTGAGATTGCATTACTATTTTTGAGATTATTTTCAAAAAATTCGCAAATTTTGGCAAGGAGCAGATAGTCTCTTGCGATTTGGTCATATCGCTCATCACCATTTTGCCGATATTTGATTTCTGGTATCGCAATAGCATAATCATTAGCCAATTTAATGACCGCTTCCTTATAATTTAATCCCTCATTATTGATAACAAAACCAATAATATCACCGCTTGCGCCGCAGCCAAAGCAATGGTAAAAGCCTTTTTGATCATTAATGGTAAAAGAGGGGGTTTTTTCATTGTGAAATGGGCAGAGCCCAATAAAATCCTTGCCCTGGGATTTTAATTTTACTTTTTTGCCAATTAACTGCGAGATCAAAATTTTTGATTTTAGATGATCGGGAAAATTTTTTGCAAATTGCATCTTAGATGTCCGATTAAAAAGGCCTTATTTGTCCGATATTGCCAAATATTTTTTTGAAAAATCCTTCATCATGATTTTGAGCTTTGGTATAATCGGTAGAGAAAGTTAATTTTTCTTCCGAAGATAAATCGTAATTCTTTAGCTCTTTAATTGTTTGCTGATTATCAAATTTTAAAGCAATAACTGTTCTGCTGATTACTTTTGGCTTAAAAAATAATAATTCCTTCACATCCTCATGATAATAAAGCCATAATTCTTCATTGCTTAAATCAGAAACTATGGTAGGAGAGCCCATAATCCTTAAAACTCTATCTTTAGTTGTGACCCCCTCTTGCAGAGTTTCATAGCCAGAAGAGTCAAACATATAGCCTTTTTTGTCAATTCTGGTAATATTGCAGGCAGAGCAAATTAACAAAGTAAATATAAAGCAGGCTGGTAGTAATTTTATTCTTAGTGCCACTTGTTTTAAAATGAATTTTAAATTATTAATTGATTTTATCAAAGATTTCTTTTAACTTCGCTCTTTTTGATCTTATAGAGTAAAATTCTTAAAAACAAATTAAATATGCTTACAGACGGTCATAAAATGTTTTATGGCCTTTCTGTAAGTATATATCCTAAATTAAAGTTAACAAGTTTCAGATATAAATTATGGCAGTTCCTAAAAAGAAAAAATCAAAATCCAGAAGAAATATGCGTCGTGGCAGCAATGGCTCTTATGATGCTAATCTACCAAATGTGGTTATTAATAAAACTACCGGTGAATATCAATTACCTCACCAAATCTCGCTTGATGGCTATTATGGTGATAAACAGGTTGTTAAAAAAGTTAAAAAATAGCTGCTACTTTCAAGTATTCATTGGCGCTAAAGAGCCTATACAAAGATCAATTTAACGACTTGAATTCGTGACGAATAAAATTACTATTGCATTAGATTGTATGGGTGCCGATAAGGGGCCACAAATCATTATTGAAGCCGCTGATATGGTTGCGGCCAAGAATCCTAACGTTAGTTTTCTACTATATGGGGATACTGATAAAATAAATACTATTATCCAAAATTGCTTAAATCTTAAGGAGAGATATTTTTTATTTCATACTAGCGAATTTATTTCAGCTGACGAAAAGCCCTCAATTGCCTTAAGAAAAGGCACTAATTCCAGTATGAGATTAGCAATAAATTCAGTTAAAAGCAAAGATAGTGATGCTGTGGTTTCAGCCGGCAATACTGGGGCTTTAATGGCGATGTCAAAAATTGTTTTGCGCTCTCTTCCCTCAATCGACCGTCCTGCAATTATTACTTCAGTTCCAAATCAAAAAAAACGCTGCACAGTATTTTTGGATATGGGCGCTAATGTTGAATGTGATTCCGATGTTTTATATCAATTTGCAGTGATGGGTCATGCTTTTGCAAAAGTAGTATTAAATATTGCCAATCCTTCAATTGGACTTTTAAATGTTGGTTCTGAAGACTTAAAAGGCCGGGATTCAGTGCGGGCTGCTGCTTTACTGATCAAGGATAGTGATTTAGCTGATTGTTTTTACGGCTATGTTGAAGGTGACGATATTCTTAAGGGGACAGTTGACGTGGTAGTTACTGATGGATTTTGTGGCAATATTACATTGAAAGCAATTGAAGGAACCTCTAAATTGATTTCTGGGCTGATTAAAGAAGGTTTTTTAGCTTCCTTTTGGTCAAAATTTGGTTATTTACTTGCCGGCCCTTCGATTACTAGGGTTACTAAGGCGGTTGATCCCAGATTAAATAATGGGGCAATGCTGGTTGGGCTAAATGGCGTGGTGGTAAAAAGTCATGGCGGTACTGATAAAATTGGTTTTGCTAATGCGATTAATGTAGCAATTTCACTTGTTAAAAATAAGATTAATGATAAAATAACCGCAGAGGTAAAAAACTCAAATTTTAATGGTGAAATTAACGAGGTAATCTAAATGTCTAAAAATTTTAATAGCAGAATTATCGCTACCGGTTCTTATTTACCGGAGAAATTTCTTACCAATGATGATTTGGCAAAAATGGTTGATACCAGCGATAGCTGGATTTTTGAGCGTACTGGTATTAAAAAAAGACATATTGTTGCTGATGGGCAACTTACTTCTGACATTGGCTATTTAGCAGCTAAAAATGCTTTAAAAAAGGCTAAAATGAGTGCTAATGAAATTGAGATGATCATTGTCGCAACCACTACTCCAGACCTTACTTTTCCTGCAACTGCAACGATAATTCAATCAAAACTGCAAGCAAAAAATGCCTTTGCTTTTGATATTCAGGCAGTTTGTTCCGGCTTTGTTTATGCCCTAAATATTGCTGATAATTTTATTAAATCTGGACAAGTAAAAAATGCCTTAGTCATTGGTGCGGATATTTTATCGCGGATTGTTGACTGGACAGATCGCAGCACTTGTGTGCTTTTTAGTGACGGGGCTGGAGCAGTTATTATTGAAGCAACCGAGGACAAAAATTATGGTATTTTAGCAGCTAAACTTCATTCTGATGGTAATTATTGCGATATTTTAAGAACCGATAGTGGCGTTGGTTTTAATCAAAAATCCGGCTATATTCATATGGCTGGTAAAGAAGTTTTTAGACATGCGGTTGAAAAAATGGCCAAATCAGTCAGTGAAATTTTATCTAATAATCAGATGACAATTAACGATGTTGATTGGTTGGTACCGCATCAGGCAAATATTCGGATTTTAGATATGGTGGCACAAAAACTGCATTTACCAAAAGAAAAAGTGATTGTAACTCTTGAAAATCATGGCAATACCTCGGCTGCAACCATTCCGCTAGCTCTTGATTGCGCGGTTGGTGATGATAAAATAAAGCCAGGTGATATCGTGGTACTTGAGGCTCTTGGTGGCGGATTAACCTGGGGTACAATTTTGTTAAGATGGTAACTCATAAGTAAAATAATCAAAAAATGCTCAATTATATTGCGAAAAAGATTTTTGGCTCAGTTAATGATCGCGTAGTTAAATCATTTTATGGTCAGGTAAATAAAATTAATGCCTTGGAAGCAGCAATAATGTTGCTTTCAGATACTGAGTTAAAGGCAAAAACTGCTGAATTTAAGGAGCGTCTAAATAATAATCAAACTTTGGATGATATTTTATGTGAGGCTTTTGCGGTAGTAAGAGAGGCTTCGAAAAGAGTTTTAAATATGCGCCATTTTGATGTGCAATTAATTGGTGGCATGGTGTTGCATTCGGGTAGAATTTCTGAGATGAGAACTGGTGAGGGTAAGACTCTAGCTGCAACCCTGCCTGCTTATTTAAATGCATTAAGCGGTGAGGGCGTTCATATTGTGACCGTTAATGATTATTTAGCCAAAAGAGATGCTCTATGGATGGGAAATATTTACCAATTTTTAGGGCTTAGTGTTGGCTGCGTAACTGGCGATATTTCTGATCAGCCAAGAAAGCAGGCTTATAATTGCGACATTACTTACGCAACCAATAACGAGCTTGGTTTTGATTATCTGCGCGATAATATGAAATATGGCCTTGATGAAGTATCTCAAAGAAGAAATTTTGCCATTGTTGATGAGGTTGATTCAATTTTAATTGACGAAGCCAGAACTCCTTTAATTATTTCTGGTCCAACTGATGATAATTCGTTAATTTATGAGCAAATAAATCGCTTAATTCCAAAATTAGCAGAAAAAGATTTCCAGATCGAAGAAAAAGAGCGTTCGGTTTTTTTAACTGAAGAAGGCACTGAAACTATGGAAGGGCTATTAAGATCAGCTAATATCATTGAGAAAAATGCCTCGCTTTATGATTTAAGACATGTCTCGCTGGTTCATCATATAAATCAAGCTTTAAAGGCGCATAAAATTTTCAAAAGCGAGATTGATTATATTGTTAAAGATGGGGCGGTGATTATTATTGATGAATTTACTGGCAGAATGCAAGAAGGCAGAAGATTCTCTGATGGTTTGCATCAGGCATTAGAAGCCAAAGAATTGGTTAAAGTAAAAAATGAAAATCAAACTCTAGCCTCAATTACCTTCCAAAATTATTTTCGTCTTTACAATAAATTAGCTGGCATGACTGGCACCGCTATGACTGAGGCGATTGAATTTGAAGAAATTTACAATCTTAAAGTAGTTGAAATACCAACCAACCAACCAGTATCAAGAGTTGATGAAGATGATGAGATTTATAAAACTGAAGCGGCAAAATTTGACGCAATAGTTAAGGTCATTGCAGATTGCTATATAAGACAGCAACCGATTTTGGTTGGTACTGTTAGTATTGAAAAATCTGAATATTTATCGCAATTACTTAAAAAACATAAATTACCGCATAATATTTTAAATGCTAAATATCATGATCAGGAAGCAGAAATAATCGCTCAAGCCGGGGTGCCGCAAACTATTACTATTGCAACTAATATGGCCGGCAGAGGAACCGATATTAAGCTTGGCGGTAATCCTGAAATGCTGATTCAAAAAGCAAAATTAGAAATTAACGATGCGATAAAATTGGCAGAAACTATTGCCAAAATAGAAGAAAAAATCAAAAAAGATAAGAAAATCGCAATTGCCGCCGGCGGACTTTATGTTTTAGGTACTGAAAGACATGAAAGTAGAAGAATTGACAATCAATTAAGAGGTAGATCAGGCAGGCAAGGAGATCCCGGCAGGTCAAAATTCTTTTTATCACTGGAAGATGATTTGATGCGGATTTTTGGTTCAGAAAAATTACAAAAAATGCTTTCTACTTTGGGCTTAAAAGATGATGAGGCGATTTTTCATCCTTGGATTACCAAAACCCTATATAAAGCGCAGCATAAGGTTGAGATGCGTAATTATGAGATCAGAAAAAATCTCCTTAAATATGATGATGTGATCAATCAGCAAAGAAAAATTATTTTTAATTTGCGCAATGAAATCATTAATCTTGAAGGGGTTAGTGAAAAAATTAAAAAATTTAGAACCGATATTAATGCCGACATTGTTGCCAATCATATTCCTAAAAATTCTTATCCTGAGCAATGGAATCTTGATGGCATTATGGAAGAAGTTAGAAGAATTTATGGAATAAAATTAGATATTAAATCCAAAGCTGAAAAAGAATATGCTGCTGAAAATGAAATTCTAGAATTTATTAATTTCAAAACTTATGAAATTATTGTCAATAAAAAAGCTGAGTGCGGCGATGATAATTTTGCTGAAATTGAAAAGCAGATTTTTTTAGTGACTATGGATTCTGAATGGAAAGATCATTTACTATCTTTAGATAAATTGCGCCACGGCATCAATTTAAGAGCCTATGCCCAAAAAGATCCGTTAATTGAATATAAGAAAGATGCCTTTGATTTGTTTGAAGATATGATGTTTAGAATTGAAGAGCAGGTGGTAAGTAGATTATCCCATGTCCATTTTAATTTCGGGTCAGAGGATTCTGCGAAAAATAATTTAATCAATAATATCAAGCCCCAAAAAACCTTCCAAACCAGACTTGATCCGGCATTTTCTGGCTTAAATGATCAAGTCAATTCAAATTTACTGAGTCCAATAGTCAAAAATAATATTGACAAAAAAGACCGAAAATCCAGCGATCCCAACTCCTGGGGCAATGTCGGCCGTAACGAACCATGCCCTTGTGGTAGTGGTGGCAAATATAAACATTGCCATGGTAAGGCTTAGTCTTGTCGAAAAGAATGATGGCGTTTCATAATAGAACATTGTTAGCTATGGCGCTGTCCAAATGTTAATGGTAATTGCTATATATTTGGAAGGCGAAGTAGAAGTTCAAGCTAGCGGCGGAGAAACCAAAATATTTAAGCCTGGTGATATTTTGTTAGCTAAAGATATGTAAGGTAAGGGTCACGTGACCAAGCCTTAAACCCAGATCCGTCATTAAAACTCATCCAAGGAGGTTTCAACTATTTTGTGTAAATGATTTTTTACTTTCACAAATTCTACCAACTTATTTCGGTAAAATCCTCTCAGTAAAACTCCCTAAAAAGAGGAGATTTTAGCCTCCCCCAATTTCTTGTTTAAGTTATTTGCGGTGGTGGATAAAGCTCATTTAAAACAATCATTCTGTTAAAGTTATGGGCAATAGCTTCCATAAAGGCAGTGAATTGATTTTTGGCAATTCCCAGATATCGAACCCGATGATTAGTTTTGCTAAAAACTCTTTCATATGGAGATCTCATCTTGGTGTAGAATTTATCAAGATCTTTATTCTTGTTTTTCATATTGTTCTTTTTAACTGCCGCTAAATGAAGATTTCTTTTAGCCGCTGTAGCTTTAGCATTTTTATCGCAGTAGCCTTTATCAGCATAAACTGCTCCTTGATTTGGTATAATACCAAATCCCATTTATAATTCCATATATCTAACATTACAAACACTCCTAA